>JARYME010000048.1 GCA_029907315.1 Armatimonadota bacterium | reverse complement strand
CATTCGCCAGGATTGCAGAAGCCACCGACAATCCCGACGGAACCGTAGTCATAATCGACCAGCCCAAGATAGTCACGGGGGTGTTTGGCTCAGTCTTCTATATCCAAGAGCCCGACAGGACGCGCGGTCTGCGTATTGAGAGCAATGCTTCAGTTGCTTTGGGTGACTTGGTGCGAGTAGCCGGACGGCTTGCAGTGAGCGATGGTGAGCGGTGCTTGAGAGACGCTGAGGTAGTGAAGCAGGGTTCTGGGGCTGCTCCTAAACCTGTTGCTCTAAGAATAAGCGACATCGGCGGTTCGGCACCCGATAGCTACACTCCAAGTATTGGGGGCACAGGTGCCTACAACATAGGGCTGCTGGTCCGAACCATGGGACGGGTCACCGCACGCGGCTCAGGGTGGTTCGAAATAACCGACGGTAGCGGTGCGGTGGCGAAGGTGCTTTCGTCCCTTGTTTTGGAGCCGGGTACGTTTGTTGCGGTGACAGGTGTGGCCAGCACAGAGGCGAGTCAGAGACTGGTGCGCACAATAAACCCCTCGGATGTGACCGTGTACTAACTGTGGTTTGGCAAGCCTTAGAGAGATTGCCCTCTGCGGGTTTGTCGTGCCCTGTGAGAACCGCTGGCATAGTGACTTTGAACTTTGTCTGCAGGAATCTGCGCTTTTGCGTACAAGTCCCCAGTGGTTGAGTCCCCACGCAAAACCGCGTTAGTTCGGTTTTTTCTACTTAGAGGGTTATGCATGAGCGATAGTGCACTCAAACGTTCTGAGGAGTTTCTTAAGATCGCAGATCAGTTCAAGCTGGGAGCGCTTTTGACTGAATCATCCCATCCGGTAACAGCCAATCTTAGCAAGGTTGCCAAGCAGAATACTGCGGAAGCTCTCAAGCTGCTTTTCAGGGTCGATGACGACGTTATAAGAAAATATCGCGAGTTTGCCCAGACCGGTCGTGCTCTTGAAATCGCCGAGACGCTGATAAACGTGCTCGAGTCCGGCGGGAAGATTTTCTTTACCGGTTGCGGCTCAACCGGGAGGCTTTCCATTCAACTCGTCTCCATATGGCGAGGTTTTTGGCAGGATCGTCGGCAGGCTGTTCCTCACGAAGCTGAGCTCGCAGATTCTATGGAAAACAGAGCTTTCAGCGTGATGGCTGGCGGGGACTTCGCTCTGATAAAGGCTGTGGAAGGTTTTGAGGATTTCACTGAGTTCGGTAAGAAGCAGATCGGTGATCTAGGGATTGCAAGAGGCGATGTGGTGTTCGCCATTACGGAGGGCGGTGAGACATCATTCGTGATCGGCACCGCATGGAAGGGTGTGGAAGTCGGTGCCAAGGTCTACTTCGTCTACAACAATCCGGATGATGTTCTGATCGAACACGTCGAGCGAAGTAGGCAAGTCATCCTGGATCCCCGCATTGAGAAAATAAACCTCACTACTGGACCGATGGCCATTACCGGCTCGACTCGTATGCAGGCTACGACAATACAGTTATGCGTTTTGTTGACAGTTCTGGAGATCGTCGTTAGAAAACTTACGGGGCAGCTTGACCCAAACAGTGTCACCTCGGAGTTCGCGACGGCACTTGCCGAAATGCACTCAACCTTGCTTACGGAGCGCGTCTTGTCGCAATTGGCTGGCTTGGTTGGCCTGGAAGAATCGGTTTACCGCAAGGGCAAAAAGAACAACTATTTTGCGGACAGATTTGGTATAGACGTGCTTACGGACACAACGGAACGATCGCCCACATTTTGCACACCGCCATTCAGAAGGTTTGATGATACCACCGCCGCTGAGTCGTGGGCTTTTCTGTATGTGCCTTACCCTGATTCGGAAACTGCCTGGCGCCACATTCTCAAGCGCGAGCCTCAGTGCGTCGAGTGGAGCGAAGAAGAGGTACGCGCACTGGTAGGAGATGAGAAGGCTGAGCGCCAGTATGAAATAATCAAACGCATAGGCGTTCGGGACCTTATGTGCTTCAGAGTAGGACTAAACGGTATTCCAGACCGGCCGTTGGGTCCTGGCGACAGCGCCGTCGCTATAGTGGACGAATCGGAGAGAGAAAGCCTTCTGTGCGAGGGAGGATTCTTCCGAACGCAGCTGGAGGCTGCGCGAAAAGCCGGTGCAGGCAGAGGGCTGATCTACTTTGGAACCAGTGAATCGGTGTCGGAGGTCGGCGCGTTTTGTTCGGATTGGGATCCCGAGTGCAAGGCAGTAATCGTACCTGTTCCTAAGACCAGCCTGCTGCTCGATGGTGTCACGCGCGTCGGAGTGAAAATGCTGTTAAATGCTCTTTCTACTTGCACCATGGTGCGGCTCGGTAGAGTGATGGGCAACTATATGGTCTGGGTTGTTCCATCCAATCTGAAACTTATAGACAGATCCACCCGCTATATATCTCGCCTCACTGGATTGTCCTACGAAGAAGCCAATCGGCTTCTGTTCGAGTCCATAGAGTACATAGAGCCTCGATGGAAGGCAGATCAGGCTTATCCCCCGGTAGTAGGGCTGTCAGTGATCCGCCACCGCTATAATCTCAGCTGTGAAGAAGCAGAGAAACGGCTTTGGCAGGAGATAGGTCTGTGAGCAGCTGCGGACGGGTCAACGCGAATTGTTCCGATTATGCAGTGATATTCGATCTTGACGGAGTAATAGTTTCCACCGACGATTGTCATTATCGCGCTTGGAAAAGACTTGCCGATGAGGAATGCATACCGTTTGACGCCGAAATAAACAATCGGCTTCGAGGCGTTAGCCGAATGGAGAGCCTGGAGATCATTCTTGAGAAGTCGCCTCGTGTTTACTCAGACGATCAAAAGCAGGTTCTCGCTGAGCGAAAAAATGGTTACTACAGAGAGCTTTTGCAGTCACTGAGCCCGTCTGATGTTTTGCCTGGTGCGCTTGAGCTCATAACAGCTCTTAAAGAGCGTGGGTTTCGCGTGGCTATAGGTTCGTCGAGCAGGAACTGTCCTATAATCCTCGAACGAATAGGGTTGAAGTCGGTCTTCGACGTGGTTGTCGACGGCAACTGCATATCGCGGAGCAAGCCTGACCCAGAGGTGTTCATGAAGGCTGCAGAGAAGTTGGGCATCCCGCCTAAAAGGTGTGTCGTGATCGAGGATGCAGAGGCCGGTGTCGAAGCTGCTGCTCGTGCAGGGATGCCCGTCATAGCTGTGGGTGCTGCTGCGGGTTCACCACTGGCGGCCCTGTCAGCGCAGGATCTAACTACCATCACCGCAGATACTATTATCCGGGTTCTGGCTGGTTGTCCTGATTCTGCAGATACACTGTGACGGTTTCGCCTGGGCCTGCTACTGCCTTCTTGTCCCAAATTGCAATTTCCAACGGTTGGTTACTGCAATTTGTGACTGAGCAATGTTCGTGCGTAATCTCCACACGCCCCTGCTGACCCTTCCAGACTATTGGAAAGGTCAGGCGTTTCCAACTGTCCGGTAAGTTTGGGCGAATGGTCAGGATATCAGATTCAAGTGCGGTAGCCAGACCCGCGAAGCCGAACACTGCAACTTGCCAACTCGCCCCCGAATTAGCTATATGAATCCCTTCAGCAGCGCCGCCGTGGGTAATGTCCAGGTCGAGAGAAGACGTTCTCTTCCAAAAGTCCCAGGCTTGTTTCCGGAGTCCGAGTCGGCAGGCAACTATAGCGTGAACACCAGCAGACAATGAAGAGTCGTGTGTAGTATACGGCAAGTAGTACTCCCAAGCCGTTCTTATTTCTTTCTCAGTAAAGTCTTTGGGGAAGAGCATCATCATCATTAGCACGTCGGCTTGCTTTAGGCACTTGCTCCTGTAAAGCCTTTCCTGAGACACCTGCGCAGCAAAAGGCAGGCTCCGATCTTTCCAAAGCTCTTCGAATCTGGGTTCAGCCAGTTTCTCGAATTCTTCACACTGTAGCACCAAACCGTCTTCTCTTCTGGGGATGGGCAATAGTTCCGCTGCGCGCCTGAACTCTCCACATTCTTCGGATGATGCCCCCGCGTGCGAACCGATGTCTGCCGCCAGATTCAGCGCGAACTTCACCATTTTGTTGGTATAGCTGTTGTTGTTGGTGATGGGGCTGTATTCGTCCGGTCCCATCACGCCCAAGATGCTCGGGTAGTTGTCACCTTTGCGCCAGTCGAGGCGCTGGAGCCAGTATCTTGCTGTTTCGACAATTGCTTCCGCTGCTTCGTTAGTCAGGAAAGATCTATCACCGGTCGCCGTTGCATAGTGAGCAAATCCGTAGACGACGTCTGCAGTTACGTGAACCTCGTGGTCTGCGTATTGCCAGTTCGGACACGAGTCATGCCCATCTCTATCCGCCTCCCACGGATACTTAGCCCCACTGTAACCATAGCTCGCAGCAGTGTCTCTCGCTCCGGGCAGTGTGCGGATTCTGAAATCGACCAGCGTTCGCGCTTTTTCTGGGTCGGTGTATAAGTAAAACGGGAGCAGATACATTTCGGTGTCCCAGAAAAACCGTCCGAAATAGGCTTCACCAGCGTATCCTTTGGCATCGATTGCCACTCTTGGATCATTGGGTACGTGTGCGCGGAGCAGGTGATATATGGCGCATCGCATCGCAAGCTGCGACTCATCGTCTCCTTCTATCACCACGTCTGACCTGTTCCATCTTTCTTCCCATACGGCGCAGTGTTCCGCGTGCAGATCTTCATATGTGCTCTTACATGCAGTTTCTAGGATCTCTTTGCAACTTGCAGCATCAAGGTCTCGACTTGTGCAAACAGCTGTCCGTTTTTCCAAAACGAACGGCCTTCCAGAGCTGAGCTGAATCTGCGCACGAAATTCAGCCTTCTTCTCGTGTTGTTTCCACTCCCAGGATCCGACATTGCGGCTGAGCAGGCGAGTCTGCATCCAGACCGTATCGTTTCCATCGGTAAGCACGGCACAGCTTAGATTGTTGTCGTCTATTCTCGAAAAATCGATGCTTTGGAAATGATCATGTCCATTTGTGCGAACGTCTGCATCGATACCCGCGCTGACTTCAGCGACTAAGTCTTGCTGTGGGAAGATATTGAGTCTTTGCACGAATAAATGTGGTCTGGCAGCACTTGCGAATCGCTCGAACAAAACATTGAGCGTTTTTCCGGTCTTCGTGCACCAAGTCAGTTCTCGTTTTAGTGTTGCGGTTCGCAGATTTAGCTCACGCTTGTAGTCGCGTACGTTGCTCAATTCCATGTCGAGTTTTTCGCCGTCGGCGAACAGTGCGATGTCCAGGAACCATGGCAGATTTATCAGTTCCCAGTTCAGAAAAGGGTGAGGACCATATATGCCCGGCACGTATGTGCCCCACTTTGCCTTTGTTTCTGGAAATCTTTCCGCCGTTACGTTCGTAGGCTTCCGCAAGCGATCGATGTTTTGTGGACAGTCGGTTAGGTGTTCTTCCAGGGAACCTCGCACATGGAGATAACCACTTCCCTGTGTGAACAGACCTTCATAAGCCTTTGCCGTCTTGGGATCAAAGGCTGTTTCCGTAAGAACCCAATTCAACGCACAGCCCTCCATTCTAACTTTCTCGGAGTCTGAGTGCCCATTAGTTAAACTGTGGGAGCCAAGGCGCGAGTTTTTCAAACATCTCATCGCACATTGCCCATACCTGGTCCGGTGTGCACACTGCTGCCGTCAGCGGGTCATGCAGCACAGCAAGCTTCACCAACTGTTTGTTCCCAGTGAGGGCTGCTTCCACCGCCATCTCTTGCACGCTGATGCTGGCTCTGCAAGTGGCGGCGCACTGTAGGGGGAGTTCTCCAATGAACGTGGGGTGTATTCCCGTGGAGTCTACTATGCAAGGCACTTCTACAGTGCATCCGTACGGCAGGTTTGTGATTATCCCCTTATTCTCCACGTTGAAACAGCCCCAGTACCTTCGTCCTGTTTCGAGTGCCTCAATAATATACGAACCGTGCTCGCGTGACCTTTGACCCAGCGGAATTTGGTCCAGTTCGCCGGACATCCATTTAGGGTAGTTCTTTCTGTAATCGTCTTGACTTTCTCGACACACTCTCAAGTAACCGCCGGTTTCGCCGCCGCACCACACCGAGTAATCCATCCAGCGGGCTTTCTGTTCCGGGCTGCCTTTTCGGTACCAGGGTAAGTATTCGCTGAGATGCCCGTTGGATTCCGTTGAGTAGTAACCGAATCGCTCCAAGACGTCTATCCGTAGGGGCTCGCTTTTCACGAGTTCGGGGTCCTTCTTAAATGCTTCTAAAACCTTGTCCGTGAGATCCACACCTTTGTGCGCTACTTTTATGAACCACGTCTGGTGGTTTATCCCAGCCGCAATATATTCCAGTTCTTCATACGGTATGCCCAGAGCTTTGGCGATTTGCCATGCGCCTCCCTGCACACCGTGACAAAGTCCAACGTATCTCACGCCGCCCTTTCTGTGGACAGCCCAACTGTTCATAGC
Source organism: Armatimonadota bacterium (assembly GCA_029907315.1). Taxonomy (GTDB): domain Bacteria; phylum Armatimonadota; class UBA5829; order UBA5829; family UBA5829; genus CALJES01. The sequence continues at coordinate 17,131 of JARYME010000048.1, read as the reverse complement.
CATTGGGTTAGAGTAATTTATCAATAGTGCATCGGGACATACATCGCGCATGTCCGCGCATATGTCGAGCAACACCGGGATCGTCCGGAGAGCATAGAATACACCGCCCGGGCCCAACGTGTCGCCGACACATTGGTCGACGCCGTACTTCAGTGGTATTTCGATGTCGTAGGTGAACGCCTCAAGTCCGCCAACGCGTATCATGCAAATCACGTAGTCGGCGTCCTGCAGCGCCTCTCGCCGGTCCATCGTGCTGAGAACCTTCGCGGGCAGGTTGTTGTCTTCGACCATCTTGCGGCACAAATTCGTTGCCATTTCGAGGTTTTCTTGGGATATGTCCATCAATCGAAATTCCGTGTCGCGAAACTCGGGAACCGCGAGAATGTCCATAAGAAGACGACGTGTAAAGCCGACGCTGCCGGCGCCTATCATCGCAACCCTTATCATTTTCGAACCTCCGAACACAGGTAGTGGACCTACAGTGCTTCCTACGACGTTTCGGGCGATATTACCTTTGGCGGTTGTTCAACCGGCGCGCTGCCTTCCAAATCGCTTCTAGGTACCAAAGGGAATGAGCTGAGATACGACTAACACAAAAGCGGTTGCTTTGTCGGGTAGGAGTATGTGTTTGTCTGAATATTCGGGATCTCGGGCTACAGCACGTCCGGCCGCCGCGTACGAATTCAGAATCGGCGAAGGCAAGACAGCGTGCCTTTATCTACAAGACTGCGTTCTTGGGATGCGGGAGCACTTGCGCGACAGCAGCGTAAGTGTAGTGGTGACGTCTCCGCCCTACAACTTGGGTGTCGATTATTCGGCGTATGACGACAGGATATCCAGAGCTGAATACCTCGAGTGGACCGATATCTGGGCTCGTGAGGTCAAGCGAGTTTTGGAGCCAGACGGTTCGTTCTTTCTCAACGTAGGATCCAAACCTACCGACCCATTGGTCCCTTTCCAAATTCTCGAGGTAATGTGCCGCTCCTTCGTCTTGCAGAACGTCATACATTGGGTTAAGTCGATTGCCATCCTCAAAAGCGAGGTCGGTGATTACCCCGGTATCGTGCAAGACGTGGTAGTAGGTCACTACAAACCTATCAACAGCTGTCGGTACCTAAATGACTGCCACGAGTACATATTTCACTTCACTCACCGCGGGGATGTCGCTTTGGATAGACTCGCTGTGGGGGTGCCATATCAAGACACATCGAATGTCAAGCGGTGGAGGCGCGCGTCGAAGGGTCTTCACTGCCGCGGCAACACGTGGTTTATCCCCTACGAGACTATACAGAACCGTGAGAAGGACCGGCCACATCCGGCAGCTTTCCCGGTTGAGTTGCCTATGAGATGCATTCGATTGCACGGCTTGTCGCGAGTCAAGCTCGTTCTTGACCCATTTCTGGGCATAGGCACGACGGCGGTTGCCTGTGCCCGCCTAGGGTTATCCTTCGTCGGGTTCGAAATAGCCCAGGACTACCTGGAACAAGCTTGTAGACGGTTGACATTAGAACTTGCTCAAGCTAAGCTTGACTTATGATTGTCGCAATGAAGTCAGGCGCTGCGCCTGAAGAGATCCAAGCCGTTATCGAAAAAATCAGTGGATTTGGCCTCAAGGCTGTTGACATACCCGGCGGCGAACGGACCGCAATAGGAATTGCAAGCGCTATTCCTCCCGAACTTCGTCAAACTCTCACCGAATTGCTCGAGAGCATGCCCGGTGTGGACCGGGTGAGCCAGGTGAGCCGCGCGTATAAACTGGCGTCTCGCGAGTTTCATCCCACAGATACTGTCGTAATGGTCAAGGGAGTGGTGGTCGGCGGGAATGAAATCGTGGTTGCAGCAGGACCATGTGCAATAGAAAGCCGCGAGCAGCTTTTCGAGGCGGCAGCAGTGGTCAAGCGCTGCGGGGGTAAGATCTTGCGAGGAGGGGCGTTCAAACCTCGAACCAGCCCATATTCTTTTCAAGGGTTGGGTGTTGAGGGACTCAGACTCTTGAAAGAGGCAGGCGAGACCTTCGGTCTGGCAACCGTCACTGAAGTAATGGATCCTCACGACGTGGACCTGATTAGCTCCTTTGCCGACATCCTGCAGGTTGGTGCTCGGAACATGCAGAACTACCCGCTGTTGACGGCCATTGGTGACAGCCGCTGGCCCGTAGTCTTGAAGCGCGGTCCCAGCGCTACCATTGACGAATGGCTCTTGGCCGCCGAATACGTGTTGTCCAGGGGCAACCCCAATGTCATTCTCTGCGAGCGGGGTGTTCATCCGTTGGATCGCGAGCACACTAGGTATACGCTCGACCTTTCCGCGGTACCTGTCGTGAAGTATCTTTCTCACCTGCCGGTTATCGTGGACCCCTCTCACGCCTGTGGAAACTGGCGCTACGTTGCCGCTATGAGCAAAGCCGCGATAGCGGCAGGTGCTGACGGACTACTCGTGGAGATTCATCCGGACCCTGGTCGAGCACTTTGCGATGGGGCGCAATCTCTAAAGCCGGATTCTTTTGAAAACCTAATGAATGATCTGCGTTCTGTTGCTTGCGCTGTAGGGAGGCCTTTGCCGTAGCGATTCAGGTTCGTAACGTGGCCAGGTTGCCAGCCCGGCGGAGTACACCTTAGTACCGTGTGATCAGATCAACCCGTCACATACGGACACTTGTCCCAAAAATCGGTCTCTCCATTGGCACGTGGATCACCGGTTCGACGCATCCAATCATCCAACCGGTTTCTTAGTTCCTTCTTGACTGCCGAATAGTTCGGCTGCGCTGCGACATTCTCCAATTGCCAAGGGTCTTTGCGCAGGTCGTAAAGCTCTTCCTCAGGCCTTTTGAGGAAGCACCGTTCAAAAAACGGAGCCACGAGAGGATCTCGACGGTTGCGGAAAATGTACGTCTTAGTGGGTGATGCGTCAATGTCTGCGAAGATGCGATCCAGTACTGTCGTGTGTGGATCCCCCATGGGCCATAGATTAGGCCGAAGATTCCTGATGTATAGGAAGTCCCGCGTTCTTATTGCCCTCATTGGGTAGCTTCGCATGCCCGTTCGCCCAATTGTGTGCCGCTCTCGCTCTGTGAACACTGCGGACCGTTCTATCCTGGGTGCACCTGTCAAGATATCCATTAGGCTTACCCCTGTCATCTGGGCTGGGGGTCTGATCCCGGCCGCTTCAAGGATAGTAGGGGCGATGTCGGTTAGGCTGACAAGTTCGTCGCATCTCACGCCCGGCTGCACCACACCGGGCCAACGTATTGCCAACGGCATTCGCGTTCCGGCATCATACAGATTACACTTGGCGTAAGGAAAGGGCATACCGTTATCACTTGTGACGATGACGAGCGTGTCGTTTTGCCGACCTGACTTTTCCAGTGTCTCGATAAGAGTTTCCAACTCTGCATCAAACTGCTGCACATGCCAGTAGTAGTCGCAAATGTCCGAGCGTACCTCAGGGGCATCAGGCAAAAAAGGCGGCACCTTTACATCTTCGATCCTCAAACCTGAATTGACTCCTATGCCTTGTTTATAAGCTCTGTGGGGGTGACGACTGCCAAACCAGAAACAGAACGGCTTGTTGTCGGGGACCGTTTTCAGAAACTCTGAAAAGCTCGGGTACGCTGGCCCGGCCGGGTTCCGCGTTCGGCCACCACCTTTTTCATCGCCTGGTCCCCATCCTTTGCCAGTTTTGCCTACTGCGTACCCTGCTTGCTCAAGAACCTCCGGGTACACTGGAAACTTGGCAGGCAGTACGCTCCAAAGATTTGCGCCTTCTTCAAGGCGATGAGGTGCCTGCCCTGTAAGGATGGCGCTTCTCGAGGCAGTACACGTCGGGGCTGCAGTGAATGCGTGAGTAAAGAGGATTCCCTCTCGGGCGATGCTATCGAATGCCGGAGTCTTAACCGTTGTGTCGCCATAGGCACCTGCATGAGGCCACGACCAGTCGTCAGCTATAACAAAAAGTATATTGGGCCTCGAAGCATGTCTATTCGGTTTGCTTTTACCCATCAACTCTGTGTTTCTCCAAGTAGCCAACCATACGCCTGCGCAGGCAAGGAACTCGCGTCTTGTAAACCCGGAAAACAAATCGCAAACAGCATACTTTCTGCGATTGCCATCCGACCGTTTCACGCGTCCCCGCCTGGTTTCTACAGAATGTACCTGCTCAGGTCTTCGTCTTTGACGATGTCTCCGAGCTTCTGACGTACGTACGCTGCGTCTATCACTACCGTCTTGTTTTCCAAGTCTGGAGCCTCGAACGACACGTCTTCCAGTAGTCGCTCCATAACGGTATGAAGCCGTCTGGCACCTATGTTTTCCATAGTGGCATTTACTTGCGCGGCTATCGAAGCGATTTCAGCTATTCCGTCTTCCGTAAACTCCAGCGTAACGCCCTCAGCTGCCAATAGCGCTTGGTATTGCTTGACCAGAGCATTCTTCGGCTCGGTTAGTATTCGTACAAAATCCGCCTCAGTTAGGCTGTCAAGCTCCACACGTATCGGCAGCCGGCCTTGGAGTTCGGGAATCAGGTCCGAGGGCTTTGTCACGTGGAATGCTCCAGCAGCGATGAACAGAATATGGCGCGTCGATACGGGACCGTACTTCGTCATAACAGTGCAGCCTTCGATAATGGGCAAGATATCCCGTTGAACTCCCTCTCGAGATACCTGCGGTCCACCTTCTGTTTCGCGGCCGGCGATCTTGTCCATTTCGTCCACGAAGATTATTCCGTCTTGTTCGGCGCGTTCGATAGCCTCACGCGTCAGAGCTTCCTGGTCGATCATTGCGCGTGCTTCTTCTTCGGCAAGTATTTCCTTTGCCTCGCGCACTGTCACGCGTTTGCGTTTCTTTCGCTTGGGAAACAGATTCCCAAGCATTCCCGTTACGTCCATCCCAAGTTCTTCGAGTCCCTGCTGGCCGAAGACTTGGAAGTATGGCATAGACGTGTCTTCCACTTCGATTGTTATTTCGCGGTCGTCCAGTTCACCGGCTAGCAGCTGCTGGCGCAGTCGTTCACGTATCCTTTCCTTCCGCTCGAACTGATCGCGCTCGATTTCACTGTCCGGTTCTTCCATTTCGAGCGTATTTTCCGGAGGGGGTGGCGGGTTACCAGTTCCCGGAAACAGCGCGCCCATTACCGACTGGAGGGAGTCTACCCACTGCTTGGGCACGGCAGCTTGGGCGACACGTCTGGCGGGCGGCTCCATAATGTCAAGTATCCGCTCAATAGCGCGCTGCTCGGCGATCGGTCGGACTTCCTCTATCTTTTCAGATTCGACCATCGCCACTGCACGCTGGACCAAATCGCGCACCATGGAGTCCACATCCCGACCGACATAACCCACTTCTGTAAACTTCGTTGCTTCCACCTTGATGAACGGTGCATTTGCCAAGTTGGCCAATCGCCTCGCGATCTCCGTCTTTCCTACACCGGTCGGTCCAATCATTAGTATGTTCTTGGGTATCACCTCTTCGCGAAGGTCCTCAGAAAGTTGGCGCCTCCTATATCGATTGCGCAGCGCGATGGCAACCGCCCGCTTGGCTTTTTCCTGGCCTACTATATACTTGTCCAACTCCGCCACAATCTGTTTGGGAGTGAGTTCTTGCTTGTTCTTCAATGTCATTCCTCGCTTCCACCGGTTAGAAATAGTCGCTTTAAAGCTCGTCTACGGTGATCTCGTGATTCGTGTATATGCAGATATCTGCTGCTATATGCAGCGCCTGCTCAGCGATCTCTCGAGCACTGAGATTAGTGTGCCGAACCAACGCCTTGGCGGCTGCTGCCGCGAACCCACCGCCTGATCCGATTGCTGCGACGCCTTCATCCGGTTCGATGACCTCTCCGCTACCTGAAATCAGCAAAAGGTAATCGTGGTTCGCGACTATCATCATCGCTTCAAGCCGCCGCAGTATTCGGTCGGTTCTCCATTCTTTCGCGAATTCGATAACGGCTCGTTTCAGATTGCCGTGCGCTTCTTTGAGTTTACCCTCGAACTTGTCAGCAAGGGTCTGGGCGTCTGCTACTGAGCCAGCAAAGCCCATTAGTACTTTGTCTTCATACAATCTACGCACCTTCCGTGCCCTATGTTTCATCACAGTGTTATCAAGGGTAACTTGTCCATCACCTGCGATTGCGACTCGTCCATCTTTTCTCACAGCAACAATGGTGGTTCCGTGCATCTCCATCTTTGTTCTCCTGCTGCGCTCGGAACTTTACTCGGAATCCTTACAGCTCTTCTGCTCGCTCAATCCGGAATCGGTCAATACGTGTCCGGGGGGACCTCTACCTTTCGAGTCTGTCCGCGCCTGATGCGGCTCTCGGATGGGCGAGATTATACACGGCCTTCAGCCTTTCCAGCGAAACATGAGTGTACACCTGCGTGGTAACGATGCTCTCATGACCAAGTAGTTCTTGCACCGTCCTTAGGTCCGCTCCGTGATTCATCATATGTGTGGCAAAACTGTGCCGCAGCGCATGAGGGCTTATCCTCAGAGATAAGCTTACACGCTTTACGTACTTGTCAACGATCCTCCAAACAGAGGACGCCGCTAACGGCTTGCCTTGGCGACCAAGAAAAAGTTTTCCCGAATCCGGTTTTGTACTCTTTGCAGCGAGGGCGGGTCGACCTGAGCTGAGATAGACATCCAAAGCCTGTCGTGCTTGTCTGCCCAACAAGACTATTCGTTCTTTGTTGCGTTTTCCTATCACCCTGATTTCGTCTCCGCCACCTTGCACGTCTGCTATGGTAAGACTCAGAAGTTCGCTCACACGGAGCCCAGTGGCGTACAGGGTTTCCAAGATTGCCCTGTCCCGCAGCCCGCAGGGTGTTGTCGCGTCCGGTGCGTTCATCAATGCCTCGATCTGGTTTTCATCGATAGTCTTGGGTAAACGTTTCGGTTGCTTGGGTCCGCGAATCCCTTCGGTGGGATCAAGGTCGGCGAGTCTCTGCGTCAGCAAGAAACGGAAGAAAGACCGCAGTGCTGCCAACTTGCGCGCAACGGTGCTTTTCGCCGCGCCGTCTTGATACAAGCGAGACAAGTACCGCCGCACAAGCCTTTGGTCTACGCTATCATGAGTTTCATTCGCGAAATCGAGAAAAGCCCGCACGTCAGCCGAGTACGCGCGCAAAGTATGCTCGCTGGCTTGGCGTGTCTGCCTCAAGTGTTCGATGAACAGATCCATGTACTGTTCCATACAAGCTGGATTCTATCACTTTCCCGCTAATCGGTCAAAGCTTCACAGGCGCAGGAGCGTAGCACACCTTGTGTCAGGAGTTGGAGTGTGCGAGTTGGTAAGTTCCTTTGCTGGCATTGTTGAGGTGCAGTAAGTGAACCCAAGCTGGGAGGAGCAAACTGAGGATGCCAAAATGGTAAGTTGTGAAGGCATTAGCAGGATAGAGTTGCTGGATTCGGTTAAATGAGACGTGGCTGTAGTTTGCTCGCCGTGACCACTGGAACGGCTAATGCGAACATGATTTTGAGATCCGTCTTGGTGTGTAGAGAAGTCTTGGAACGCTTCAGATGAGGTCTGGAAAGTTGGATTGCCTTGAATCCTATCAGTGTGGGATGCGGCGCGAACAACAGCGTGCCTGCGCCGAACAGAGCTCAAATCTCGCTGTCTCACCCAGTGTCCGCCTAGCAAAAAGTGGTGGGGCACTGTTTTGTGCCCCGACCAAGCGGGTGGTGTGGTTTTGAGAGAGGGGATGGTCACACACCCAGATTGCGCAAACGCTATTCACTTACGAGGTCTGCCGCCGCGTGGCCCAGGCCCACCGCCCATTGGACCGGGACCAGGACGCGACTTGAGAAGTTCATCGAGCTTCTTTTTCTGATCCGCCGTAAGCAGAGATTTGATTTTATCCATTGCCTGTTGGCGAGCCTCAGCGATTTTCGCTCGTTTTTGGTCGCGCGTCAAAGACGTGTTGCTCATAATTGAGGCAGTCTTGGCCTGCAAGTCATCTAGGATGGCTTTGACCTTGGTTTTTTGATCCGCCGTCAGGTTGAGCTGCTCCAACAAAGCAGCAAACCTCGCATGTTCACCTGGAACTCTGCTTAACAACCGTTCTATCAAGTTCTTCTCTTTGGCCTTCTGTCTTTGCGCAGGGGTTAACACATTGGATATCTCAGCTGCAGCCTTTGATTTGAGTGAGGCTATTTTCTTTTGCTTTTCTGCGTCTGGGATACTTGATCTAACAATACTGCCTACGTCTTGCCTATATTTCCGAACGATGGCTGCAATCTTCTGCGATTGCTCTTGGGACAAGCCGAGTTCTTTGAACACCGCCGCGTTACCGGCTTGTCGAGGTCCAGGTCCGGGTGGCGGGGATGGTGTCTGAGAGAACGCGCTTGCGGCAACGACTGCCATCAGCAACGCGATTGCTGCTGCAAAAATCAATATTCGACCAACGGCTTTCACGATTCTACCTCCTAGGCGTCTGACTTTCCGATTTTACCACCTTGCTTAGACGATTGACGCACAGGAATCGTTACGCGCAAGTTTTTGTGCTCGGCTGATTCAAGCGTGTTGAGAAGAAACAGGCTTGGGAGGGTTGAAAAGGTTGTTGGCGGCGGAACACGAGAAAGCGATGCCAGCGGTAGTCAGCGGCGTGGTTTATCTCTTGGCAACCACCGCGTTTGCGGTGCCGTTGTGTCTTCTGACCCATTCCGCCCATATGGCGTAATCGATTGAGCTCTTTGCCCTGGACAACAGCATACGTCTTTCATGTTCCCCAGGCGCGTCCTCCGGCTGTATGGTGAGCACCACGTCATTCTGTATAAGAATCGAAAACGAATCCTCGTCGACGCGCACATCAGCAGAGCATGCGCCTGAATCCAGGGCACGGTTGATGCGGTCAGCAGCTTGTTCGGCTCGTTCTTTGGACGATGTGCCTGACGACAACGTGCTCAGTGTTGCGATTACCTTGTCGGCTACGACTACGCTGTAAACATCGGTTTGCAGCTGGTTCGAAATGGCGCGCGCACGAACCGGCTCAGGATACAGACCTGTCACAGCGTTGATCCCGCGAGCGGCTAACACATCAGCAAGATACGCGATTCGTCTGTGTGGGAGAGGATGGGTTTGTAGTATACCCAAAGGCGTTCTTGGGTTGTCCTGTTGTTTGATGTCAAGTTTGCGCAGGAAATCGATATAGCCCTGCGGATTGTAGCCTGCGAGGAGCATGTATTCAACTGCTGTCTTGTCAGCATCTTCTTCGGCAGCAAGTGTATCGCGACTTTGGTTTCCGATTCTCACGAACTGGGCGCCCACCAATAGGTGCTGCAGGTCAGCTCCTCGAGCGTTGCCGAGAATGCCGACAAATGTTGCTAGAGCTATGCATTGCTCGATACGTCGCTGCTGCCTAAGGATTGTAGTAAGATGGTGGTGAGCCGCGTGTGCAATCTCGTGTGCAAGCACACCGGCCAGTTCGTCGTCCGATTCGACCAGTTTGAGCAACCCGGTGTTTACGTATATGTATCCGCCGGGCAGAGAAAAAGCGTTTACATCAGAGTTCTCTATAACCTTGAACTTCCAGCGAAACCCGCATTCCTCGTTGGAGCCGTAGGCAGCTGGTGTGCGGCAGCTGACGGCGGCCTCAGCCAGCGTTGAGCCGATACGACTGACACGATCGGCAACTGGACCGGAGACTATCTTGGCGTCTTTTTCCACTTCAGCTGCTAGCCTGCGCCCAAGGCTCTCTTCATTTTGGGTAACCGAATCGGCAGCAGCCGGGTGCATCGTCAGGGCAGCGGACGCCAAGAAGACTGCAGCCAAGCAGAGCCAGAAGTTTGACTTTTTCAATTGACCAGATCTTAGGTATGCAGAGAGTGACACGACTGTACCACAGAGTTTGCGTTTGTGTCTGAAAGTGCGAGACCGATAAACCACTAATCATTGCTGCATCGTCTGTACCACTGCGCCAAGGGGAATTGCTGGGTTTACAGGGTGGGTACCTTGCTTGATGTGCTCAGCAGCTGAAACGCACAGAAATCATGAGCAAAAGTGCTTGTGGAAATCAAACGAATACGGGCAGCTCGATATAAGCGGCGTTGGTGTAAGTCAAGAGAAGATGATCAATCCTGGCTGGCACAAGCTGTTCATGCGTTCGCGTTGTCAAGTGCACTATGAAAAACGCGAACGGACGCCTTGGAAAAGCTTCTTGCCACTCTCAGTGGCGTCGGTCTTTGTTTACGGGAAGAGGCTCGTGTACTCCGTTCCACGCCTGGGTTCTGCCATCCAATCGGCTACAGTATCTCTCCATTTTTGATAGTGAGGGGTATTCTTGTGGGCGGCTGCATCTTCCGGGCTGCCCCACGCTTCGTATAAGATGAACCGACACGGGTCTTCAGAGGACTGAAGAACATCAAAGCGGCGATTACCCGGCTCCTTTACGGACTCGGTTGCGTTCTCCAACGTTGCCTTCACGAAGTCGTCGATGTTCTCTTCCTTCACTCGAACGTGAACCAACACGACATACATTTTCTCGACCCTCTTTCCTTGCGCTATCCACAGCAGATGCTATATGTGTATTATTCTGGTATAGGTCTTGTGTGTCAAACGCACTCCAGCCCGAGGCGCGCCGTTGCACAAGCCAAGAGAAATCTGGGAGGGATCGACTAGTGAATGTTATTCTTATCTTGATCGACAGCTGTAACAGGCATTATCTTTCCCCCTACGGCTGCCGAGACGTGAGAACGCGCAACATTCAGGAGTTGGCAGATCGTGGTGTGACATTCACAAACCACTTTCTAGGCTCGGCTCCTTGTATGCCGGCGCGGCGAGAACTCATGACCGGCAGGCGGGAGTTCTTGTGGCGGGGATGGGGGCCGATTGAACCATTCGACCGACCGCTGGCTCTTGAGTGTCGGAAACTGGGAGCCGTTACGCAGATAATCACGGACCATTACCACTACTGGGAGATAAGCGCCCACGGTTATCTTGAGTATTTTGATGGCAGCGAGATGATTCGCGGCCATGAACTGGACTACTGGAAAACCGCACCTCAACCCCAAGAACCGGACTGGGTATTGGCGATTAACAAGTATCGTCCAGGTTGGGGCAGCCGCTATTATCGGAACGTGGCACATTTCAAGACTGTAGAGGACTTTCATTCGCCCACTGTCTTCCGAAAAGCCGCAGAATGGATCGATGCAAATGTGCCACTGATTGGTAGACAACCATTCTATCTCCACGTCGAGAGCTTCGATGCGCACGAGCCTTTCTACGTTCCGGAGCCCTACAGGTCGATGTATACTGATGACCTCAATCCCGCATATACGTGTTGGCCGCCATATCAAAACGCTCAGGAACGACTCGCGTTTTTGCGCAATACATCACTGGCTGAACTTGAATTCATCCGTGCTCAATACAAGGGCAAGCTTACTATGGTTGATGACTCGATCGGATTACTATGGCAGGCGATGGATCGACACGATTTGTGGCGCGACACAATGGTCATACTCACCACTGATCACGGACACGAGCTCGCTGAGGCGATAAAATCTCTCGATGAGATAACTGAGGACGGAAGAGACCACACCCTCAGGTGTCCATTTGGCAAGCAACATCCCCACTATCTCAGTCATGCCAATATTCCGCTGATAGTGTGGCATCCAGAGCTTGCAAATGATGGCAGGCGAGTGGACGCAGTCACTTGTGGGGTGGATCTTTACGCTACAGTGTTGGAGGCGCTGGGTGCAAAGAACCACCAGGCACTGCACAGCAGATCGATATTGCCCATTCTGCGGGGCGAGGACGCCGGCCGATCACTCACGTACTGGGGTACGTTCGGTGCGGGCATCTGCTGTACCGACGGTGATTATGTGCTCCTACAAGGCGCCAGGGCAGGATTTCCGTTGTGTTGGTACTCAGCTCATATGAGAACCGCAGTAGGTAGCGGTGTCGAGGCTGGACAGTTCATACCTGGCGTGGAGTGCCCGGTGTGGCGGATCGAAAGTCAGTCCAGTTTTGAGTTCCCGTCTATCCTATACCGAAAAGACGACCCTTTATTCGATGAAAGAAACATAATCGATCAGGAACCGGAGACGACTTCCGCTATTAGACGGAAGCTGCGGCAGGTTATCTCTGAAGACGGATGTCCTCCCGAGCAGTTCGAGAGACTGGAATTGTGATGGACAAACCCGAAGGCTGAGCGATGGAGTCCTTTCGGCTTAACGCGAACAATACAAAGTGGCTCCCCAAGCGAGTTAAAACATAGAACCTTCAGGGCCATTTTCCGTGGCGTGTACCTTTCCATTCCATGAACCGGAGCAATTCATTCTTGTCAAAGTACCGCCGACCTACGCGGTCTTTGTAGCATTTAAAGTTACCGAGGTCGGCAAAATAACACTCTGCCAAGAATGCGGCACACTCATCGATGAGTTTGTAGGTGACGTCGAACTCGGCACTATTCGCGGCTGGTGCCAGGCTTCGCAGCCGAAGTGCGTTGACTGTTTAGCTCAGTCTGCAGTAAACTACATCACCTACAGCATTAACCAGGCGCCTGACACGGCACACGTGCTGAATGATATATTGCTATGGGTCTCAGCGCACGGCTGCCACCTGCCAATGGGCCGCCTCCAGCCGCACACTCTGTGCTGACGCTAGTCCACAAGAAGGATGGGAGGGTATGGAGAATGAAATCGATCTATCAGGCCTGCGAGCCACGTCCTGAAGTCCTGCAGGGCGACCTTGATGATGCCATCTTCGGGGCTGACTTCGGACACGTTATCGAAGGCCGCGCGCCCAAGGTATATGGCGACCCCGACACGTTCCTTCGCAATACGCACCCCGCTGCGCATTTGAAGAAGCTAACAACCATGGTCTTCGAGCGGCTTGCCAACCCAAACGAGTCGGGCGCGCTGATAAGGCTTAGTACCGGCTACGGTGGAGGCAAGACCCATACCCTAATTGCGCTTTGGCATCTCGCCCACAACATCAGCAATCCCTCTTATGGTACAGAACTCGTGCCCGCTGCCGGCAGGCCTGCAAAGGTCGCGGTCGCAGGTGTTGATGGAGACAAGGCTGGCTCCGATGTGTTCTTGCGGCACGATGGAATCGAGACCCACAGCCTGTGGGGCGAAATCGCGTATCAGCTTGGCGGTCTGGAAAACTACAACAAGGTCAGAGGAATCGACGATCCCGAGAAAGTGCCGGATGCTGCGCTTGTCAGGGATATAATGCCCAAAGAAGTGCCCGTGCTGATCCTGCTGGACGAGATCGTGCTCTACATGCTCAAGTTGAGCGAAAGAGGTTACAAGGCACTCTTATCGTTCATGAACACGCTGATGTCGGAGGTGACCGGCAGGAAGAGCGCTGTGCTTGTTGTCACCGATCCCGGCCAGCAGGTTGCCACCCAGAAAGAGGCCCGTGATCTCGAAGAGATTACCATAAGCCAGGAAATGGTGAAGGCACTCGAGGATATCATGGGCCGCAAGATGGCGGATTTTGATCCCATAGGTGACGAGTCTGCTCAAGTCATCATCAGGCGACTGTTCACGAAGGTTGACAGAGCCGCTGCTGATGAGGCGTCGGCGGAGTACTATAAAGCCTATCAGCGAATAGCCGAAAGCAGGTACGATCTGCTGCCAGCAGGAGTAGTCAACAAAGAATACGCAGACCGAATCGTCACCTGTTATCCGTTCCACCCGAGACTGTTGGATACCGCGAAGGATAGGCTTGGAGCAATACAGGACTTTCAGAAAAGCCGCGGAGTCCTTCGCCTGTTCGCGCGCATACTCCGTGATGCATGGGAAACCCGGCCAGATATCCCGCTCATTACCGCCGGCGACATAAACTGGTCTTCGCCGCGCATTCAAGCTGATCTGCTCCACAGGCTAAATAAGGACAACTTCAAGGCCGCGGTAGACGCCGATGTTTGCAACCACGCAGCGCAGCTTGACGAAGAATACTCCACAGATATTCACCGCAGAGTCGCTTCCGCTCTGCTGTTGGAAAGTCTGGCACCGAATGGCAGCATGGATAAGCGGGACATAACTCTGGCTACCCTGCGCCCAAGCGAGGTAGGACACGAACCAAGCGAGGCTCTTGACCGCCTCATGAGCGTTTGCTGGCATACCTACAAGAAAGAAGCCGGTGACAGGTTCTATTTCTATTATGAGCCAAACCCCAACAAGCTCATCGAAGAAACTGTAGAGCACATACCAATTGAGGATGCCAAACAAGGAGTCCTCGCTCTCGCGCAAGAGTACTTCACCGGTTCCGTCTTCGAACTGGTCCCCTACCCGAGTAGCCCGCGGTCGGTGCCGGACACGCCCAGGCTGAAACTGGTTCTCTCAGACTCGGTGGAGCTGGCCCAGGCAATTTGCAACTATGAGGACGATTCCGACCCAAATGCGCCGCGGCCAAGGCGATTCCGCAACGCAATCTTAGGCATTGCGCCTGCACCTGACGAGATGGAAAGGGCGATTCGCGATCGTAGGTGGTGTATGGCCGCCGAGAAAGTCCTCAAGGACTACAGCGACAAGAAGGAAATAAAAAAACAGGTCGAAGCGATGATGCCAAACTTTACCCTGAGCGCCAAAATTGCCGCCTGTAGAGCATTCACCCGAGTAGTCTTCAATGGCAGACCGCCTCTCACGCTCGAGGAGAAGTATCTGATCTCCGAGGATGGCGGCCTTCAGGCACAAAAGGGGCAAAACAACCTGAAGAGGTTCCTGGATGATAACAAGCTGGTCTATGAGAAGTCGGATGCTATCGACACTGACCTGCTCATTGACAAGATCATTCCGGGCGCAACACCTTCGCTCGAACACAAAGGTGCGTATCCGGCAAGCGCGGTTCACGAGCGCGCGCTGGCAAGCGAGAGTCTCAGGCTGATGATGGATGGTTCGCCCGTCCAAAACGCGATTATCAACGGTGTGAACGAAGGGAAGTTGGTGGTCCGGCAGCCAGATGGTGACGTTTACGACTCCGCAGGATGCGTCACCGGGCCCGAGGGCAATCGCCGAAGGGATGCCAACAAGAGATTGACTACGCTGCGCCTGGAGTCCGATGTTTTGATTGCGCCGGTGGGAGCTGAGTGCGTTGCGGAATGGACGCGTACAAATGAAGGTGAAGAATCGACCACCAAGACCACCGGTAATACCGATAATACTGATACTACCGACCTGGTACAGACAAGCAATTGGGAGCAGGCAATCAGTTACGCTGCCAAGCGTCCAGTTCTCAAGGTTACACTGAAGACCTCAAAGCCGCACATAGCCAAGTCGCTCGTTGCGCTCGCGCAGCCGTTTGGCGCGAAGTCGTTGACGCTTACAGTGAGAACCATAGGGGACCTGAAGGACGGCGGCAGCGTAAGGTTCGTGGTGGAGGGCGCAAAAGTCAACAGTAGCATCGAGCCGCTTGAACTTGCTACCAAGCTTGCGCGTGCGGTTGATAACTTGGACTTCAGGTCGGAAGTTAATATGGACTTCGGCGAGCAAGGCGAGAGAGGAAAGAGCGGCTGCTTCGAACGTGCCAGAGACGAAGCCGCGCAGGATGTGGAAATATACGCTAAGTTTGGAAAGGAAGATAAGGAATGAGTCTCACCAGATTGGCTCCTTTCGCGTTCAGAATTGTCGAAAGAAGTAAGGGCCGTGCGGCGATCATCTACCGCAGAAAGCCGAACGACAAAGGCCAAGATCGGCTGCAGAAGATCGCGATGCTTTCTCCGCTTGGGCTTACAGCAGGGGCTTCTCTGCTGCGCGACGCCGCGTCGCGCTCGGTTATCGCAGGAAAAAGCCCTGTTCATCATCACCCTGAACTTAACTCGGGGTCAGGTGGTGGCGCTTTGAAGCCCGGCAAATACTACCCGCTGGACTCGGATTGGGGTAGCCGTGTGGCCTGCTACGCGATTGTTGTTGCGCGGTTGAGGAACGCGGAGCGGTTGATGAAGGCGGCATCACACATGCGTGAGGCCGACCCAGACATAGCGGCGTGGTGGCTGGGGATGCTGCAGAACGGCACCCACACCCGAGCGTTAAGAGCTTTGAGGATACTGACGGAGGCAGTGCCATGAGCGATTCGTCCGGCAGGCCGAGGCTGCTCATCGAAGAATGGCTGCCTGTGCAGGCTATCGGTATCGAGTGCATGCGCGAGAACAGCACAGGGCTCCATCCGCCGCCAAATCGGCTTCACGTCTGGTGGGCGAGAAAGCCGCTTGTCGCCTCCCGGGCCGCCGTGCTCGCCAGCCTGCTCCCGGCAGATTTCGATAGAGACTGCTTCGAGAGACTGCTGGGGTTTTATGCTACTGGGGACCGCATCGTAGCAACGGCCAACCTCCTTGCCTCAAAGAGGGAAGGACAGTGGGTTGAGGGTGGCCATGGCGGCCGCGCCTTCGGCAATGAGATCCTCGAGAAAGACCTGGAAGCTGCACACGCGGCAATGCGCGACCTGTGGGGGGAGACTCCGGTCGTGATCGACCCGATGGCGGGCGGCGGATCTATCCCGCTTGAGGCCGCACGTTTGGGGCTGAGGGTGCTTGCCAACGAGCTAAATTCTGTTGTCTGCTCTATCCTGGAAGTCACGGTCGACTACCCATTTCGCTTCAATGAGCAACTTGCAAATCGGACTAGACACTGGGCGCAGGAATGGGTTGCACGCTTTGACGAGCGGTTAAAGTCTTGCTACGAGTACGCAGGTGTTGTTCCGCCGAGAGACTATATCTTCGCCCGCACTGTCCCCTGTCCCGATACCGGGCATCCGACTCCGCTTGTGCCAGACTGGAGCCTGTCGCGTCCCAAGGGCGGGCCACATATCGTAGCCGAGCCGGTCATCACCGATAGAGAAAAGGGCAAGTGGACTATCCGCGTGCGCAAAGTCGGCAAGGAGGCCGGAGACCTGCCGAAACCGCCAATGCCGACATATGTCAGAGGCAAAGGCATATCGCTTTTCACTGGCACCGTCATCCCCGACGACTACATCAAAGCAATGGCGCAATCCGGCAGAATGGGCAGCGTGCTCTATGCCGTCGCGGTCAAAGCCACAAAGCTCGACTTCCGCCCGCCTGAGGAAGCCGACCTGCGCGCCCTCGAGGCCGCCGAACGCGAACTCGCCCGCCTCAGACCACAATGGGAAAGAGAAGGGATTATACCAACGGAGGAATACCCTGAGGTGAGCAGCGATCCTCGCCCGCGTGTATACG
>JARYME010000047.1 GCA_029907315.1 Armatimonadota bacterium | reverse complement strand
TTATTTCTTTGGTCACCGCAATGTAACCCTTAAGCACGTATTTGAGATCCACCGCAGCAAGTATGAGAACCACGAACGCCACAGCAACGCAAACGCCCCAGTACACGAGAGCTGCAACAGGACTGCGTTTGGCAGCAACATGAGGCCCGAAAAGCATCAACAAGAAGAGTATTTCTATCAAGACGATGAGCGAGGTCCTTATGGTCTTCTGCCACTTGCCAACGAAGCGCCCCAGAGAACGCCAGCGTCGCACCTCCACCGCAAAGAGCACTCCGGTTAGCAAAATGCCAATCAGGGCTGCCCACGTCAATGCGGAATTCCCCATCTGCCTTAATCCTCTGCGCCAGTCCGCTTGCCGCACGACGACAGGCAAAGCCCGCCGCCGAATGAAGC
This sequence comes from Armatimonadota bacterium, assembly GCA_029907315.1. Classification (GTDB taxonomy): domain Bacteria; phylum Armatimonadota; class UBA5829; order UBA5829; family UBA5829; genus CALJES01. The sequence goes on along the minus strand of JARYME010000047.1, from coordinate 24,345 downwards.
CTTAATCTGCGGACAAGGCCGCCCGTTTGAGATCCGCGCAGGCTTTACTCGCCGGAACATCATTACCGAAAACCGCCGTCCCTGCGATCAGCACATTTGCGCCGGCGCGCACAACCCTACGCGCGGTAGAAGTATCGATGCCCCCATCCACAGCTATGTCGATGTCTGTACCAGTACTTTCGACCTGACAACGAAGCTGCTCGATTTTCGGCAGCATAGCCTCAATGAAGCTTTGTCCCCCGAAACCCGGGTTGACGGTCATGATGAGGACAAGGTCCACATCCTCCAGAACGTGCTGCACCGAACAGATAGGAGTCGAGGGATTCAAAGCAACCCCAGCCTTCACGCCCAAACCCTTGATTCGCTGAATAACGCGATGCAAATGAACGCAAGCCTCAACGTGCACGGTGAGCGACGCCGCCCCAGCTTCGACGAACTGCTCCAAATACTCTTCTGGCCTCTCAATCATCAAGTGGACATAAAGCGGGCAATCGGTAAGCCTTCTGACAGCTTCAACTATCATCGGGCCGAACGTAATGTTAGGCACGAAATGACCGTCCATGATATCGCAGTGGAGCCCCGCAATACCGCTGTGCTCAACTGCAGCAATACTCTTCGACAAGTTTCTGAAATCCGCCGCCAGCAGAGAAGGCAATATCTTGATTTCCTTCGTCATGGGATCACTCACTCCGAAACCGCATCTGTGACCGAACGTGATGGGCAAACGCTCGACCGGTAGCCTGATCTCTAGCACACCCTGTGCGGAAAGCGGCGCTATTTATAGGTCACATCCTTCACCAACACGCCGCCTACATAGACTTTGATGCGTATATTGGACCCGCGGGCAACCACAGAAGTTGTGAAATTATCGCCCGGGTCATGCAGCTCCTGATAAGCTACGCGTTCGCCGTCGGCATCAATCACCTTGATCAACACTTCCTGGGCGCCCTCTGCGTCGGAAGGCACCTCGATTGACACACTGAACCGACGCTCCTCGCCGACGTCTTGAGTGGTAGGCTCCTCCACACTCTGTGGAACCGGCTTGGGTCCCTGGCTTATTACAAGGTCGATGGCCGTACCTGGAGGTCGCCGAGCCCCAGGTTCGGGATCCTGGGAAATAACAGCGTTGATAGGTACTTTGTCTGAATACGCTTGCCTTACCTTTCCGATAGTAAAGCCGGCTTTGACTGCCGCTTCATTTGCATCGGCTTCAGTCATACCGGTCAGATCTGGCACTTCTACCGTGCTTGGACCAAGGGAAATCTTTACTCTGACCTGTGCGCGGTTCTTTGGAACCATCGTTCCCGCCGGAGGGACGGCTGAGCATATCTTTCCTGCCTCGTAAGTATCGCTGTAGGCGCGGCCGTCGTCGATCAACTCGATACCGCGTTCTTCGGCAAGTTTTTGAGCCTCCTCCCAAGTCAGTCCTAAAAACTGCGGCACCTGGATCTGGGCGCGCTGCCCCACGACAAGCATCGTAAGCCCCAACGACACAAGTACCGCAACCACAAAAAGCCCGAGCCACCACCAGTAGCTGCGGGAAAGCGTCTCCGTCTCAACTTCGGGCTCCTGCTGTGCTGCAGGAGCAGCCTGTGCGGTCTCCGCAACCGGCACCGGCTTACCAAGACGCAACGCCTCTCTCAGTGCACGCAGCTCAGCAAGCATAGCCGACACCGACTTGTAGCGGTGATCGGCAGAAGGTTCTATCGCTTTAAGAATGATGTCGTTAAGCGACTTCGGCACCGCCGCGTTTATGCTTCTGGGCGGCACAGGCGATTCCTTTACTTTCTTGAGCGCAATCGATGCGATGGTGCCGCCGTCAAAAGGAAGAGCGTTCGTAAGCATTTGATACAGCACAACACCCACTGCGTAGATGTCGCTTGCAGGTGTTGGGGTGTTGCCCTCGACTACTTCCGGGGCCTGGTAATGAATCGAAAAGGACTGAAGCTGGTCATACACTACCGGAAAGTCGGCAAGAGCCCGTGCCAGTCCAAAATCAGTCAGCTTTATCTCGCCGTCGGAGCCGACAATTATATCAGATGGCTTGATATCGCCGTGCACAACCCCCAACTCGTGCGCGTACTCCAACGCCTCCAGAACCGCTATGCCGACGTCGAGCGCCAACGCTACGCTCACAGGTCCGGCTCGTTTCACCCTATCCTGAACACTGATGCCTCGCACGAACTCGCATGCTACTATGCATTCTTCACCGCTTGAGTCAGCATCCAGAATCCGCGCTATATTCGGATGCGCCAGTCGAGCAGCATCGCGATAAGACGCCTCAACAGCGGCAGCGAACTCCCGGTTTGAGGCAAAATCCTTGTGCATTACCTTCAGCGCGACCACTTTGTTGAGCACTTTATCACGCGCTCTATACACTGAAAACAAAGGGCCGTCTCCGACCTTTTCAAGGACTTCGTAGCGGTAGTTGATGATCCGGCCTATCAAGATTCACGTCTCCCGTACGCTTCGAAGAGCTTGCCCCATTCGGTTGCGAGCATTCTCTTCACACGCGGTTTGCCGACAAATCGGTACCAAAATGCATCGTAATACAGACGCGACGCATAGTAGGACCAGGGAGTTATGAAACTCCTCAAGAGAATGTTCTCGAGGGGCTTCAGTGGACCGTGGTAGATGAGCTTTTGTCCGCGGCTGGCAAGGGTTTCCATATTGGAATGGAAGTGAAAATTGACATCGGATATGTCTTCCCCGACAACCTCTATCTCATTGGGATCAGCACAGCCCAAACCTCGTTCGTGAGCCAGCCGCAGGAACTTGATGCTCATAGGGTCGAAACCCATCATTTTGGCTGCAATTGCGTCTATGGCAACTTGATCTGCACTGGCGAGAATATAGTTCTTTACGTACGGCATCATAGCGCGCGGACCTGGACCGTCGCCCGCAAATGTACCGTCGGTAACTGCGAATATGCCCGGGTGTATTTCCTTCTGGATAACCAGCAGGTCAACCAGGGTTTCATGAATGACGGAGTGAGTCCAATGCCGGTTTTCGCGGAGCAGACCGCCAAAGGCATTTTTCATAGCACCGGTCATAGTCGTGAAAACGTGCGTTTTCAGGGTCGGGAGGTGAACGGCGTTGCGACCAACCATAATGTCCGGGATGAGTATCCCTTCCGGAAAGACCTTGTCCAGAACGAGCATTTCCGCCTTGGGCTCGTATTTTATCCACTTAACCCCTTCTTCGTACAAATACACGAACTCCAAGCCGTGCTTCTCGATCACAGATTCCAGGTGATTATTCTTGGCTCCCAGCTTTGGATCGACAACGACCGTCCTGTTCTGAGCGGGTATGAGATTCTTGTAACCGGATTTTTTGAGAGCTTGGACGACCCCGTCAAGTTGCCAAGGCGTCGTCGAGCACGCGGGGAAAAAGTAGTGCCAGGAGATATTGATCTTGAGTATGGTATCTTTGTCTTTCGGCAGATGCTGCTCAAAATCCGCGAGCCGCATCAGCCGCTCGTAGTCTTCAATGACGGTCTGCGGCGAAGTTTTGAGAACGGCTACCTTCGATTTGTTCATTTCCTACCTGTCTCCGAGACCGTTAAGTCAGCGGTTTGCGCATCGCCTGGAGCACTCTTACGACAATGAAAAAGGTCAACCCCGTCGCATACGCAGCGCGCCCCGCACCTTCGAATATCTCCCAAACGCACGGTAGCTTGACTGACGTTAACGGCGAAGCAAGGAAAGCAGCTGTCCATATCGCGATCCACAAAGCCAGTATGGCCGATATCCCTCTAAGCTCGTCACCAACTTCCGTCTTACGGACCATAGCTGCGGCACCTCTCGACTACCCGCCGATCGCGCAAAACTCGCGTAGCGCGCTGAGCACATTGGACCTCTCTATCGTGAAGACACTACATTTACCAATCCGCACAGGCAGTGCCATTCGAATCTCGCCGGCCCTGACTTTCTTGTCCAGCTCCATCGCCTGTAGTAAATCCTCTGCGGAAATGGTCGGATCAAGTGTAGAAGGCAGACCCAACCGACAAACAGCGTCGCGCACAGGTTCAAGGACGCTTTCCTCCGTCACACCCCCGCGTTCGGCAATCAGCGCCTCCGCGACCATACCGACTGCAACAGCTTCGCCGTGTTTGTACTTAACGTAGCCAGTAGCTGCTTCTATTGCATGTCCGACGGTGTGACCGTAGTTCAGCACGGCACGTAGCCCTGATTCGCGCTCGTCTTGTTGGACGACGTCCCGCTTTATTTCAACGGACCGCCTAATCGCCTCTCGAAGCGCGTCTTCCCGTCGAGCAAGAAGATGCCGTGCGTTCTCCCTCACAAACTCAAAGAACACTTTGTCACAGATTATACCATGCTTGACAACCTCAGCCAAACCTGCTCGAAGCTCGCGCATAGGTAGCGTTTTCAGCGTGAGTGTATCTATGATGACGCGTCGCGGCTGGTAAAACGCTCCTACAAGGTTCTTACCCTGCGCCAAGTCGACCCCCGTCTTGCCACCAACGGCGGCATCCACCTGGGCGAGCAGGGTTGTGGGCACCTGGTAGAAATCCACACCGCGCATATAAGTAGCCGCGGCAAAACCGACCATATCGCCGACCACGCCACCTCCGAGAGCGACTACCGCGGACGTGCGGTCCATTTTTGCCTTGACCAAAGCCTCATAGATTCGCCGCACCGTCGCGAGCGTCTTGTAACGCTCACCGCAAGGTACTACGAACAGTTCGGCGTGCATCTGTTCGTCCGCCAGGCTTGAAAGCACACTCTGGGCGTAAAGACGCGCCACCTTTCGGTCCGACACTACCATCACACCAGAGGGACGCCCAACTTCTGCAATCAGTCTGCCCGTTTTAGACAGAACGTCTGCCCCTATCGTCACAACGTATGAGCGACTGCCTAGGTTAACCGGAACATCTATCATAAGCTTGTCAGTCCCTCGCTCTGGTTTCGCGCTACATCGTCTTGATTGTATACGAAAAAAGGGACCGCCGTGTAGCAGTCCCCATACGTTCATATAAACGCACGCTCTGATCAGAGGGTTAGGTTCTGCCCTGTAGTACCACCGCCAACATCGGGTATTATGGTCGGCGTGATAAAGATCAGCAGCTCACGGTCTTCAGTTGTGCGTGAATTCATTCGGAACAGACTACCGATAATGGGCAGATCCGACAATATAGGCACTTTCGCAATGCTGCCGCTCTCGTTCTTTCGAATGAACCCGCCAACCACTATGGTTTCGCCGTTAGCTACGCGGCGCTGAGTATAGAGCTCCTGAGTGCGTTCCTCAGGAATAACGGTGCCGTCAGGACCACGGATCTGCTGACCAGTGTCAGATACTCCGGGGCGAAGAACCATAGTAATAGTGCCATCACCGTTAACGCGTGGCATTATATCCAGGAAGGTCTCAACGCTGATCCACTGCGGCGTGGACTGGTTGATTATGTTGTTGTCCACCACCGTCGCCATGCTTACCCAGTATGGTATGTTTCGACTGATAGATATGTAGGCGTTTTGGTTGTTGATTGTAGAGATAAGAGGTGAGTTTATTACTCTACCGACGTCGGACGTCAACTGCGCGCGCAGCTGCGCAGTTAGGTTGCCGGTAGCAAATCCGACTACAACGTTACCCGCCGGCAGGAACGACGTTGCGAAGCTCTCATTCAGACGCTGTAGCGCCCAGTCTATACCGAAAGCCTTGACGTCGGTCGTCGTTACTTCGATGAACTCGGCTTTTACCTGCACCTGCTTCGGCGGCACGTCTAGCATCCGGATGATCTTCTTGAACCGCTCTATGCCGTCCGGCGTACCCTTCACGATTATCGAGTTGTCCAGATCGAACGGCCGTGCGTCGTCGACACCCTCAGGCCACAAGAAGTTGCCGGTCTGCTGGGTGGTAGTGGTAGTAGTTCCTGGCTGACCTGTTGTGGTGGTTCCCGGCCGAGTTCCCGCCTGAGTTGGAGTATATCCAGGCGGATACCCCGGAGGACGACCCGGATACTGCTGACCGACACCTGTGAACTCATCCGCCGAACGCCCAGCACCAGTTTGCCGGTTCAGACCTGTAGGATCAATCGTAGGAACTACTGGCTGGCCATTTTCGAATTTGACTCCTCCGCGGAGGTTTACAGTATTGCCCTGGGGAGTTGTCATATATACCCCGCCGGGATTCGATCGGGACTCACGCCTTGTTACCCTTTCAGGCATGGGCGGCTCAGCGTTGGTCAGAGGATTCGTACCCTCCCAACCAATCAGTCGCAGTATCTCGCTGGGGCGAGAATGGATAAGCTTCACGACGGCGTACTGCTTTTCCTGCGGTTCAGGATTGGAAGCAGGTTCTACCACCGGAGGCAGAACTGCCGGCGTCTGTTGGGTTATTACCGGCTCTTCCGTGAAAGCGCTTCCAATAATAAACGTACCATCCGGCATTTTGCGGTAGGACACTCCAGCGCTCTTGACGATGTAATCCAGCGCTTTCTCGAGCGGCACATCGGTTAAAGATGCGGTAATCCGCTTTTCCAGCATCGCATTGTCCGCAATCACCAGATTAGCGCCACTCTGCTGCATGAGCAGGGTTATCACGTCCTTTAGCGGAGCCTCCCTGATTTGCAGCGTAATACCGCTCTCGGCAGCCGATGGGCAGACTGCAAGCCCAGCTAAAGCCGCCGCTGTTAGCCAAACGCAAACAGCAAGCGCGCTCCGGCAAACGCGCTGCCGCCGCTTCAGCTTATCGCACATATCCATCCTCCTAACCCTTACCGGTCTGCTATCCATTGTCTGAGCGCACACATAATGGGGTTATCGATTATACTACGTTTCGCCATCCGTCAGCTACCATCTGCGATAGCTGCTCCCACCATAACCGCCATAGCTGCCATATCCGCTATAGCCGCCATAGCTTCCGTAACCACCACCGTAGCCGCCATAGCCAGAGCGACCGTAGCTACTATAGCCGCCATATCCGCCATAGCTGCCGAAGCCGCCTCCGTAGCCGCCATAACCACCCATCATACCGCCATAACCGCCCATCATACCACCGTAGCCGTAACCACCATAGCCGGTACCGCTTCCACTACCGCCCATCATAGCAAGTATCTCACTCGCACCGGTATTGCTCAGCGGCACCTTTTCGATAACGGTTTCCTCAGTGGTTGTGGTATCCACGGTTGCCGTGACGTCGGTGGTGACCGTCGTCAGTCCCGAGGCAGGCGTCATTGTGGTGTCGGGCTTTTTGCTAATGTAATAGATGTTGCCGTCCACACGGTACACCAATCCCGCAGTCTTCAGCAGGTTGCGCAGTGCTTGCTCGAACGGGACGTCCTTGAACGAGACGCTGGGTATAACACCCTGAACGGCGGCATCTACCGCGTAGTTGCGACCAGTGTTCTTAAAAAGCGCTTCGATCGCGGCTCTAACGTCCACGTCTTTCAGGTCGAGATTGATTGTCTGATCGTCGCCGTTTGCACCAACTGCAACCGACGCAAGCCCCAGTACTGCTACTGCCGCTGCACATAGCGCAAAGATTTGTTTTCGTGTTTTCACTCGTTTTACCTCCGAACCAGGCCTCACTCGAAGCCTATTGATTCCCCTTTACCCTATATTCCGTACAATGCCACTACTGGTATGACCTGGTTCGTGCCTCTGCTGTTCCAAAGTGCCGACTGAGACCGAAGCACGCCCACATACAGCGTGGATAACCGCCAATTGTTCACATAGGACTCATCGGCTCCCCCGCACCAGCCCCATAAGGACCTCTAAGTCCACCCCGCGGACCGGGCATAGGTACACCCGGCTCCGGGACAAAAGCCGGAGCAATTGTTGCAGCCGTAGTCGTAGTTCTCGGCGCAGAAGTGAGCGGAAGACTTATATATTTAGGCACTTTGTCGAGGGTTTTCAAGACCACTCGATCACGCTCGATTCGCTCCACCTTCGCGAGCCTGTCCTCCAAGACGTCTCCCGGCTGGACAATCTCCATGTTCGGTTTGCCGACGGTCTCAATAATCGCGTAAACGCGGTCACTCACAATGATCCCAGCCACTCTTCGCGCCGGCTGTTCAAGCTCCGGCGGCGGTGGTTTTTTCTCGGGTGAAACCCACTGTGCAAACTTCTGAAACGGAAAATCCCTAATATGCGGCTTAGGCTTAGGACCAGTCTTCTTAGGCTTGTATCCGAGAGGCAGGAACGGGTCATCTCGCCAAGGTTCCATAGGAGTCGATCCGCCAGGCGGAGGCTGCACTGAGGCAGCTTGCGCAGCGCCAGGCGCACCTGTGGTTCCCGGGGTTGCAGCGGTTCCTGTCATACCTGGTTGCATAGCTTCGGTGCCTGTCGGAGGAGCCCCTCCAGGTGGAGGCCCCATCCCAGGTTCGGTAGTCGTTGTGGTTGTTGTTTCAGTAGTAGCCGGCGCAGTGGTTCCGGCGGCCTGCTCGCCGCCACGGAACATTGTGAAGTAGACAGCAGCACCAGCTCCGATGATCACAACCGCCAGGATAGCTGCCACAATCGGTTGATTTTTCTTGTCCTTGAGCCAATCCATATCAGGTGCTTACCCCGTACACTCCGACAAGCTCGGAGCTTTTACACTCGATCAAAGACTCTGTCCTGCCTGCGCCTGAGCCGCACCCGCGATAGGAATCTGGGGACCGCCTTTGGCCTTAGGAAATATGTAGCAGGTCACTGAATACGACATAACAAGGCGCGGACTCGTGCCCTGAAGCTGCGGCGGGCCTATCATAACCAACCGCTTGCAGTTGTTCCAGCGACGTATGTTGTTCATTAGGTCTTTGAAGTTCCCCATCGCCTGAACACTTCCCACAGGAAATACCAGAACATCCTGATCAAACACCGGATCGTTCGGATTAACGGGAGGGGGAGGGATAGAAAAGTTCGCACTCAGTATATTCACCCTCTGATCACGAGCAAAGTTCTCCAGCAACGGACCAAGCGTCTTAATCTGCTCGTTCCAAAGAGCAAGCATGCCTATATCCCGCCGCGTGAAGCTGAGATCCGGCATCCGCCGCTTCATCTGCGCATCAAACGCCTGCCTTACGACGTTCGCCTCCATAATGGCTTGGTTAAGCTCACGAATCGCTTTGTCTTCAGCTGCCTGATTGCCCAAATCCTTGGCGGCGTTGTAACGTGCTTCTGCCGCTTTGTATGCTTCCTGCTTCGGCTTAATGAGCAGGAAGAACATTGCAACGGCAGCTATAATGCACACCACCGAGCCAATAATAACCACGTGTATCGGTTTGAGTTTAGAAAGACTCATCTGTGTTCCCAAGTCTGCGCCAACAGCAAATTGCTACATTCCGGCCGGCGGGCCGCCCGCTCCAGGAGCACCAGGCGGCGGAGCACCTGGCGGTGCACCAGGAGGTCCTGCCATAGGCTCAGCTGCCATAGGTTCTGCAGGCATCATCGGACCCCCCGTGGGAGCACCTGGTTGACCAGGCTGGCCTGCTTGAGCCCCTCCGCTGAACTGCGGCGCAACTATAGGTTTTTTAAGCTTGCAAGTCACAGTAAATGTGATACCTGAAGGCGCATAGCCGGCCGCTTCCGCTCGCTGCACCCCTACTTGAATAGCCTGAATCCCGGCCAAAGGTGCCATAGACCCGCTTATCTGACCACCTGCCGGAGGTTGAGCAGTCGGTGCCACACCACCGCCTTGACCTGCGGCCTGTTTATAACCGGGGATTCCGGATATGGTAACCTCCGAGAACAAATCCACGGCACGATACATATTCAGCAGATACCGGCCGAGGTCGTCCAGATCCTTCGCGTATGCCTGCATAACAACCTGCTGACCATCACACTGCAGACTGGTGAGCTGGATCTTTTCGTAGGTCCATTTCGCGATTTCCTCGTAAAGTTTCGGGAACTCCAGGTTGTACTGTAGGACCTTGTTTATGAAATCCAGCTTCTGCTTTATTGGCTCAATCTGGCTGCGGACTTCCTGTGCCTGCTTCTGGATGTTTTCGACTCTTGCTTTCCAGGCCTCTGTTTCCGCTGCCAGTTTCTCCATCTCATCTACTTTGGCCTGCAACCTGATGGAATAGGCAACTCCTGAGCCTATGATGAGAAGCAGAATTATCCCCATCAATATGGCCGTATTCCGGACGACGCGCTTTTGATCAATTGTGCGCGGAAGGAGGTTGATCTTTATCATACTCATCTAACCAATCATATCCCGGATTGCCAAACCGACTGCCACGGGAAACATCGGCGAGATCTCTTTCAGGTACTGCGCGGAAACAGACGCAACAGAAACCTGGAGGTTCTTCCACGGGTCCGCTATTTCCACCGGGATACCCAGTTCACGCGAGAGGAATTCATCCAGGTGGGGCATCTTCGCAGTTCCACCGCACAACAGCACCCTCTCCGGCATTTTGCCATACCGAGTTGAGTAGTATTCAATCGACCTGCGCAGTTCCGTTGCCAAATCAACCAAAACCCCAGAAATGGCACTAAAAACACGGTCTTCTATCGATTCCGGTGAAGCCGGTTCCTGCGCAGAGGTTTCTGGTTCCTGGGGAGCCTCTTGAGTCGGTTCAGGTTCCTCTTCTTCAAGATCGAAAACCGGCGTTATGGGCGGTTCAGTCTCCGACTCCTCCGTAAGATCAAAAGCAGGCACCGCACTCTCGTCCTCGCCGAGATCAAACGACGGACCAGCCGGCACTTCCGCCGCTCCCGGCTCTATAGGAACACCAATGGCAAGATCAGGAGATTCAAATACGGGACCCTCCGTCGTATCTTGAAACTCCGGAGCGGGGATACCCACACCCTGAACCGGTTCAGCACCGCTTCCTGGTGTCTGAATTCCCTCTTCCAGGTCAAAAGCCGAAACCACCCCCGGTCCAAAAGCCGTGTCGAAAGCAGTCGTTCGATCCTCAGTCTGAACTGCGGCTGAAGCCGATGTATCCGGCAGCTCAGGAGCGCTGAGCGCGTCAAGCTTCACCGATGCGTACTCTTTCTTCAGGGTTTCCGCCTGCTCCAGCGTTTGACCCAAGACTTCTGCGATTTCCTGGGTGCAGCTCAGACCGGCAATCGGAACCTGCGGGTTGGGATACGTCAGAATCCCCTGCTCGAAGATAGCTAACTCTGTGTCAGTAGCCCCTATATCCACGATTGCGACTATCTGGTCCTTGGCACCGTTTGTGGATATGTCGATAAGTGCTCTGCCAGCTGCAAGGGGCTGTATATCGATAGCGACCGGTTTCAAGCCTGCCGCGAGCAGCGCTTGGACGTGACTATTGACAGCATCAAGCCGAGCTACAGCCAACAGTACGTCTGCGTTTTTAGCACCAGGATCCGCACTTGGTCTCTCAATCACCTGGTAGTCCATTATGACTTCATCCGGAGACCACGGAACTTGCCTTTCGAGCTCCCATTTCATGGTTTCAGCGAGCTCGCTGGGCGACATCTTGGGTACCTCGATAACACGAACAACAAGGCACGACTGCCCCGCTATGGCGCTGGTCACCTGTTTCGTCTTGATACCCGCTTCCGCCAACAAGGCTTTTATAGCGTTTCCCAGCGCTTTCGGGTCGACAACGATATCGTTCTCGATGACACCCTCCGGAAGCCGCGCAACACCGAGCCCCGTGATGGTCAGCGTATCCTTTATGCGCTTGGCCTCAACAACCTTTATCGAGTCGGTGCCTATATCAAGGCCCACCATTGCAGAAGGCTTAGACTTGCGTGCCATAGTCAGTCATCCAGTATCTCGCAACCGGCAAAATAGTCAGTTCGGCGCCTCACGTTCGACGCATCGCCTACAGGCCGGCACAAGGCATATGCTAGCATCAAATCAGCTCCTGTGTCAATCGCACTACGCATCAGCGCGCGCCAAAGTTGGGCGTCAGATTTGCCCAGCACAAATCCGTAGTGCCAGCGCGCGTGGTGGTCCAAAATACCCATACCTTAGAATACTGACGCGGACCAATCTGACCTGATACCCCCGGCACTTTCTCCGCTGAATACAGATCAGCAAAAGCGTACACGCTCCCCTCGTTCACACTTGCGCTCCTGACAAAGCCGAACAATGACTGTTCCGGAAGTTCCTCGAGCCAGAACACGTCGTACGCTGTGATCCTGTGCGGATTTCCATCAGAATCCTTATAGGACACGGTAATTGGGACTGGCAAACCGGCACCTGCGTTCCACACGGCCGCCGGAGTATTAGGTCCTATAAGGAATGTTGTCGAACCACTTCGGAACAGCGACCTGTATCGTTCGTCGACCTGCGTGAAATATATTCTAGTACCACTGCGGTCAACTTCAAACGGACCAAGGTTGTTGTCGACCTGTAGCTCAGTCGCACTGGATACCGTACCATCCGCATTCATCGGGATGGGCGGCGCCGGTTTTCCTGTCTGATCTACGTACTTCGATATGTCGATGCCAACGCGATAAGTCTTCCAGAAGATGGTGGAGCTGTCTGCTCCGGGAGCGGCTCTGCGCCACAGAACCCAAAGCCTATCGACCGGCGCAGACTTCGGCGAACCTGTAGACGTTTCCCATTTGCACATTCCAGGATTCGACAACGGGTTCATAGGCGTCTTTTCGATAAATGCTCGGGGGCTGTTGTCAACAGCCATATCGGTTGTCAGCCGCCACGTCTGTGGAGTGTAATCCGCACGGACCTCCGGCGCGATAACAGTTCCATCCGGTTTTTTCGTCTCCCTTAGGGCGTTGGTAAACCGAACAATCCCTGCAGAGAAATCGACCAGCATATCGCCCAAGATCTGCTGCGTTAGGCTGCCCTTGGGATACTTGTAGGTGTAAATGCCCGTTGCCTGGTCAATTTCTAGCCTGAAATCGTTTTCCGTCGCGGCACTGTCGAGTCTCAGGGGTGCCGGCGGTCTGTACAAGAAGTTGCCGTTTGCATCACGCACTGTGCCGTCTGTACCGCTGACGACAGAGCCAGGCGGTAGCACCACTGTCCCATCTACCTCATAGCCGTTCGGGAAGTATACGTGTATGTAAGGCAAGTCCGGATTCGGACTGGCGAAGTCGTAGTTGCCCCAATCATCCAGCACAGGTGGCGTCTCCAGCCCCTGCGCCACCCGTTTCGGATCGAGACGAATCCACGCAAGGTGTCGAGAGGTAAAGAAACCATATTTGGGATCTCGCATCAATTTCTCGCCGAACACGCGCGGCAACGGCTGGGCGCGCGAGCTTGGTTGAGCAGATCGGTTGCCGTCATTGGGACCAACCGCAGCGTAGCGGGTAAGCATTATGTCTGCAGTTTGTGTGAGCCTGTCGACACCTGCATACACCACATCGAACAGATGTCTTACCCCGGCTGGGTTCGGAGAGTCCGGCCTGAGATCGATCCACAGTTGCCGGTGCACCGGGTTGGGTGAACTCACGGACGATAAGCAATCTGGCGTTCGCAGTCTGGCGTCAGGAGACCACGCGTCGCGTTGGACGCCATTAACAGGGTCGAATATCGTATTCGGGAAGCTAGGTCCTTCATCATTGACCGAGTAGTAGATTGACCAGCGCCCAGCATCTGCGCCCTGCCAGAAGCACCACATCCGATGTCTGTTTCCGCCGGTGTCAAACACAGACAAAGCCGGATAACGCTTCTCGCTGGCAGGATCGTGCTCTATTGAATATATCTTGCGGTCCTGGGCTGTGACATTGCCGTGTGTAGCGTCCGTGTAGAAGATTCGGTGTTCGTTGCTTATCTTTCCGTCAGGATCGACAATGTTTGCCGTCCCCGCCCATACCAACCATGTTCTGCCTACATCGGCATCCGGCGGAATGTCCTCGTTCTCGGCAACGTACGGCGAATAATGCCGAACTGACTGCAGTCCCGTTTTTCGACCGCCGAAAGACCAGTCCATAACTACGCGGCCGGCGGCCGAACCGATAAGCGGAGGCCACTGCGTGTTGGTGTCCTTGAAGAAGGGCAGAATAGGATAGTCGTTAGGACCAGGCAAACCCCACATCTGGGAACCCGCAGGCACCCAGCTGTTTGCATTGCCATCCCAAGCTAGCAGCGCCCTGTTTATAAACCACGGGGCCGACGCAAACTCTTGAAGCTTGGGATCATTAGGCGCGGCATTCGCCAGCGCGGCTCTGATCGCGTCATCGTATACCCGATTGCTCGACCAGAAGAGGTACACATTACCGGTCTGCAGATCACGGAAGGCAGCAGGTGTGGCATCTCCGAATCGCGGCAGCGGACTAGTGTCAATCTGCGGTAGTGCTGCCGGGAAAGGATCGCCTGTAACCTGCGTCTCCGTTACCGTCACCTTCAGACCGAACGTAGGCGCCGCCATCGTAAAGCGATTTTCCCCAGGCCTGCCGTACTGAGCATACACAGGTACGAACGGAGCGATATAAGTGCCAACGGGCTGGCTTACAGGAACCGTTACGCAAACCTCGGTCGGGAATGGATCAGTCAAGTTGTCAGCCAACGCAGGGTTCATGCCCGCGCCGATGAGAGCCGCCCGATATGCTTCCCTTGCAGCTTCCTGCGTGTATAGGGGCGTTGGACCCGTCCCTGAATACCTATAATCCATTGACCACTTTCTGCGGTCGGGTATAGACATTACCGAAGGATCAGGATCACCGACCCTGGGTTTACTGATGGTATAGCCAAACCGACTCGGGTCAGCCGGATTCGCCGGATCGCGGGTTATGAATGGCTCCAGCTTCATCGGCTGCAGCCAGGGGGCCGCAGGTATGATCATTTCTACAGAGCTCCGTATGTTGGTTCCAGGCAGGACAGGACTTGCCGCAAATGCTCTGCCCGGCGCCCGAGGATCTTGGACCAAGAAGAGGGGCACGTTTGGATCGCCAATGCGAACGTTATACAGGTTGACGTTACCCGCATTCTTTATTGTAACCCTCTTGAACCACTGTTTGACGGCAGGATCCGGATTAACGGAGGTAAAGTCGCCTAGGAACATTCCGAAACCGTGCGGCACGGCACCTATATCGATAAGCTGTTCTTCTACTTCGATCCTGGGATCTGGTGGTACCGTAAGCAACGCTCTGAATTCACGGTAGGCCTCCTGATAGGTTGTAGGCCGGCCGTAAACCACGTTCCCCGAATCAAACGTGCCGTTGCGATTGGAATCCACATAAGCCTGCATAACGGCGCGATATCCCAGCGTGTTTGCAGGCTGGAACCTGGGCACCTCCACAGAAACCTGGATCGTGTCGGGCATAAGCCGTGCTTTATCATAGCTCATAGGGTCAGCCGGGTCCGGAACGAGCGGCGGCAGGGTGGTCGCTGCCCTTGACGGATCTGCGTCGTCGTAAGCCTTTCGATAGCGCTGGTACCGCTTGTAGATATGAGGGTAGTCGGCGGATTCCGGTCTAAACTCCCACGGGAAGAAAATCCCGCCGGAGCTTTCTATGGCTTGATAGCCGCCTCGCCACCATAGGTCGGAAGTTGCCAACCGGAATTGATCGATCCTGTTCTGTCGGCCTGAACTGTCCGGCAGACCGGTTGCACTTCTATCCATGATGCCGACGAGTCTAACCGGTGAGGAGGTGCCATGACTTACAGAACCCAAATCCAACGAGAGCGGTCCCGACACGAATTCGCCGGTGGAAGTAAACGCTCCGTTGCCGTTGAAATGCGCCTCAGGAT
Organism: Armatimonadota bacterium; assembly: GCA_029907315.1. GTDB lineage: Bacteria > Armatimonadota > UBA5829 > UBA5829 > UBA5829 > CALJES01. The sequence continues at coordinate 8,763 of JARYME010000047.1, read as the reverse complement.
CGTCGCGATTCGGCACGTAACTCCACGCGAGTTTGCCGGTCCCGGTGTTTATGGCAAGCGGGTTGTTAATGCCAAGGTCTTGCGGTACAAAGTTTTTCAGCGTCGGATCCGTCGTGGAAGCAGCGGTGAGCACGGGGACGGGCGCGTTCATCGAGTCTGAATCTCCAGGCTTTAGTTTTGCCAGCGGTATCGTCATCGGGATAACGGCAGCGTTCCGTGCGGTGCTGCTGAGCTTTCGTATCTCAACTGTGAGCTTCCAGTTCGGACCTGGACTGGGCGGAGTCGAACCGGACCCCCTGAGGTCTATCTGCGCAACGGCGAAACAGCGTCTAACCTCGGTACCGTCCTGATACTGCAGCGGCTCGTAGTATGTGAACGGGTTCTGGTTATTTGGATCCGCGTAGGCGGTCTGCGGAGTCTTGTCCAGAACCGTATACTCCTGCAATCGAGAAACAGTGCCTGAGATTCTGATTTGACTGCCCGCACTTGCACCAGGGCTTTCGTTGACCAGGTTGAACCTAATCTGGGCTCGCTTGGCGCTGACACTGCTGGTACCGCCGGGGTAGAGATAGTCCAGTGCAGGTAGATTCCACAATATGATGTTTATCTTTTCACCCCATTCGAAGTAGATAGTATCGGCGCCGCTGGTGCGTCTAGAAGGGCTGGGAAACACGTGGTTTCGCCGCTCTTTGGCATACTTCAAAAGTTCTTTGTTGATCTCGTCGTCAGTCTTGTTGAGCAGCGACGTAGACGGCTGCTTCATGTTGGCGCTCACTATGGCAGGCCAATTATCGGTGGGCGGCCAAGGATCCGGCAGTATGTAACGATCTTTTCCAGTGGCATCGCGCTTCTTCAAATTGCATCTGTCGGCGAAGTCTTGGGACGATTTCCAGAAGTCGTAAGGAAAGATATCAAACTGAATATCGGTGTCGGGCGCCAAAGCTACTTCGGCCTGTTGACGTTCGTTGGGCTGTCCCTCGAATGGCCAGTCGCCGCCCGCCCATTGTCCGCCCCATGCGCCACCGTAGGGCGACCACGCGTATACGCGGCCGTCGCTGCAGCCGTTGTACACGTAACTCACGTTGGTGTTTGAAACCTGAAAACTGGTGAGATTCGGAGAGGAGAACAAAACCCCTTCAGTTCGCCAACCTTGGTAGACGGTGCCGGTCGAGCTGTTAGGATTGTTCGGATCGAAGCGCCAGTCGCTGGCACCGGTATTTGCGTCGTACCAGTGCAGGACGCCCTTCTCACGCATGTCCCCGACGAACATCACACAGCGTTTCGTAGAACCATTTCCGCCGTCCAAAGCAGGCGCGGCTTGTATCGGAGCCAGAGCATTGGGCTCCAAATACCAGGTGCCGTGCACGGTCTTTACCGACCCATCGCTGTTGAATTCAACCCACAGCCGCCTCTCTTGGGCATTCGTGGACAAATCGAAAGAATATACTCTGCCGTCCGTGCTGCCTATCCACGCACGGTGCATGCCTGCCACATCCGCAATTGCGGCAGTCGAATATCGGAAGGCGCCAAGCGGAAGATGGGTGCTGGGTTTGTTCTCGTCGATGTCCGGATACTTCCAAAGAAGTCCATCGTTGTTCGGTCCCCCGCTCCCTGTGGTGCTGAAGCAATAGAAAATACCGTAGATTGAACCGATGACGAACTGATTACGGTCTTTGTCGATTGCAGGGGTAGAGGTAAACCCAGCTCTCTGAACGTCGAGCGTGTCGTCCGACGGCCATATCCAGGCTTCGGTCGGTAGATCGGCGAAGGAAGCGGTCTTGACTCGAGTCAGCTTGCGGATTTTTCCGTTGAAGCCTGCGATAAACAGTTGATCATTCCAATAAGCAGGCGACGCTCCCATCTCGCCCATATCTGGATCATCGATATCGGCGTCACCAGTAACTTTTATGCTCGTGCGAACCTTAGGGTAGATCCACTTAACCGTGCCGACTTTGTTTGTGTTCGTAACTCCCGCATAAAATGCCAACGCCCGACCGTTTGCGCTGACGACGAAAACGTTGGTCGCCAACGGTGTAGGGGACGGCGCGGGCGGATTGGGATCGGTATCTATATCGACTACGGGAGTGCAGTAGCCGAACGCGCCGATCGTGTTGGGCACAATCATGCACGCGTCCGCAACGACCACATAATCCCCCGCAGTCCTACCCGCATCTATCTGCTTCGTTTTTGTAGAAAGCGAGACCTTGCTGACGTTGAAGTAAGAGGAACCCAACTGGACCCATTTACCTTGGTTATCGGGGCTGGATTGATCTAGCTTGATCTCCGCCGTCGCCGTACCGCCCGACGAGCCTACGTAAGTGATAGTGTAGGTCGCATCCCGAGCTCTTGGGCGCGCCTCACCCTGGGCAGGTGGAATCCACACATAGACTGCATAGGCAAGCCCCTCAGATGGTTCCCCGCCGTTGTTCTTTCGAAGTTCTTCGGTGAAGTTCCAAACAACAGCGTCTGGGGCAGAATCAGAGTCAGAGCACGCCACTATGTGGTACTCTCCTCCGAAAGCATCGGCTGGCCTTACAGGCTGGGCAGCAGAATTGAGAATGCTCTGTGGACTCTTTTCGCCGAGCGTTACTCCCGGTCCCTTCCAAAGCAATTCACCGGTTTCGGCGTCCAGAGCGTAGACTTGCCTATCCATGGCAGCAACATAGCATACCAACGGATGATTGGGATCATTTATTCGGGCCAAGGTCGGAGACGCGTAAATTCCACCTTCGATAGGGCCCTCGATCTCATTTGGCGGCACAGTTTTGCCGCTGACCGTTGAACCACTGTACCGCTGCTCAGCGCTTCTCGGGTAACGCCAAATAGTTGTGCCCAAGAACCTGGACAGAGCCCAGTTGCGCTGCCAATCCAATCTTCCGGTGTCGTTATAGGCATTGAGTGACGTGGTAACGCTGTTGATGCAGTAGACTGCGCCGGTATCGGGCGCTGCCGAGGAGCTCGCCAGTGGCGACTCTACTGAACAAGCATAGACAGCAGGGATGATACCGCTCCAAGACCCGGCAGGAATCGTAACCTCCTGGCCCGTGACGTCCTTGTCCTTGAATTCCTCCCACGAGCCCTGCCATGGGATCTGGGCGCTGGCGACTGAGGCGTATATCTCGAGTCCGGTAACCGGAACGAACTTTATGGCGTCAGCAACTACTATGATCCGGCCGGCTTCGATAGCCTCCTTGGTGTCGTCTGTAACGTTCGAGAGTTCGACCCTGTAGTAACCGGTCCCGCTGAAGTCGAACTGTCGGTTGGTCAACAAGCGCCACTCACCACCTATCGACTGATCAAACTTGATAGTGGTGGCGCCCGTGTTGTCGTAGACCGTGTACTCGGCCTGGGTAGTGTTGTTATGGAGCGGTCTGCCTTCGGGATCTACATCATCCTGATAAACGGCGGGCACCCAAATCATAATCTGATACCTGCCCCTGGGCAGCGACTTCGGAAATTCCCAAATTACGGAAACCTTTTGGTAATTCGGCTTGCCGCTTGAGTCCACATCAGTGCGGCTCTTTGCCCAGGTCCAATAGAAGTGATCTTCCCAGCTCTGGTCGGATCTAAGCCCGCCGGTCCAAGGATCGGCTGCGATGAACTCTGGCTCCTGGTCATCGACAGTAGCAAGCTCTTCGTCTGCAGCGGAACCCAAGCCACGGGGAAATACCCAAATCAGGTTGAGTGAAGCGGGATTGGTTATGTCTGTGCAATCTTTATTCTGACCCCGGCGGAGGCTGTCCATGTGGTACGTGGGCCAAACGACCTTGTGCGTAGTCTGTGCAAGCGAGCAGGTTGAAAGGACCACCGCCGCAGTCACAGCAGCAAAGGTCAGCCTTAGCAGCTTAGGGGCAAAACACCTCATACGCTCCTCCAGGGCCCTTTCGAACGTCAATTTTTCGACCTTGCGTCAATACCTATTGTTCCGCTACGGCACAACGCGCGGCTACGGACCGGTCGACAGCAATTATATAGCACTGGCACAGATTATGCACGGTGTCTGTTGGGCAGTGTCAGTACCGACCGACTATTCGCCCAAAAGCATGCCGCGTTATAACCAGGCTAGCCGGAATAGTTCACGCTGCGTCCGCTGATTAGGACGGTGAGTCAGCAGATCAGTTTCGGATCAACGTTAAAGACCCGTCAACAAATAAAGGATGAAGGCAGCCAGGAGGGGAAGGAAATAATGGTGCACGGATCCCGCACTGCACACAAAATGCAGGCGAAATCCTTTGCTTGAACACACATTAGACACGGATCGGTGCACTTTGGAGGTAGGGAGGATGAAAACGAAGCGCTTTTGGTTTATCTGTCTCCTAACGTTGCTGGCAGCAGGTGTGGTTGGTCAGGAAGCTTTATGCCAACCTCGCTATGCTCTTGCAACCACTCCGAGCGAACTGTTTTTGTTTCGCGACAGCGGAAAATGGGGCACCAAGTCGTGGGTTCAGCTTTTCAGCATAACGCCTGGTAGTTCGGCGCTGGCAGGCGTGGCAAGCGATGGTCGATACGTGTACGTTGTGGACCAGACAGCGCGAACCGTTATAGTCGGAACCGTGGGCAATGTGCTGGAAGGTCCTGTCTGGCAGCAGGTTGCAGTTGTGACACTTCGAAGTGCGGATGGAAAAGAGGTACCTTCGCCTCGCCAAATTGCTGCCGACGGCCTGGGAGGATTCTACGTCACTGGAGGAGCCTCGGGTGGCAAAGCCTACTTTGCTCACGTACGACCCAACAACGGAAACTGGTCTGAGCCGGTGGTATCCATCGGTGAGCTGGCTAGCGCGACGATCGTCGACGTGGCAGTAACCAAGTCTGGACAGAGCGCCATAATAGCTCACATAAAAGATACACCGAGCACGCGCAGCTCTTGGACATGCCGCGCGACCGCCGGTGCTGTATCGGATGCATATTCGCTGCTGCCGAACAGCTACAATGCCCGTGCAGTGGCCATGCTTGGGCGAGCAGGAAGCGACGGCTACGCATACGTTGCCAACTACAACTCCGACAGCACCTTCACAATGGGCAGCATCCGCGTAGTAGACGCAGCCACAGGCATTCCCAAGGGCACAGGGGCCACTCTGCTTGCACCGAGCATGATCCCCGACGATATAGCAGCTTTCACTGTGGGAGAGAACTCTTACCTGGCTATTATTGGTCGAGCGTCGGGCACGGGTGCAGCGTGGAGGATAGCTCTGGATCAGACAGGTGAATGGCTGCCCCTGATGGACAGCGTAATCTCAGCCCAGATCCCACTGGCAACAGGGCATCAATGCGCAGCCTCCGACGACGGCGAATTGCTCTGGTATACCAGCGAGGACGGCACATTGAGAGCGCTCCGCACCACTACCTGGACGACTGTGCCGCCGTCTGAGTTCGACGGCACGGTTGGTGAATCGGCAAAGCTGATCTACGTTGCGGGCTTCTCGCCATTGGTCATTCCAGAACCATCATCAGGAGCTTCGTTGGCAGCATTAGTGTGCGGCAGCATAGCAGTGCTGCGAAGAAAGCGATCCTGACTGAGACCGGTGTGGTCCTGGCGCTTGCCCCGGCGAGGAGCTACATCTGCCGGACCGCTGACCGCGGCTGCTGGAAAATGTAGCTGCTCTCAAGCCGTTGTTTCCAAGTGTCCCACAAAGGAATCTTGACCGTTGGATTGTTCGGGTCGGGTTCCGTAAGTACGTAAAGCGAAGGCGTACACCACTCAATGCGCCGGACTGTAACCCCATCGTCCTGCCAACTAAGCTCGAATACCTCGCCGGAGAATGTTTTCGTGCCAGTTGCCGAAACATCGTAACCGGCATAGCTGTTGGTAATTAGCCAGTTGCCGTTCTTGAGCTCCTGTACGCTCGAAGCTATGAGCGGCACCCCCAACGGGTGCTCGCCAGCAATAGCTCCATCAGCAAAGTCCTTCATTTCTCTTGGGATATTACGATACAGTCCGTCGGTCAAGCCCCGGCGTATCGGCGGCGCAGCCGGACCCAATGGACCAATCTCGTATACACCATAGTTATCGCAGATTATGAGACACCTGCCCAATGGCCTGTCCACTACACGGAAGAAGCGAGGACACGCTAAAGGAATAATTTGCTCGGCTTGCCCAAGGAATCCGGGCGCATCCACTATACGATCGCAAGCTGCTATTATCCGCCCTGAATCCTGAGCCGCGTAGTTCCATCCATCGGGCGTGGGCACCCTGTAGCGCAGGGCAAATATGGCCCCGCCTAGTCCGGTGGTGGCAACCTTCAGCGTATCAGGCGGCAGCATTCCGCGATAGTTGGAAACCGCCGCGTATATGTCCTGACTGCCATCGGAATTTGGCACCAATTCGATGCACTCAAAAACGTACCGTTCGTTTGTCGATTCGGTGACGCTGACCCAGTTGAGCTCCGGTAGGTAGAATCCCGTTGACGGGTCGGGCTGCTCACCAGGTATGTCGGCGGTATCCAGACTTATGGGATTGCCGTTGGAGTCGACGTTGAATCGATACACGAGATCCACTATCCGATGATTGCCTGAATCTGCGATCAGGCAGTGATCAACGCGGCGGGTTACGTTGCCCTGTTTCTCATATTCTTGCCAAAAGATTGCGTCTGTCGGACCTGATAAGTAAGTCGGCTGGCCGGGCCGCAGCAAGTTTTTGGGATCGACAAACTTATCGTATATGCCTCGGATGTACTTGCCGGCAAGCCCGCCTATTCCCGCCATACCGCTTTTGTCTATCCGGCACACCTGATTCGCACCGGTGTTGACGACCAGCAGTTCACTTGCGGAGATATATTTGACCTTAGCGGGTTTGTTTACCGTGCCGTTCGTCATCGGAGGCATTCCGCCCTTCGGTATCGAAATGGGCCACGAAATGGAACTCAGAGACCAGCTGATCTCTCCTGCGCCGTCAGCCTCGACGATCCGGTTCGAGTCGGCTATGAGCGTAGTAGCGTTGGCATAGGCATGCAAGCCCGAGGGAGTGGGAATAAGCAAGACGCCGTTCGAGCCTGCTATTGATAGGTTAGCAGCGCCTGTCGTCTGCCCGCCGGAGGTTGATATCTTGCCTTGCCAAACAAGCAGCTTTGGATCGGCGGGCCCACCTGATGTCTCACCGGGTTCTGTCGGATAAGCGTATATGTAGCCATCGTCGCAAACAAAGTACACGTTGCTGCCTATAACTACCGGCGATGAATGTATGCCTTTGCACGGTCCTTCCGGGTGCGGAGGTACCACAAAGAACCAAAGAAGGTTGTTCCAACCACTAAGGTCAACGGAGTCCCCTGAAACAGTTGGGAATGGCCTACCACCACCCAGCTTCGACCACGTATTCTTGGCAGGCGCCCACGTGCTCCAATCTATGGGTACCTCGACGTTGTCGATGAACACCCAAACCGGAAGCGACGGCGAGAAGCAGTTGGTGAGCTGAACACCGAGAGGTCCTCCCAACAGCTTCATTTTGTCGAAATTGTCGAACGTGATGGTGCCTTTGTCATAGTCAACCGACACACCGTTGGCTGAGCTGGCAGCCCGTGCCATTTGCAGCGGCGTAAGCGGTACAGCGCTGCCCTCCATCAAATTCGGCTGCCAAAGTTTCACGTCGCGTCGACGCCCAGTGACAGGATCTCGCAGGCTCTTCGGCCTTTTTACACTGGCACCACCCGATCCAAAACCAGCACTTTCCGTTATCCGTATGACAAAGTCGGAGTCTGCCTTAAAGCATAGCAACGCTGCAGTGGGTCCCGGCAAACCGGTGAACGGATCATTTGCGGCATCACCGCTGACGGTTACGAAGACCTTATCCTGCCAGACGGCAGGTGAAGAGTAGACCTGCGGGTTGACCATCGAGGCACCCGTTTTCGGATCGTAAACGACTCCTGGAATTGGAACATCAGCTCCCGCGTGGCCGCTCAAAAAACTCGGATTCACGCCGCTGTGAAGCATGTAGATCCAGCGGGAAATCTGATTGTTACCGTCGTTCTTTAGACCGTAGATTGCCGGCGGCGTATTTGTTCCCTCACGCTTGCCGGCCAAGAAAATCATGTTGTTCGGTCCCACAGCCGGCATGGAAACGATCGTAGTGCGCGGAACACCGTTCTGTGAATTTGAACGCGGTTCGAGGGGCTGTCGAACACTCGGACCGAACGAATAGTTGATGCCTTCGGGCGAGGCATAGTCCAGATTGTATGTCACGTATATAAAGGAATTCTCGTTCAGGGAAACAGGACTTTCAACGACCACGTGCCCGGGTCTGCGAACGCTCGGATCAGGCGGGCTGTCGCCATTGAAACGCGCGTTCGGATACACCTTGACAGCCTGCACCATAGAAGAACCGCCGGTGCGAATGTAGGCGACCGGCTCAGGAAAGTCCGCAATGAAAGCTCGACTGTAGGTGATGCGGCACTCGGCAAACTTCCCGCTTGGACTGACCCGCTCAATGCGAACACGGTCATTGGCAACGGTGACCGGCACAGCGTAAACATGGTCGTTTTGTTCTTCGCCCGGAAGCGGTGCTTGACTCTGCCAAGGTCCAGCGAACCAGTAGACCATACCCGCAACGGCACTACCGGTCTCGCTCGTGACATAGCCGAAAGCAGGACCGGTTCTGGGCTCAGCACTGCCGGAGATCACACTTGCGTTGTCAGTCGGCACTGCCCACTGGTAGTACGCGGTTCTGCCCGCACCGGCAGTTGTCCACGCTTCCAGTGAGGGATTATATGCGCGAAGCCTGCCGTTTCCGTCAACCGCGTATATCCAGCCATTGACGTAAAGCGGCGGTGAAGG
>JARYME010000046.1 GCA_029907315.1 Armatimonadota bacterium | reverse complement strand
CAGTCTTCCTACAAGTTCGAACCCGCCTTGGCAAGCTGACCATAGACAAGACAGGCTGGATAGACGTTCATGTTTCTCGAACCGCAGCCAACAAGGGCAACTAACTACAAACCAATACCCATCAGGCAGGCCGAATGTGCTTTTCTGTATCGACCTGCCCTACCCTTCGCCGGCGCTTTGCTCTCGTGTGCTCTCTTGCTAATGTTATGAATCGGAGCCGAAACCCTTTTCGAGCTTCTCAAGCACTTTGCGGAACGAGTCTATAAGGTCTATCGGCATCGGGAAAACTATAGTCGTGTTGTGCTCGGTTCCTATCTCGCGCAGGGTCTGTAGGTACCGCAATTGCAGTGCCTGAGGATTGGCGCTTATGGTATCGGCGGCCTCTTTCAACTTCTGAGCAGCTTGGGCCTCACCTTCAGCATTGATGATCTTGGCTCGCCGTTCTCGCTCAGTCTCCGCCTGGTTCGCCATAGCACGCTTCATGCTCTCCGGTAGTGTGACGTCTCTTACCTCAACGGCGAGCACTTTGATCCCCCAGGGCTCCGTAACTTCATCAATTATGCTTTGAAGCTTGGAGTTTATCTTGTCGCGTTCAGCAAGAAGTTCGTCGAGTTCTGCCTGGCCTATAACGCTCCGCAGTGTTGTCTGAGCTTGCAGTGAGGTAGCTCTAACCCAGTTCTCGACCTTAGTAACCGCATACTCCGCGTTGATCACCTGGAAAAATACAACTGCATCAACCATCACCGAAACGTTGTCGCGCGTGATTATTTCTTGTTTCGGTACGTCCATAGTCACAACGCGCGTATCGATCACGATCAGCTTGTCGATCACCGGCCACACGAAACGAATACCGGGCATTTTCACATGGTCGAAACGACCAAAGCGCAACAGCACACCCCGCTCCCATTCACGGATTATCCTCACAGAATTGGCTACGACAATGAAAACGAAGAAAATAAGAATTCCTACGGCACCGTAAAGCTCTCCCATAACGTCCTCCTTACTATCAGCTTGAATCTAACACGTTGTTTGGTTAGTTCGCAGCGAGTAGTCTCCTTTAAGCTTTCAACGCGCGGTCACTCCTCAGTATGTCTGCGAACCTTCAGTTTGAGACCGTGCATTTCCACTACTTCAACCGGTTCGTCCTTTGAAATCTTACCGTCAATGCTGGTGGCCGTCCACAGAGAACCGTCAACAAATACCTTGCCTGTCGGGTCCAAGTCAGTCTTAGCGTGTCCAATATGACCTACTACACCTTCCCTTCCGGACAAATAAGGATTCTTCAGCGCACGCACTCCCAAACCTATCACAAAGGCAAAGAAGCCTGCTGTGAGCAATGTCACAAATCCAAGAAGCCATATAGGCAGCATGAATCCCTCCGCAGCCCTAAAAAGCATAATCAGCCCTAGGAATAAACTTATCGCACCACCAACCGTTAGGACCCCGTGTGTCGGCGTGAAAAGTTCAATCAGAAACATAGCTATGCCAAGAGCTATGAACACGAATCCCGCCACATTTACAGGCAGCACGCTGTAGGAGTAAAGCAGAAGCACAATCGAGATTGCACCTATTACACCTGGAAATATCGATCCCGGATTGGCAAGCTCGTATATCAGACCGTAGGTTGCAGCGAGCGTTAGGAACAGTACAACCATCGGATTACTGAGATAATGCAAGAACTTCTCCCACGGGCTCATGGGTTGATCTTCAATGGGGGCTGACTTGGTCTTGAGAACAACTACTTTGCCATCAGCTACCTTTACGCGGCGGCCGTCTAGTTGGCGCATTAGATCGGATACGTCCTTGGCAATAAGATCAATAACCTTTTTCTCGAGAGCTTCTTTCGAGGTAAGGTTCGAAGCTTCGCGTACGGCTTTTTCCGCCCACTCCACATTCCGACCACGTTCCTTGGCTATCGATCTCGCCTTCGCAGCGAGGTCGTTGACTATTTTGCGCTCCATGGACTTGCCGAGCTTTTCAACTTCTCCCGACGGACTTAGTGCAACCGGCGTCGCAGAACCGATGTTTGAAACCGGCGACATGGCTGCCACGTGAGCGACCATCGTAATGAGCGCACCCGCCGAAGCCGCAGTAGCACCGTCAGGCGACACATAAACTATCACGGGGATCTTAGATGCAAGGATAGACTGGATTATCTTCTGAGTAGACGTGAGCAAACCGCCCGGTGTGTCCATTATAATCAGCACAGCCTGAGCTCGTTGCTGCGCTTCGGTTATACCTGCCGTGACATAATCCGCCGTCACAGGGTCTATTTGGTCGACTATGTATAACTGGACCACCGGCAAAGGTCCTTCGGCTTGAATCGGGACCAAAGCCAGAACCACTAGAGCGAACCAAGCGACTTTTCGCATCATAACAGCACTGCCACCGTCGTGTTTGCTACGAATTCATTCTTTTCCCACAGCCCTCATTCCTTTGACGTAACGCCACTGGCTGTGTTATAGTTTATACCCGTGATGAACCACGGCATTCCCTCTAGTATACCACGTCTTTGGATTCTGGACCTCGACGGCGTTATTTACCGCGGCAGTGAGCTCCAACCTCACGCAAGAGAATTTGTCCAGCACGTCCGGTCGCGAGGCGATATTGTTCGCTTTCTCACCAACAAGGCGGCTCATGCACGCGAAGAATACGCTGAGCTGCTAACTTCATTCGGTATACCGACGTCGCCCAACGAGGTAATGACTTCAGGCTACGCTACGGCGCTTTATCTGGCACAAAGCGGCGCTGCCGGGAAAACAGTATACCGGATCGGCGAAAGCGGAATAGATCGGGAACTCTCGGCATTCGGCTTCAGAGTCATACGAGATGGAGAAGCACCGAACGCACAGATTGATTACGTCGTTGTAGGAATGGATAGGCAGTTCAACTACGATAAACTCGCCCGAGCTCAAAAAGCGATCCTTGAGGGTGCAAAGTTTATAGCCACGAACGAAGATCCAACACTGCCGGTCGAAAACGGTGGTCTGCTTCCCGGTGCTGGCTGCATGGTTGCAGCGGTGCGCATTGCGACGTCCACTGAGCCGTTCGTGGTAGGAAAACCCCACACTTACGCACTGGAAAAACTGCTTGAGTCTACTGGTGTGAGCGTTGAACAAACTGTCGTGATAGGTGATCGACTGGACACCGATATACTTGCCGGAAACAGAATTGGAGCAACAACTGTGCTCGTGCTAACCGGGGTAACAACGCGAGAGGAAGCTGAAAAAGCCTCGGAAGAACTGAGACCTGATTTGATCATTGAAACCCTGGGGGATCTCCTGGAATGCACGTAGCATTGACAATCGCTGCTTCTGATCCCTCAGGCGGTGCCGGAATCCAAGTTGACCTTGCGGTGTTCAGGGAGCTGGGTGTCTACGGAACATCTGTGGTCACCAACGTAACAGCGCAGAACACCCGAGGGTTTGATAAGATATGCAAAGTGCCCCCTAGAATCATCGCGGCCCAGATAGATGCTGTTGCTCGCGACTTTCGAGTAGGAGCATGTAAGATAGGGGTATTGTATGCACCGAGAGCTGTAGCGGTTGTCGCGGAACGCATAAGACGACGTGAAATACCTCGAGTTGTGTTCGATCCTGTTATGGCGGCAAAGGATGGCCGCGTGCTGATGACCCCAAACGCCTTGAAACGCGTGAAACGCCTATTGCTGCCTAGGACCATGGTCATCACCCCGAATTTCAGCGAAGCATCAGTTCTGAGCGGGGTCGATGTGAAGGATTCAGCTACTGCCAAAGAGGCCGCAAAAGTATTGGCCGAAATGGGACCTTACGCGGTTCTGATTAAAGGCGGTCATGCTGAGGGAGAGCCTGTGGATATACTGTACCACGAGAATCAGTTTTATGAGTTCGCAGGAAAGCGCAGCGACAAGCACATGCATGGTACGGGTTGTGTGCTCAGTGCAGCAATCACAGCTAGGTTGGCAGTAGGCGATGATCTATTGTCTGCCGTAGAATTCGCAAAACGTTATGTGGAACGAGCAATAGAACGATCGGCAGCACTCGGTAAAGGGCAGTTTACGTTGTTCGTGGGAGGACTTGGATGAGTACGAAGTACATTTTCGTAACAGGCGGTGTAGTATCATCGGTCGGTAAAGGAATAACTACAGCTTCGCTGGGTCGCCTCCTAAAGAACAGAGGGTTCAAAGTCACAGTGCAGAAGCTCGACCCTTATATCAACGTCGATGCAGGTACTATGAACCCCTATCAGCACGGCGAGGTGTTTGTAACCGACGACGGAGCCGAAACTGATCTGGACTTGGGCCACTACGAAAGGTTTGTGGATGAGAACCTCACCCGGTCGGCAAATATCACCACCGGCCGGATTTACGACAGCGTCATCCGCAAGGAAAGGCGAGGCGACTACTTGGGTGCTACCGTTCAAGTCATCCCGCACATAACAGACGAAATCAAAGCCCGCATACGTGAGAACGCCGAGCAAGCAGGTGCCGATATAGCCATCGTCGAGATTGGTGGCACGGTTGGTGATATCGAAGGACTACCCTTCTTGGAAGCCATCCGCCAATTCAAGAAGGACGTTGGGGCTCAAAACGTGATGTATGTGCACGTCACACTGATACCATCTGTAGGACCATGGGGTGAGCTTAAGACGAAGCCGACGCAGCACTCAGTGATAAAACTGCGCGAGATCGGTATTCAGCCGGATGTTTTGATCTGCCGAACAAAGAGCGCGATGAGCGAAGAGATGAAAGATAAAATCTCGCTTTTCTGCGACGTCGAACGCGCTGCAGTAATTGAAGCGAGGGACGCCAAGACGATCTACGAAATCCCTCTCAAGTTTGAAGCTGACGGACTGTCAGACCTTGTTCTAAAGAGATTCGGCTTACAAAACGGGGTGCCCGATCTGAGCGATTGGCAACGAATAGTCGAGACGATAAAGAACCCAAAACACAAAGCGGTGGTAGCCATCGTCGGCAAATATGTGGGCAATGGCGATGCCTACATAAGCCTCGGCGAAGCTGTACGCCACGGCGGTATAGCCAACGATACAGGCGCTGAAATCGTCTGGGTAGACTCAGAAGACGTCACTGAAGAAAACGTAGCAGAAAAGCTTGCTGCTGCGGATGCTGTTATAGTAGCTGGCGGCTTTGGGGCGCGAGGGGTCGAGGGAAAAGTTGCCGCTATAAAATACGCCCGCGAGAATAAAATACCGTTCTTGGGTATATGTTTCGGATTGCACTGGACCGTCGTCGAAGTTGCGCGCAACGTGTGCGGATTGAAGGATGCGAACACGGTCGAAGTCGATCCGAACACACCTCACCCAGTGATCCACCTGCTTCCCGAGCAAGAAAATGTTCAAGAAAAGGGAGCCACGATGAGATTAGGCTCGTATCCCTGTCAGCTTATAGACTCTACGCTAGCGTCAAGACTCTACGGCACAGATCTGGTTTACGAAAGGCACAGGCACAGGTATGAAGTCAATAACGCGTACCGAGCTCGACTTGAACGTGGCGGGCTGATTTGTTCGGGTGTCTCACCGGATTACCGGCTTGTAGAAATAGTCGAACTCAAAGACCATCCGTTCTTTATTGCAACACAGTTCCACCCCGAGTTCAAGTCTCGCCCAAATCGGCCGCACCCCATCTTCAAAGGGCTCATACAGGCAGCTCTAGCCCATCGAGCAGCCAAACAAAACACTCAGGCACCAGTGGTCGAGACGGCATAGCACAGTGCAGACCAGCCAAACCGTAGCTACAACTGCCTCAATATTCCTACTCTTACTGGCAGGTTATGCCACCAAGCGTCTTGGCATACTGAAGGCCAGCGACGCCCGGGTAGTCAATGCACTCGTGGTGAATCTAACAATGCCGGCCTTTATTTTTGTTTCCATTCATCGCAAACCCATCACACCCGAAATGGTGCACGCGCCAGTAGCCGGTTTCGTTATGGAGATGGTCGTTATGGGTCTAGCGTACGCGGCAGCGCGATTGCTCAGGCTGGACAGGCGCACAACGGGAGCTCTTATGCTGGTCTCAGCATTCGGGAACACTGGCTTCTTGGGATATCCTGTGGTAACGGCTGCGTTCAATCGGAATAAGAGTGCTTTGTTGTCGGCGGTCATGTTCGACGAATTTGCGATGGCGCTCGCATTGAACAGCATCGGGGTAGTAGTAGCTGTCAGCTTCTCTGGGGCGCAAACCAATTGGAACTGCGTATTCGAATTTCTGAAATCACCGCTATTTCCTGCAACAGTGGTCTCCTTGCTCCTAAGAAACACGGAGCTTCCCGGATTCTTGACTGCAGCCTTGCAATACCTTGCAGCTGGAACAGTGCCTCTGGCGATGATCTCGATAGGATTGAGTCTGAGTGCAGGTGCGGTTAAGGATCATCCTGCCGCCATAGCCGCAGCACTTGTTCTCAAAATGGCGGTTCTACCGATCTTGGTATGGCTGGCACTCACGGTGTTGGGCATAACCGGAATCGTCAAACAAGTTGCAGTCCTAGAATCAGCTATGCCGCCAGCGGTGTTCTCAGGAGTGGTCGCTGGGCGATTCGGTGTGAATGGAACATTTGCTGCGGCTGCGATATTCGTGCTTACCTTGTGCAGCATCGTCCTTATACCTGTTACGCTGTTGCTTATCGTCTGACGAGAGCTTGATATAATGAAGTTGCTATGACCAATCGAATACTTGAAGAGCTGAATGAGGAACAGAGATCCGCAGTTTTGCATACTGAAGGTCCCGTGCTTGTCTTCGCGGGTGCCGGCAGTGGCAAGACACGTGTGTTGACTTATCGAATCGCGTACCTGATCAAGGAGAAGGGCGTCCGGCCCTATGAGATTCTGGCGGTGACGTTCACCAACAAAGCAGCGAACGAGATGAAGGAACGAATAGAACAGCTTCTCGGTCAAAGGGCGAACGGTCTCTGGGCGGGTACCTTCCACGGAACTTGCGCTCGCATACTGCGAGAGCGAGGCCACGAAATTGCCATCGACCGCAACTTTACGATATTCGATGACTCAGACCAATTGGCTCTAGTCCGCGAGTGCATGGAGCACCTGAACCTTGACCAGAAGCGATATCCACCCCGCGCTATATTGGACCTTATTTCCAGAGCGAAGGAGCGGCTGATCGAACCTCACGAGTTCAGCAATCATTTTGTTGGACAAAATGAAGCCGTCGCGCGCAGCGTCTATCCTCTCTACCAAAACAAACTAGCAGAGAACAGAGCTCTAGATTTCGACGATCTCATAATGCAGACCGTAAAACTGCTGAAAACCAGTGAGTCAGCCCGCGAGCACTATCAGAGTAGGTTCAGATACATCTTGGTAGACGAGTATCAGGATATCAACTACGCCCAATATGTGCTTGTGAAGTTGTTGGGAGCCAAGCACCGCAACATATTCTGTGTCGGTGATGACGATCAATCGATCTACCGATGGCGCGGCGCAGACGTTGGTATCATTCTGCAGTTCGAGTCTGACTACCCAGATGCAACCATCTACAAGCTTGAACGGAACTACCGTTCCACCAAGAAAATCCTCGAAGCAGCAAATAGGGTGGTCTCACGCAATCGTAGCAGAGCACCAAAGAAGCTGTGGACGGAAAACCCCGAAGGTTGCGACATCGAGCTTATCGAGGCTGGAAACGAAATCGATGAAGCCGAACGCATTGCCTACTCTATTCAGCAAAAAGTAGCTTCTGGAAAGCGCGAATATCGCGACATTGCAGTCCTTTATCGAATAAACGCGCAATCCCGCGTGCTCGAAGACACATTCATGCGCCATGGGATCCCGCACAGGCTCATAGGAGCTGTCAGATTCTACGAACGCAAGGAAGTAAAAGATATCATTGCATATTTACGACTTGCTGCGAACCCGTTCGAAAGCGTGAGTCTCAGGCGAGTTATCAACGTCCCACATAGAGGCATAGGCGCAACGTCACTAGCCAAGCTCGAAGAATTCGCTTCGAGAAAAGGTATAAGCCTCTACGAAGCGCTTCATAGGCTGCACGAAGCCGAAGACATATCGAAACGAGCTAGGACTGCCATGGAAGCCTTTGCCGCGATCATAGATCACCTGCATGAACTGAGCACGCAGTTGCCCGTCAACCGCCTTGCCGAAGAAGTAGTAGCGGTAACCGGCTACATCGATGATCTGGCCCAAGAACACACTGCCGAAGCACAATCGAGAGCCGAAAACGTGAGAGAGCTACTGACTGTGACCGATCAGTTTGTTCAAAGCGCCGAGAACCCGAGTTTAGCAGCGTTTTTGGAACAGGTATCGCTTATTTCGGACATTGACACATATGACCCGTCAGGAAATGCTGTAACTCTGATGACGCTGCACTCAGCAAAGGGACTGGAGTTCCCCGTCGTCTATATTGCCGGGATGGAAGAAGGCATCTTGCCCCACAGGCGCTCTGCAACCGACAGCGAAGAGTTGGAAGAAGAAAGGCGACTGTGCTATGTGGGGATGACGCGCGCAAAGGAAGAGCTCATTTTCTCACATGCATATAAACGCACACTAATGGGGCAAACGCAGCTGTGCGAGATCTCTCGTTTCTTGCGCGACATTCCGCCCGAGCTTTTCGCAGGTGCCCTACCAGATACTCGCAGAGCCGAAGATACTCAGTGGAAGCGCGATTTTGTACCGCGCATTACCCCGTCAACCGCAACTTTCAAGCCAGCCACTAAGGTTGAGCATCCCCATTTCGGACGGGGAATAGTGCTCAATTGCACCGGTTCCGGCGATGATGAAAGAGTTACCGTTGCATTCGACGACTACGGGGTAAAAGTTCTGGCGGTAAGTGTCGCTAAGCTAAAGAAGATCTGAGGCACTCCGGGTTTCAAAACGATCTTACTCAGCTGGACGAGAGCGGTTGCACACTTGGGAAATATCGCCGTTCGGTATTATGTACAGGCTGCCGTCCTCCCCTCGAATTCGAGTAGTGCGCATACCAAGCTCCTCCACTGTACCCGTGACTCCTCCTATCGTAACAATGTCTCCCACCCCGTATTGATCTTCGATAAGTATGAAAAGCCCGGCGATCCAGTCTCGAACTAGTTTCTGAGCACCGAAACCGACGGCAATCCCAGCAACGCTTGCTGTGGTAAGCAGTGGAACGACATTGATGCCGGCAGCCTGCAGTATCATCACGACCGCCACAAATCCTAGGACGAAAGATACTGTGCTTCCAAGTAAAGTCTGCAGCGACCTGATCCGAGCCTCGCGAGCAACGAGTCGATCTTTTGCCGCCTTTGCCAGCATTGACTGTGCAAACCGCGCTAGAACCCTAAGCAAAACGAAGCGAACCAGAAAATAAGCCACGAGGATCACAATGATCCTCGTGGCCGCTGTCAGTGCATTTTCTACGTGCCTGAACCACACTTCAGACCAATGCTCCGCGTCCCAAAGTTTGCGCACAGTCTGAATGTTTGCAGGCAAACGCATAGTTAAACCATCTACCGCCGCCGCAAGAACGCGGGGATGTCCAATTCGCTCTCAGGAATCAGCTCTTCCATTTGGGCATCAAGCAGAAATCCTGAACCGGATTCACCCTCCTGACCCGGTATCGCGGCAGCACCTGCCTTGACTTGCGCAGGTTCGCGTCGCTCTATGTCGAATCCGGTCGCTACAACTGTGACCCTGACCTCATTTGACATCGATTCGTCGAGCACAATTCCGAATCGCAAGAAGACGTCGTCCGACCCGCAGGCCTTCTGTACTAGATCGGCCGCCTCGTTGACCTCAGTTAGTTTTAGGTCTGGCGCCCCTATAAAGTGCATCAGGACGTTCTGCGCACCATCAATGGTAGTCTCAACAAGAGGATTTGAACACGCAAGCTCAGCAGCACGCACCGCCCGTTGATCGCCGCTCGCTTGGCCGATACCTATTAGAGCAGTGCCTTTGTTTTCCATAACCATCCTGACGTCGCGAAAGTCTATGTTTATGATTCCGGGCAGCGTTATGATGTCCGAAATGCCCTGCACTCCCTGACGCAGTACATCGTCGGCTATCTTGAATGCTTCGAGAAGTGTTGCGTTCTTGTCGACAACGCTAAGAAGTCTTTCGTTCGGAATGACCAATAGGGCATCCACCACACTTCTGAGACGACTGATACCCTGCTCAGCTATGTCCGCACGACGTGGACCTTCAAACGCAAAAGGTCTGGTAACTACGGCAACTGTAAGCGCACCAAGCTCTTTTGATATCTCCGCAACTATTGGTGCGGCGCCGGTACCGGTGCCGCCGCCCATGCCCGCAGTCACAAAGACCATGTCGGCTCCTTCCAAAAGCCTCCTGATCTCTGGTCGGCTTTCTTCAGCGGCTTCGCGGCCCACTTCAGGATTTCCGCCAGCTCCCAAGCCGCGCGAGGTGTTATCGCCAAGTTGCAGCTTCTGCTTAGCGCTGGACAGTTCCAGTGCCTGACTGTCCGTATTCATAGAAATGAACTCGACGTTTGAAACTCTCGCGTCGATCATCCGGTTAACCGCGTTGGTCCCTCCACCGCCAACGCCCACAACTTTGATCTTCGCGCGCTTATCGACCTCGCCACTCCCCATATATTCCATGCTCCTCTCCGTTCTCGTATCAAGCTCAAGTTTTGAAGTTGTGTCTCAAGACAACCGTGGGCCCACAGCCCCTGGAACCTTAGCCTACTCTAACCGAAAAGACGCTTGAAGAAATTGGCCAAAGTCTGCTTTAGTGTACCGGTTTTCTCTTGTTCCTGCAAGCCCGTTTGCTCTTTTGCTGCGTACTTAATTAGACCGACGGCAGCTGAGTAGATGGGGCTGGCAACAGTATCACTGAGCGCCCCGACGTCCCGAGGCACTCCTATCCTAACCGAGGGATTTAGGGTCTTTTTCGCCAGTTCTACCGTTCCGGGCATCAGCGAACTACCGCCGGTCAGAACTATGCCTGCAGGAAGCATATCAAGTTGGCCAGACTTTGATATCTCCATACGCACCATGTGCAGGATTTCCTGCATTCGAGGCTCGGTTATTTTCACCAGAACCTCTCTAGGAAGCTCCATCGGACTATCGGCTCCGAGTGGGGTTACCTCGAAGGTATCCTCTGGTCCTACCAAGTCCATTTCTGCGGCGCCAAATGCAATTTTGATTCGTTCTGCCTCTTCTCTAGAAGTGCGCAAGCCTACAGCGATATCATTGGTAACGTGATTGCCGCCTACCGGGATGACAGACGTATAGTAAACCTCGCCGCCTGCAAATACCGCAATGTCCGTCGTACCGCCGCCAATGTCCACTAAGGCAACACCCAATTGTTTTTCCGAATCCAGTACTACTGCCTCACTGGCTGCGATGGATTCGAGAACAGTCCCGTCAACCACAAGACCTGCGCGGTGAACGCATTTGACGATGTTGTCGAGGAAAACTGTCGAGCCAGTTACTATGTGCGTCTCGACTTCCAACCGGGTCGCCGACATGCCGACGGGATCACTTATACCGTCCTGCCCGTCAACTACAAAGCCTCGTGGGATAGCGTGTATGATCTCGCGCTCGGGCGGCAGAACTATTACCTTTGATGCTTCTATGACTCGCTCGACGTCAGCCAGTCTTATTTCACGGTCCGGATTGGTTATGGCAACCACACCTCGACTGTTAAGCGACGAAATGTGCTCCCCTGTGACGCTCACTACAGCCGACTTGATGGTCACGCTGCCCGCCATGCGCTGGGTTTTCTCGACGGCAGCACGTATAGATTCGGTGGTTGCATCCAGATCGACGACAACGCCTTTCTTGAGCCCCTCAGAGGGCGTCAAGCCAACACCGATTATGTCTATCGCGCGGGTTTCTGTGTCGACCTCCGCAAGCACACAGCAGGTCTTTGTGGTTCCTATATCCAATCCAGCTATGTAATCTTTTCGACTCAACCCTCTCTCCTCCATCTTAGTCTCGTCTCAGTCAACAGGTAGCGCCGAATGAGCGACAGGTTCAGGAAAATTCTGCCGCCCAGCGCGACTACCGCCGCCAAGAACAAGTCGACACCGATCTGATCTCCCAAATATGCAAGGGCAGCGGCAAGAAGGGTGTTGACCAAAAACCCCGAAAAGAAGATATCGTCGTGAAACTTGCCTTCTATCCCAGCCCTGATTCCGCCGAAGATAGAGTCCAGCCCCGCAAGCGTGGCCAAAGACAAGTAAGCCGCCACGCTGGACGGAAGACTCAAACCCGGCAACCAGTAGATTTGGAATCCGATTGCCAGACCGATCAAAGGAAGCCAAATCATTTAGCGTCCTACCTCGACTTCTTTCTTAGGTTGTGGAAGCGGTTTCGCCCAATAGAACCGCATGCTACCTGAGTAAGCTGGTACTACGATGTCAGGTTGCTGCTTAACTTCAATCATGTCGAGCAAGAAAAGATCGTCAGCAGTCCCACCGGGCAATTCTAACGCTTTCTGAAGGACGTCTGGTTTGCCAATAGCCTTGATAACATAAGGCGCAGCAACCTGTACGGAGTTGATTAGTATTACTGGGCCTACGCACCTGATAGAAGATGTGGCTATTAGTCGCTGCCCATTGACGGAGATAGCTTCTGCCCCCGCAGCGAAGAGCTCGTTGACGACGGCTCGTATGTCGTAGTCGTGGACTATGTAGTTCTCGATCACTTCCGGGCGGGTTTCGTTGACGTCGCGCTTGGGACTGTCATGCAGTGTGACAATTACTCCTGGCCCGTGAACCGCAACCTGCCCTGCAAGCATTTTAGCTTCCTGCAGAACGGACCCCAACCCCAGTGTTGCAGCCTGACCAGTCGCCTGCTTTCTGAGAAGTTCCTCGTAGCGCTCTTTGTAATCGGCAAGATCCTTCTGCAAACGGGCGTTCTGCTGCTTTAGATTGATGAACTCCGTTCGAAGGGCGGGCCAACGATTAGGAATACCTTCAGAGACGGCGCGCCTCTGCGTCCGAAGCGACAAAGCTAACAGCATACCCAGTACTATGCACAGCGCCGTAACCTGAAATACCCAGTTCCTTCCTCGAGAGGGTGGAGACACAATAGTCGACATAGGAACCGCCGTTTGATCTTAGCTACTGCTTAGATATGTACACCGGCAAACGCTGATTGCCGAGATACTACTCCCAAAAGCTTCCGCGGGAATCAGGCGCCGTCCGACTTTGGGCGATATACAGGAAACTTGGGGCAGGTCACGTCAATATATTGAGCTTCGTAAGCCAATGCCGGCTTGCAGGTGAGTGCACTTCGCAACACCGCTATTTTCTCCCCCAGACCGTCCGGCTGACCGAGCTTGACGCGTAAGCCGCTGCACATATTTAAACACATATCGCCAAGGCGGTCAATCGATATTTCCGCCACGCACAGTTCATACTTGCCTGCGGTTTTCACAGCCTTAATGGCGGCAAGAATGTCATCAGAAGTGCACTTTCTCCCAATGCGAACGTCTACTGGCCGCGCCGTGCGTATTATGGGAATACCGCTAGGTAATTTGCTGCCAACGTGAAATACCAAACCGTCAGGTCGAAGCAAATAGGTTCCGCAACTGCACACTACCGCGGCAAACGGTCTGTGCTCAGTGACAGCTATCTCAACACGTCCCGGAAAATCTCTATGCAGGCGCACAGCGGAAACTTCCGGCAAGGCTGCAATCGAACGACAGATTCGCCAACTGGGAACAAGCAGTATGTTTCGGCCCAATGCAGTACTCGCCGCTTGCTTGACCTTTTCTCTATTCGCAAGTCTTACGCCTGTAACCTTGACTTCGCGGACTGCCAAGAGCGGCGTTTGGAGACCAAACGTCGTACAGCACGAAAGCACCGCAGAGCACAAGAAGAGCAAGACCAGCGCCTTAAGGTTCGGCCTTTCACGATTCTTAGATCTTGCAACGACTATGCTCGAGCGGGTGCGCGGTGTGCTTCTGCTCAGTTTACCGCTGCGATAGGATCTCGTCATCGCCTGCCGTCCTCAAGAGCGAACTCTATCAGCATATCCAGTAGTCTAGAAAAAGATATGCCCGCTGCTTCAGCGGCACGAGGTAGTAGACTGGTCGGCGTCATACCCGGCACCGTGTTGACTTCAAGCACGTAAAGTGCACCTCCGCTTGGCAGCAAATTGTTTGTCCTGCCCTGCGGCGCATAAATAATGTCTGTGCGTGATACCCCGCTGCAGCCGAGAGAAGCATGGGCAGTAGTTGCCAACCTCTGAGCCTCGCGAGCAACCGCATCGGGAATTCGAGCAGGGACGATCTCTTCTGTTGCCCCAGGAGTATACTTAGCTTCGTAGTCGTAGAATCCTTTAGCGGGCACAATTTCTACAACCGGCAGCGCAATCGGTGAATCATTTCCGAGGACGGCAACAGTGAGTTCCGTTCCTTCCACAAATTCCTCTACGAGGATTCGATTATCGTATTTGAGAGCCCTTTCGACTGCCTCGTCTAGGCACTCTGGCTCAGTTACCTTGGTCATGCCTATCGTCGATCCTTGACGGCTTGGTTTGACAATAACCGGGTAACCGAGTTCCGCCGCGCGAGATGCAACCCAGTCGCGATCCCAATCAGAACCGGTGCACACAAAATCAATCGAACGAGGAACAGGAATTCCGTCGGCAGCCATAACCTTTTTTGCCATCGCCTTGTCCATAGCAAGCGCACTTGCAAGCACGCCCGAACCGGTGTACGGAATGTCTAAAAGTTCGAGCATACCCTGAATGGTGCCGTCCTCGCCGTATCTGCCGTGGAGCGCGACTACAGCCACGTCCGGCCTTATCTGCGAGTTCAATAGGCAATCGAGCGGTAGCAGTTTATAGGCACCGGTTGCCAAATCCTTTCCGGACATAACGGTCTCAGGATGCTTTTGTGATTCGGAGACAGGCACCTGGATGCGTGCGGATATTGCCCCAGCATCGATGCCAATCACCTCGTATTTGGAAGAATCTAGAGCGTCCAGAATCTGTTTTCCGCTGGATAGAGAAACGTCGCGTTCGCTTGACAGGCCGCCCATGAGAACTGCGACCTTCAGCTTTTTACCTCCTCTGACCATTCACCTACTATCCTAACCTCGTATTCTAGTTCTATACCGGTTTTCTCTTTAACAATGCGGCGCACATCCTCAGCTAAAGCGAGTATGTCGCGCGCCGTGGCATTTCCCCTGTTTATGATGAAATTGGCGTGCACCTCGCTGACGACCGCATCGCCCCGCGACAATCCCTTGCACCCGGCCTGTTCGATCAATTTGCCTGCGCTGAGGCAGTAGCCAGATTGAGGCTGTTCAGAACTGCTTGATGCTGGCGGATTTTTGAAAAAGCAGCCCGCGCTCTTGCCGCGCGGCTGAGACTCCGCCCTGTGCCGTCGCACTCTCTCGAGCAACTTGCGTATCTCTGCGCCGTCACCAGGGTGTAAACGAAAAACAGCCTTAGTGATGATCAAGGAATCATCCCGCTGAAAGCGGCTGCTACGATACGAAAACCCGCATTCGTCGCGAGATAGGACAAGCTTATTTCCAAGCTCGTCAATCGCGTGCACATCTCGAACAATTTGATCGATATAACCGGCGTGAGTGCCCGCGTTCATAACAATGGCTCCACCCACAGTTCCGGGCACCACTCCAACCGGCTCAAAGCCTGCCAGATTGCTATCCGCCGCCAAGTCGGCAACTGTGGAGAGCCTTGCACCCGCACCAGCCTCAATGTATGGTTCTTCAACCTTCACACGCTGAAAATCCCCTACCAGCGACAAGACTACTCCGCGAATGCCGCGGTCTGATACCAACAGGTTTGCACCGTCGCCAACGACAAGCCGCGGAACGTCGTGGGTCGAAACGTATCGTATAACGGACACCAGACCCTCTTCGTCTGCTACTTCTACGTACACGTCAGCGGGTCCGCCCACGCCAAGTGTGGTGTGTGCGGACATTGGTTCGTTCAAACGCACCCGAACGCCGTCAAAGCGGGCTATTTCCTCTGCAACAACAGTTGCGTCAAAACTCAAGATCGGCTACCTCCCAAACCGGCAGCCAGTTTCTCAGCAACGACACGGATGTCACCCGCACCCATAACCAAGACGACATCCCCCGGCAAGACTCTCGTTGTAAGTCGGCTCACAATTTCCTCAAAGTTCGATGCGTACTCCGCTCGTTCGTACCCTAGTTGGCCCATCCGCTCTACAATGCGTTCGCTGGAAACGCCTGGTATGGGTTCTTCGCGCGCCGGGTAGATAGGAGCAAGTATAACTTCGTCGGCGCCTGACAAAGCCCTGGCAAAATCCTCGAGCAGAAACTTGGTGCGAGTGTACAAATGAGGCTGGAAGACTGCTATGATTCGCCCTTTGTATGCTGAGCGCGCAGCCCTTATAGTGGCTTCTATCTCCGCAGGATGATGTGCATAGTCGTCGACGATGACCACCTGCCCCTCGTAGAGTATCTCAAACCTACGGGGAGCTCCCCGGTAAGCTCCCAAACCCGAACAAACTGCCTCAAAGGGCACGCCAAGTTCCAACGCCGTCGACGCAGCTGCAAGCGAGTTTATAACATTCTGTTCGCCGGGAACCCTGAGAACCAACCTTCCGACACTTACTCCCTTGCTGACAAGTGCGTAGCGAGACCCTAGACCGTCTGTTGAAACGTCTACTGCATTGTAATCAGCACCCGGAGTGAGTCCGAACCACACAAGTTTTATCTCGCTTGATCCTTCTTGTTTGTGCTCATCGAATGGCTTTAAAGCTCGCCGTACTCTTACATCATCTGCACACGCAACGACAAATCCTCCCGGTCTCACCCTGTAAGCAAACTGTCGGAAGGCTTCTTCAACTCGTTCGACTGTGCCATAATAGTCCAGGTGATCGGCGTCTATATTAAGCACCACCGCAACAGATGGCTCGAGACACAAGAACGATCCGAATGCCTCACACGCTTCGGTAATAATGACCTCGTGGCCTCCCAATCTCAGGTTATCTCGATCGGTTCCCAGAAGTGCTGTCGGATTCCAACCGGCGTGCTCCAGAATAGAAGTTATCATAGCGACCGTAGTTGTCTTGCCATGTGCCCCGGCCACTGCTATTTTGTGCTTATAGTCGTTCATGAGCTCCGCGAGCATAACGGGACGCTCGACGGTTGGTATGCCGCGGCGCCGCGCTTCAGCCAACTCAGGATTTTCGCTTCCAACGGCCGCTGTATACACCACCACCTCCGCCCCCTCGATATTCTTGGCGTCGTGGCCTATATACACGTCGATTCCGACATCTCGCAGTCTTCGAGTAACATCGCTTTCTTGTCGATCGGAACCAGTAACTCTGTGACCGGCATTTTGCAGAAGCATTGCTATAGCGCTCATACTGACGCCGCCGATACCGACCAAGTGATAGTGTTTACTCACCTCTGCACCGCCCTCAAACCCTTTGCGCTAGCTCAGCTACGATCTCAGCCACCTCTCGGGCAGCATTAGGTGTGCCAAGCGCTCGGCTGGCTTCGGACATATCACGGAGCCGATCGGGGGAGGACCGCAGCTCGATTATCGCTGCGGCCAACTCCTGCGGAGTAAGCTCACTCTCACGAAATACGATTGCAGCCCCGTGTTCAGCCAAATAACGTGCATTTGCTGTCTGCTCGTCTGCAGCAGCGTGTGGGTACGGAATCAGTATGCAAGGCAACCCTGCTGCCGTAGCTTCAGCCAGCGTTGACGCGCCGCTGCGTCCCACAAGCAAATCTGCGGCCGCCATAGCTACGGGCATATCTACAAATGGCTCAACCCGGTAATTACCTCCATACTCCGCAAGACCGAGGGCTTTGATTCTCTCAGCTTGATCCATGTTGCTCGCCCCAACCTGGTGAAGCACTTGAGTTGCACCGTCGTTGATTTTAGGCCACACCTCGAACATGAGATCGTTGAGTCGTCGAGCTCCCAAACTGCCTCCCACGACAAGTATAGTAAAGCAATCAGTATGCATGCCTAGCGCGGCCCGCGCCTCTGCCTTGGTTGGCAGCTGGAAGAACTTTTTCCGGATTGGTAACCCCGTTACCACAGTCTTGTCTCTAGGAAACGATTTCACGCTCGAAGGGAACGTAACGCACACTCGCCGCGCGAACCGTGCCAGAAACAGGTTGGCACGCCCAGCAACAGCGTTTTGTTCGTGTATGACTATGGGTTTTCCCAACGTTCGCTGGGCTAGAAGGACGGGAACAGTGGTGTATCCTCCTGTTCCAACCGCTACGTCAGGGCCAAATCTTCGCAAAACGGCTAGCGAGACAACAAAACCAGCGATGATCTTAGCGACTCCGACAACATCTGAACCGGCAAGAGACCTCGGAAACGGCGCGCAGGGAACAGACCTAAAACTTATATCTGCCTCTGCCGCTATTCGGCTTTCGGGACCGGTGCGGCTACCGACGAACAGTAATTCGACGCTCGGATCGATTTCTCGTAGAGCTTCCGCGATAGCTACGGCCGGATATGCGTGCCCTCCCGTCCCTCCTCCTGTAAGCACTATTCTCATCTGCCTTTTCGCTATCAATCTCAACTCCAACGTTTCTCGATACAGAAAGAACAAGCCCCAAGGCAAGAAGTGTCGTCACCAAGGACGAGCCTCCATAGCTGATCAGTGGAAGTGGAAGACCTGTGGCAGGAATCGAGTTTGTAGCCACAGCCATATTGATCAGTGCTTGAGTGCTGACTGCGCTTCCCACTCCGGCAGCAAGCAAAGCACCATATAGGCTCTTGCTCTTCCCAGCAATGATAAAAGTCTTTGCCGCCAATGCTGCAAACAGTATTACCAACGCCAGGCTACCTACCAGCCCAAATTCCTCTGCCAGGGTTGCGTATATGTAATCTGTATAAGCTGCCGGGATGTAAGACTTAACTCGACCTTCGCCCAATCCGACTCCAGTCAGACCTCCAGTTCCAAACCCTATCAGGGAGTGCACTATCTGATAGCCTGCGTGATGGTAGTGCTGCCAGGGATCCTTGTATGCAGCAACTCTTGCGCGGCAGTGAGGCAAATGAGTCATGGCTCCCAGCACTGCGGCGGCGCCAATGACAACCGCAAGAGCAAGATATCTCTTCTTCGCCCCAGCCAACGCGAACATGACAAACACTATCGCAGTCATCACTGCGGCCGTGCCGAAATCTCGCTCAGCAACTACCAGCAAGACAGTTAGTCCAGACCACGCAAGCGGAACAAGCCAGCGTCTTTCTCGACCTTTCGCGAAGATCCCGGGCCTACCAAGAGCTCGTGCCAAGTATACAATGATCGCTAGTTTTGCCAGCTCCGAAGGCTGAAACAAAACTGGCCCGAGTTTTTCCCAGCTTTTTGAGCCGTTGATAGTAACACCACAACGCAACACGTGCACCAGAAGCCCTATTGAAACCAACAAAAGAACGATGCTTGCTTTTCGAATCCATTCTAAAGGCGCCAGTGAAACAACAAGCATCAGGGTAACGCCAACTGCGGCGTAGGCCATTTGTCGTTTCGCGAAGTACCAGGCGTCATTCCCATAACGCGCCTGATCACTGCTGGTTGGATAACTGGCATCGAAGACAAGAAGCACACCGCACACTACCAGTGCAAGCACAATTCCAAATAAGACCTTGTCGGGCGAGCCTGCTGTCGCATTCCTTTGCGCCTCTGACATTTCCTCCTCAGCCCCCTTACTAGGCATTCCCGGTTAATCTGAACACTGCTTTCTGCAACAAGTCGACTCCTTGTAGCTGAGAACTATATCTCTGAAGACCTTTCCTCTGTGTTCAAAGGACTCGAACATATCGAAGCTTGCGCAAGCAGGATTGAGTATAACCACGTCTCCCGGCTCTGCAAGTGAACGTGCCTGCGCAACAGCATCTTCAAGTGTGGGGGCTTGTGACATGCGCTCAAATCCGGCTCGGCGAGCTGCGTTCATTATTACATCAGCGTCAGCACCGATCAGAATCACGTGCTTAGCCTTCCGCTTGAACGCCTCAACCAACGGACCGAAATCAGAGCCCTTGTCCTTGCCGCCTGCTATTACGATTTGCGGTGCTTCTATGGCTTCAGTAGACCTTACTGCGGCTTCGACGTTTGTGCACATGGAGTTGTTTACGTAGCGCACGCCATCTATAACAGCCACAGTTTCCAAACGATGCTCAACACCTCTAAAACTCCGAACCGCCCGCGCCGCACTTATCGGCGATACCCCAAAGGCAACCGCCGCACACGAAGCCGCAAGCACGTTTTCCAAATTATGCGCGCCGGGAATCAAGATTTCCGCGCGTGAACATATGACTTCTTCCCGCCCCTCCAACCGAACTACCAGCGAGTCACCGCGAAGAAACGATCCCTCAGCAACCTCTCGAACTCGCGAAAAAAGCAGCACACGAGATTGCAGTGAGCGTGAGATCTCGGCCGTCAGAGTGTTGTCGGCGTTCACAACGGCACAGTCGTTTGGCTTCTGATTTTCGAAAATGCGCGCCTTCAGCGCCGCATATTCGCGCAGGTCAGCGTGTCTGTCTAGGTGATCGCACGAAATGTTTAACAGAGCAGCCACGGTCGGTCTGAACGACTTGATCCATTCCAGCTGAAACGTGCTGACTTCAGCTACTATGACACTGTCGGAGTCGGCCTTCGCTGCCGCGGTGACCAGCGGCATAGGACCTTCGCAGATACCCACATCAGACTGCACTCTTGCACCGGCAACGTTTCCGGCCACGTAGGTCTTCCTGCCGTCTGCCGCAAGCATCAGACCGGTAAGCACAGTAGTCGTTGTCTTACCGTTGGTTCCTGTAACAGCTATGATGGGACACCGCGCAATCCGGTACGCGAGTTCGATTTCCGAGATGATCTCAACACCTGCATTCAATGCTTTAAGCAAAGACGGATGAGTTCTGGGAACGCCCGGGCTAGGGATGAGCAGATCGATGTTCTCGACATCGACTTCATCCGACCCAAGATGCAGCTCGGCTCCTGCGGACTGAACCCTATCGGTCACGTCACCTAGACTCTCACGTGACTTGCAATCGTAGATTTGTACGTGCGCGCTGAGCGCGCATAATGCTTCTGCGACTGCTACCCCAGTGCGCCCCAAACCGATTACCGCTACTCTTTTGCCTCTAAAATCCGATGCATCCAAAGCCTACCAAATCCTCCATACCGCTCCGGCGAATCCGGCAACACTCGCTAGTACACCGAGTATCCAAAACCGTGCCACTACCATAGGCTCCGGCCAGCCGGACAGTTCGTAGTGATGATGAAGAGGACTTTTCCTGAAAACACGCCGGCCCGTGCCAGTGGTAATCCTGGTGAACTTAAAAACTGCCCACTGGACCGCAGTTGACAATCCTTCAAGGACAAACACGAAACCGATAACCACAAGCAGGGCTTCCTTATGCGCTACAATAGCCGCCGCCGAAAGAGACGCACCGATCGCCAAGGACCCTGTGTCACCCATAAACACCTTGGCTGGATGCGCGTTGAACCATAAGAATGCGGTGCAAGCTCCGGCTACTGCAGGCAGAAGACCGTATAGCGTAAGATCGCATTCGGAACGCACTCCCCAAGGCAACATAATGGCGCAGCAAACAAGAACCATCGCAGCCAGCGCTGCAAGACCGGCAGCCAGACCATCAAGCCCGTCCGATATATTGACGAAATTAGTCATACCGACGATAAAAGCACATGCGAACACCCAGTACCAAACCCCCGAAAGAATCTGGTGACCGCCTACTACCAGAACCGGTACGAAACCCTCGGTTCGGCCAAATGCCAGCCAGGTCAGAAACAGTGCAGCAAGCACAGCCTGCATTAGAGCTTTCGGCTTGCTGGGAATTCCCCTTATTCCCGCAGGCTGACGTATGGTCAGATAATCATCCAACATACCGATCAACGCGTACCCCGTTGCCAAGTAGAGCACAGCTGCCAAGTCGGAGTGGCGTGTAAGCGCACCTGTATTCAAGACCCACTTCGGGTTGCGCGAGGCTACAACCGCTGCAAGACACCCCGCAAACGTCCCTGCTAATATGATCAGCCCGCCCATAGTCGGGGTGCCCTGCTTTGCAAGGTGCGATTGCGGACCGTCTTGGCTGATCACCTGGCCTGCACCCCGGCGCTTGAGCATCCCAATAATTCCCGGCGCCAATGCTGCTGATACAGCAAAAGCTACCGCAAAAGGGAGTGCTATCAACGCTTGGAGAATAACCTCAGGTGCCAAGTAATGCCTCCACTATTCTCTCCATTTTCATAGCGCGGGAACCTTTGACCAGCACAACATCCCCTAAGTGGACAAACCCAGGCAAATGGGCTGCGGCCTGTTGGCTGTTTTCAAACTCGTATATATGCTGGGGAGGAAATCCAGAATCCGCGGCGCCCTGCGAAATCAGCTTCGCAAGATTGCCAACTGCAATCAGCACATCTAGTCCCAACTCATTGACCGCACGCCCGACGTTCAGGTGGGCATCGTGCGCCGCTCCACCCAACTCCAACATATCTCCCAACACAGCCACCTTTCTGCCCCCTTGCATCATCCGAAGCGTTCTAAGCGCGCTTAGAACGGAAGCAGGACTCGCGTTATAGGTGTCGTCAATAACCACCACACCGCTCTTTGTGGTGGTCACGTTACATCGTTTTTCCGGAGGCTGAAACTGAGTGAGAGCACTTTCGATGGCTTCGTGCGGTACTTGCAGGATCTCGCCTACAGCTATCGCTGCAAGGGCATTGCGAACGATGTGTTCCCCCGGAACCGAAATCCGTGCTTTCAATTTCCCACGCGGCGTGCACACTTCAAAAGTGCAGCAGCCGTACTCATCCGCGCTGACCTCGGTAAGCCGCACATCTGCATTCGGAGACTCCCCAAACGAAATGATGCTTGCCTTAGTCCGACGTTGAAAACTGTCGAAGTATGCGTCGTCTGCATTCAGCACCGCTGCACCGTGCTCAGGCAGTGCTTCCAGCAGTTCGGCTTTCGCGTCAGCTATGGCGTCTAGGGACCCCAGCAACTCAATGTGAGCGAGGCCTATATTGGTAATCACACCTATTTGCGGTTTAGCTATGTCAGCTAGGTAAGCGATCTGTCCAGGTCCTCGCATAGCCATTTCCAAAACCGCTGTCTTATGTTCTTTGGAAAGTCCGAACAACGTCAGCGGTAGACCTATCTCGTTGTTGAAATTGCCCGGGTTCTTGAGCACCAGCCCAAGGGGTGCTGTTACTGCAGCTATCATTTCCTTGGTCGTGGTCTTACCAACGCTGCCCGTGACGCCGATAACAACAGGGGTAAATTTCGCTCGATAGTAACGAGCCAGAGCACCAAGGGCGAGCAATGTGTCCTCGACGCGGATAGCCAAGTGCTGCGTTTCTACCTTTCGAGAAACTACTACCCCGCTCGCCCCGCGCGCGAAAGCATCTGCCAGGAACTTATGACCGTCTGAAGTCTGCCCAGTCAGGGCAAAGAACAGGTCTCCCGGCTGAAGTGTACGCGTATCTGTGCTGACTCCGGTAATCTCGACATCTGGATCACCGGAGAGCAGTTCTCCCTGGCACGCAGTTAATACCTCACGGGCAGTAATGGGTTCCATAGGTTACAAACCCCGAAAAGCGACAGTAAAAACCTCAAAGACGCACTAGACGCCGACCATGAAGCATCACAGTATCGAACGACGTGACCGCCAACCTCATACCGCGTCTCGTCGTTCAACTGCTTTGCGGAGCGCCTCCCTAGCTACCTCTCGGTCGTCGAAGTGGATGGTGCGATCAGCAAATATCTGGTAGGTTTCGTGGCCCTTACCAGCAATTAGGACAAGGTCGCCTGCCTCAGCGCATTCTATAGCCTTTTCAATAGCTTCCTTTCTGTCCACGATCACATCGACTTGTGCGCGTTTGTCGCTGGGTACTCCTGAGAGTATCTCCGCAATTATGTCCTCCGGCTTTTCCGAACGTGGGTTGTCTGACGTTATCACAACCCGATCTGCCAGCTCTGCTGCAAGCCTGCCCATAATCGGCCTTTTGCCACGGTCGCGATCACCACCGCATCCAAAAACAACCGTCAGTCGTCCCGCTACGATTCCCTTCGCCGCCTTGAGCACGTTTTCCAACTCGTCCGGGGTGTGAGCATAGTCAACTACAACTCCGAAATCCTGGCCGTAATCCACAAACTCAAACCTTCCGGGAACTCCCTTAACTTCAGCCAAGCCTGCAGCGATTGTATCGACATCTAAACCAAATGCAATCCCTACAGCCGCAGCTGCCAACGCGTTGTAAACGTTGAAAAATCCGCCGATCGGCATCCTAATACGTGCAGACGCGCCGTCGTAGGCGAGATCAAACTCAACCCTGCGGTCACTGACAGTTATGTTCGATGCTGTCACATCCCGCCTTTCTCTTACACCAAAAGTAATAACTCTTCCGGGCGCAGCCTCGATGAATGCTGGCGCCGAAGCATCATCTGCATTGACAACCCCGATGAACTCTTTAGACGACAAAGCCGGATACTCCCGGAAGAGCTTGAGCTTCGCGTTCAGATATGCCTCTGGCGTTTTGTGAAAATCCAGATGGTCCCTAGCGATATTAGTGAACACGCCACAGTCGAATTCACACCCCACCACTCGCCCTTGATCTAAGCCGTGAGAGCTTACCTCCATGGCCACCACTTCGACGCCCTGATCGACCATCTCCCGCAAAATCCGCTGTATATCGACCGATTCGGGCGTAGTATGCTTAGTATCGATCAGACTGTCGCCCACACGTGCGCCTAGCGTGCCGATCAAACCTGACTTCTTGCCAGCCGCAGAAAAGACTGCGCATATGAGGTGCGTAACAGTTGTCTTTCCACTCGTGCCGGTTACGCCAATAAGCTTGATACTGCGGGAAGGGTATCTGTAGAAGTGAGCCGACATCTCGCCCATCGCGCGACGACCGTGCTCCACCACTGCATACGGCACGCTCACACCATCTGCCCAACTATCTTTGCGCTCCGCAACAATTGCCGACGCACCGACCGACAAAGCCTGAGGGATAAAGCTGTGGCCATCGTGTGTTCCGCCTTTTATTGCCACAAATAGGGCTCCCGGCACGACTTGTCGACTGTCGTAACATATTGCCGCGAC
>JARYME010000045.1 GCA_029907315.1 Armatimonadota bacterium | reverse complement strand
GAAATTTCCGAGCCCTCTCTTGATTTTCATTTCGTTCCTCAGTTGCACCGGTCCTTCGGGACCGGTGAGGATTGAAATCGACAGGGGCAGCTGCAACTGCTGCGGCGGCTAATCCGGTTGCACCGGTCCTTCGGGACCGGTGAGGATTGAAATAACGGTAACCGATATAGCAACGATATAGCTACGAAAGCGTTGCACCGGTCCTTCGGGACCGGTGAGGATTGAAATGAAGAATCATATAGATTGCTTAAAGATAACGGATTGTTGTTGCACCGGTCCTTCGGGACCGGTGAGGATTGAAATCTTGCATCAGTAGCTGGATATGATTCATTAATTAAAGGTTGCACCGGTCCTTCGGGACCGGTGAGGATTGAAATCTCTCCGCTTAGCCTTTGTTTCAGCCTTCATTAGAGCGTTGCACCGGTCCTTCGGGACCGGTGAGGATTGAAATTCAGCTTCTTTTTGCAGCTCTGCCCTCACTTCTTGCGTTGCACCGGTCCTTCGGGACCGGTGAGGATTGAAATGCGCAAGCGATAAGTCCCAGCGGGGTCAATATAGAGGTTGCACCGGTCCTTCGGGACCGGTGAGGATTGAAACGCGCCACTCGCGCTCCCACCCTGCACCGCAATTCCATGTTGCACCGGTCCTTCGGGACCGGCAGCTGTCTGCACAGGGGAAAGTTGACAGTACCTCATGCCTCATACCCTTGACTCGTCTGCCTACTCGCTGCATAATGCAAACGAAACGTGCCGCTTATGGACAGAAAAACCGGTATTTGCCACAGCTGCAGCCCGGGAACTGGGGAGCGAGGCGAGACGTATCTATGAAGGGACCGCATTCGGAGGCCTACAAAGTGGAAATAGCCGATACCATCGCTGAGGCTGCCCAATCCGAAGACCGACGCGAGTTCAACGCTCTGGTTGAGCGTTACCACAAACAAGCCTACAACGTCGCCTACAGAATGGCGGGCAACCACGCTGATGCCGAAGATCTCACCCAGGAAGCATTCATTCGCGCTTATCGGTTCTTCGACCAATACCGCAGAGACCTGCCATTTGAAAGCTGGCTTTACAAGATAATGTCCAATGTTTTCATCGATATGCTTCGGCGGAAGCCCAAGGCTAAGATACGTTCTCTCGACGAACCTATTGCGACGGAAGACGGCGAAACACAAATGGACCTGCCGGATCCTTCCAGGGGCCCTGAGGAAACGGTGCTCTCCCACGACATGGACCGGCGCATTCAAGCCGCACTGAACACCTTACCCGAGGTCTTTCGCCTCACGGTAATATACGCTGACATAGAAGGCCTCTCATACGAGGAGATAGCAGAAGCCACCAACACAAATATAGGCACTGTTCGTTCCCGGCTACATAGAGGCCGCAAACTCTTGAGAAGCAGGATTGAGGGCTTCGCCGGCGATTTCGCTTGAACAAACGGGCAGTGCCAAACGCGGTAAGGCAGGTGTAGTGAGATGAATTGTCGCAAAGTGACGAATCTTGTTTCTGCTTACATAGACGGCGAGCTCACCGGTGCGGAAATGCTTGCCATAAGGAGGCATCTTTCTGAGTGTGCGGAATGTGCGAAGGAGTACGAGTCCTTGCGTAGTCTCAAGCAGGCGATGGCTCGACTGCGCACCGCGGTTCCCCGTAAGGATTTGGCAGCCGTTGTAATCGCCAAGATCGAAGAACAGCACTCAGCACGAAGTCGCAAGTTCGGTATCTGGATGAGCAAATTAGCCGGTGTAAAGCTCAGTCCTGTTACCGCCGCTCTCGCAGTGTTCGGCGCGGCGCTTGTCTTGCTGACGGCAGGTGATATGAAAGGTTTCAATGCAGACATTTCCGGGAACCAGACCGCGCTCTTGCCTCAAGTCCATCAAGTCTCTTTTCTCCGAGAGATCAGCGTTCCCCAAATTGGGTTCGAGTTTGATAAACCGCTCATGGTTACAAGCCTACCTCGTGCAACCAACTCCGAAGTGCAGCTTGCAAGCTTCAGCAGATGATAAACCACCAATTCGCGACCGGTGTGCATCAATCTGGCAGGTGAGCCTAGCATTCGTTTGAGATGGTTGGACTTCGCCGCGGCAGCAGCCGACCGCTTGTGTCTCTTGAACAAGGCGTGCTTTCTTCGTCATTGAAAGGGCCGGTTTCTTGATGAAACGCGCGATTGCTCCTATTCGTCAATGTTTTCGGATCCGGCTTGACTTGTCTAGGGCCTCAAGTTGGAATGCTGGGTATAATGTCGTTTGAGGAGCCTCCAACGAGATGTTTAAGCAAACAGAAAGGAGATGATGTAAGTGAAGAAAACCCTACTGCGGCACAACCAAAACCTAAGTCTGGCGATTATCATCGGCCTTAGCATCGCGTTGGGATTTTCCATCGCTGCCAACTTGTACCATCGCAGCACTCCCGCGGCAGCAGTAGCAGCCTCAGAATCCCCGCTTCCCCAGGGTTGGCAGGACGCATTTGTATTGGTGGCGGAGAAACTGCGACCGTGTATCGTGCACATTACGAGTGAGAAAACTGTCGAGGTTCCTAGTTTTCCGTGGTTTGACGACTTTTTCTGGCCGTTCGGCGGTGGCCGAAGTAGACCCGAGCCCGAAAAAAGAGTGCAGCAGGCAACGGGTTCAGGTGTGATCGTGAGATCCGACGGATACATTTTGACCAACAACCACGTGGTTGCAGGAGCAGACCGCGTCACTGTGAAATTGGCTGACGGTCGAGAGTTCACGGGAAAGGTATTGCTGGATCCGTACTCCGATCTAGCGCTAGTCAAGATTGATGCAAAGGATCTGCCCGCAGCTCAATTCGGTGACTCTGATAAGGTTAAGGTTGGTCAATGGGTGGCTGCAATCGGGAATCCGTTTGGGCTTGAGAATACGGTCACGGCGGGCGTAGTCAGCGCCGTGAGGCACATTTCGAGTTCGGAGGACCCACTGCCCGGAGCTGAGGTAATTCAAACCGATGCTTCCATCAATCCAGGCAACTCCGGCGGGCCGTTGGTCGATCTGCAGGGTAGGATAATAGGTATTAACTTTACCATCTATACTACTTCAGGAGGCAACGTAGGGGTCGGGTTTGCCATTCCGGCTAATATTGCGAAGAACGTCATGACCCAGCTGATCGAGAAGGGCAAAGTCGTAAGAGGATATCTCGGTGTGATACCCAGAGATCTGACCCCCGTACTCAGGGAAAAGCTGGGCGTGCAGGAAGGGGCTTTGGTCGAGTCGGTAGACAAGGATACACCCGCAGAGAAAGCCGGTATCAAGGTGATGGACGTTATCGTCAGTGTGAATGGAAAACCCGTCAAGGACAGTGCTGATCTGCGCCGTATTGTTCAGAGTATTGCGCCTGGCACGAAGGTAAAGGTGGTTGTCGTAAGGGACAAGACCAGAAAAACCCTTGACGTGACTATTAGTGAGTTGCCCGTAAAGAGCGCAAGCGCTGGCGGCGACAAGGCGACTGACAAGATTGGTCTGTCCGTGCAACCTCTTACGCGTGAGCTCGCCAGGCAGCTTGGACTGGATGAATCGGTAAGGGGGGTGCTGGTGCGAAGAGTTGAACCGGGCAGTGCTGCTGACCGCGCCGGCATTCGCCGAAACGACGTGATTGTCGAGATAGACGGAAATCCGGTTGACAGTGTGGCATCTTTCACGAAGGCGATAAGTAAACTCAAGTCCGGCGATACTGCGATTGTCGTTGTTCAAAGAGGTGATCGAACCCAGATCATAACTCTCAGGATAGACTAAACCGTCTCGCATTTGGTGCCCGCTCGTTATTATCCTGCCATTCGTAAGCGAGCGGGCACCGCTTTAAACGTGGGATTCTTTTAAATAGTGGGTCGTGTCCACTGCACTCTATGTGCGCTTGAACTTTCGGTCTAACTCCCAGTTCGAGAGACTCACGATAATGGGTCTGCCGTGTGGGCAGACAAACGGGTTTTCACACTTTAACAGGTCTTCGACCAACCGCTTCATTTCTCTTTCATCAAGCTTCTCGCCAGCTTTGATGGCCATTTTGCACGCCGTGGTTATGAGAACCTGATCGGGTCTGACCAGCAGATGGCGCTCGACCGACAGCTCAACCAGTTCCGTAATGATGTCCCGCAGTATCATTTCTGCTTCGGAGGGTTTGAGTTGAGGAGGTGCGCCGCGCACGATGAATGTATCTCGGCCGAACTCTTCCAGTTCAAAGCCTGCCTGGCGAAGTTGATCTAGGCGCTGACGCACGATGGCTGACTCACGTGCGGAGAGCGAGATCGTCATCGGTGTTACTAGCCGCTGTACGACGGCTCCGCGCTCCGTATCCGACTTGAGCAACCGATCGTACAGAACCCTTTCGTGGGCGACGTGTTGGTCTATAACGAGCAAGCCGTCGTCACACTCAGCGACAATGTAGGTATTTCTAGCCTGACCAATCACCCGTATACCGGTTAGAGCTACGGTTCTTGGCACCACAAAATCCGCTTCGGGAACCGGTGACTCCTCCACCGGTACTCCTGCCCCTTTTTGCCATATACCTTCATCCGCTGCTGAGATGCTGCTCAGAGCCTCCTCTCGTCTTCGGCGAAGGGCTTCTTGAAAGGCAGACAGATCCGTTTCCTGGGTGTGCTGTTGGTCCGCATCTTTCAGCCAAGGAGTAAACAGTTTCTCCGTATCATCGGCTTTTTTACCTGAAACCGAAACTGAGCCGGTAAAACGTCCTGCGTTTTCAGAAATGGTGGGTGCAGCGGCGCCGCTCATCAGCGCTGCGTTCACTGCGCGGTGGACCGCAGTATGCACTTCTTGCTCGTTCGAAAACTTGACCTCAGACTTTGCCGGATGGACGTTGACATCCACCAGTTCAGGTGGGATTTCGAGAAACAGTATTGCTACTGGATTTCTGCCGCTGGGCAGCAGACCGCGGTATGCGTAGTCCAGTGCATGGGCTATGATCTTGCTGCGGATTGGGCGGCCGTTCACAAAGAATATCTGGTCACGCCTGTTGATTCGCGTCAGCGACGGATTGGATACGAATCCTTCCACCTTCACGCCGGACGTTTCATAGCTCACCTCAACGAGCTGTTTGGCAATGTCTTTCCCCATCACCGCGACGACGGCATTGATCCGCTGGCCGGTTGCCGGCGAGTAGAAAACCTCTCGACCCCCGTGCAACAGCCTGAATCCTACGGCTGGCCACGCCATCGCGAACCAGCCTATGCATTCGGCTATGTGTCCGAATTCTGTTTGCGCAGATTTCAGGAACTTCAGTCTTGCAGGAGTATTGAAAAAGAGTTTGCGTACGGCTATTGTTGTTCCTTGGGGAGCGCCCACAGATTCGAGGTTTACTATTGTGCCGGCTTCAACCTCCAGACGAACCCCGGCCGGTTGGGATTCGTGTTTGGTGATCATTTCCAGTAGGGAAACAGAAGCTATGCTCGGTAGAGCTTCTCCTCTAAACCCAAGGGTCCGGATTGCTTCCAGATCTGCGGCACACCTAATCTTGGAAGTAGCGTGGCGTTGCAAGGACAGTATCGCATCCTCCCTCGTCATTCCAATGCCGTTGTCCGTGACCTTTATTAGTTCTTTGCCACCCTGCTCAATCGATATGGTCACCTGGGTCGCACCAGCGTCGAGGGAGTTCTCGACCAACTCCTTAACTACCGAGGCAGGCCTTTCAACTACTTCGCCGGCTGCAATCCGGTTGGCAGTGTGCTCGTCAAGTACGACTATCCGAGTGTTCTCGTTGACTTCGCTCTGCATAATGAGCTACGCTCCCGGCCGTCCCTGTGCGCTGAGCTTCTTTTGAAGCTCGTAAAGTTTGTTAAGAGCTTCAATGGGAGACATGGTAGTTATATCCAAACTTTCTAGCTCTTCAAGTACGGGGTGCTTGTCTAATGAGAACAGGGTCAGCTGGAGTGTTTCCTCGCGCACCTTGATTTTGGCGCGCCTGTCCATTTGGTTCTTGGTGCCGTCGGCCTCGAGCTCTTTCAGGATCTCTCTGGCGCGATCGATTGTGCTTTGGGGTATCCCCGCAAGGCGGGCAACCTCAATTCCGTAGCTTTTGTCCGTCCCACCCGGAACGATTTTGCGAAGCCATACTATGCGGTCTTTTTCTTCTCGTACTGTGATGCGGTAGTTCTTAACGCCTCGGAGTTGCCTTTCAAGATCGTTCAGATGGTGGTAGTGGGTTGCGAAGAGAGTTCTGGCTGATATCTTGTTGATTTCCTCAGCAACCGCCCAGGCGATCGAAAGTCCATCGTAGGTCGACGTGCCCCTGCCTATTTCATCCAAGACAATAAGGCTTCTGCGCGTAGCATTGTTGAGGATGTTGGCAGTTTCGTTCATTTCGACCATAAATGTCGACTGTCCACTTGCCAACTCGTCGTGGGCACCTACCCGCGTGAATATGCGGTCTACCACTCCGATAACTGCCTCATCGGCTGGCACGAAGCTTCCCATCTGTGCGAGGAGCGTAATGAGTGCTACCTGTCGCAGGTAGGTCGACTTGCCTGCCATATTTGGACCTGTAATGATCAAGAGCTGGTCGCTGTCACAGTTAACGTAAGTATCGTTTGGAACAAAACCCTCTTGCAGATGTACCTCAACAACCGGATGCCGTCCATTTTTTATGCGAATCTCTTCGCCTTCATTTACCACCGGCCTGCAGTATCCCCGCAAAGCCGCTACTTCGGCTAGGGAAGAGAGAACATCGATTTCTGCAAGTGCACGCGCGACCTTTCCAATCGTCCGCGATTGTTCAGCTATCTTGGAGCGCACCTCGCAGAAGAGCTGATACTCCAATTCCGCCGCCATCTCGTCAGCGTGCAGTATCTTCGCCTCAATTTCCTTCAACGCGGGGGTGATGAAACGCTCCGAGTTGGTCGTTGTTTGCTTTCTGATGTAATCATCTGGCACCAGATGCAAGTTCGGCTTTGTTACTTCGATGTAGTAGCCGAAAACACTGTTGTAGCCTACTTTCAAATTCTTTATGCCCGTGCGTTCACGCTCACGTGCTTCCAGCGAAGCAACCCAGCTCTTTCCGTCAGTGGATGCTGCTCTGAGCTCATCGAGCTCTGAACTGTAACCCTGCGCGATGATCCCGCCGTCGCGAACGGTCGCGGGTGGGTCCTGAACTATAGCGCTCTCTATAAGTTCTACTATCGCTTCGGGATACTCGAGAGCCTGGCGTAAAGTACGCAATCGCTCAGACCTGGCTGCCTCGAGACTTTGAGCAATACCCGGAAGTTTCCTCAGCGACTGAGCCAGCGCAACCAAGTCTCTTGGATTAGCAGACTCAACCACGATTCTGGACATCAACCGTTCCAGATCTTGCACGTGGTTGAGCTGGTCTCGGACATCTTTGCGCATCAGGGCGTTGTTGTAGAAGTCCTCTACGCTATCTAGCCGACGGTTTATAGCGTCCACGTCCAGCAGAGGCTGGTCCAGCCACTTCTTGAGCAATCGGCCGCCCATAGCGGTCTTGGTCTGATCGATCACTGAAAGCAAGCTGGCGCCCTTTGTCGTGCCTGCTAGAGACTGGGTTAGTTCCAGATGCCGTCTGGCTGCTGAGTCTAGAATCATGTAGCCGCTGGTCGAATATGTTGACATTGAGGAAACAGACGCCAGTGCATTTTGGTTCGTCTGGCGCAGGTAGTCGATTACCATTGCCGCAGCCTCGAGGGCTGCAGTCATATGTTCGGCACCAAATCCTCTGAGTGATTCCGTGCCGAAATGCTCAAGTAAAAGATCTCTGGCGGGTTTACGATAAAGCCTGTCGCACTCGTATTTTGTGACGGCAGCCTTAGTATTGGCGCGGATAGGTGTTTCAAGATCCCAGTCCAATTCTTTCAGCAGTACTTCCGCGGGGGCTAATCGAGATATCTCATCTAGGAGCTCTCGCGATCCGTTCTTCTGGCTGATCTCTGTGACGGCAAATTCCCCGGTGGAGATGTCCACAACTGCAAGGCCGTAGAGACTTGGTTCGCTTGCAACGGCTACGAGATAATTATTGGCTTTCGCTTCGAGCATGCCGTCTTCCAAGACGGTGCCCGGCGTGACGACTCTGGTGACTCCTCGCTTGACGATTTTTTTCGCTTTCTTTGGGTCTTCCAATTGGTCGCATATAGCGACTCTGTAGCCCCGCGAGATAAGCTTAGCTACATACTTGTCTACTGCGTGGTAAGGGACTCCACACATCGGCACATCCGCGGCATAACCCTGCGACCGAGACGTGAGAACAATTTCTAGCTCCTTCG
Organism: Armatimonadota bacterium; assembly: GCA_029907315.1. Taxonomy (GTDB): domain Bacteria; phylum Armatimonadota; class UBA5829; order UBA5829; family UBA5829; genus CALJES01. Next base: position 17,559 of record JARYME010000045.1, on the reverse strand, counting down.
ATGCCGTAATCGCGTCGTCCCCGAACATTTCATAGAAGTCACCTAGCCGAAACATCAGGATGACGTCCGGGTATTGGTCTTTGATTGCCTTGTATTGAGCTACTAGAGGTGTGATTTTCTTAGCGTCCATCGCGGGTTTAGCTATTCCTCATCAGGGACAGCTTCACCGACGAAACCGTACAAGTGTCCCTCGGTGAGCCGTACTTTAACCAGACTGCCTATTAGGTCGGTACTACCAGGAAAGTTTACAGTCTTGTTTTGTCTGGTCAAGCCCGTTAATCGATTGGGATCTTTAGGGCTTACACCCTCGACAAGTACTTCTTGCACTTGGCCGACTTGGGAGTTATTAATCTCGCACGTAATCCGGTTTTGCAGTTCGATAAGCCTTTTCAGCCTTTCTTTCTTTATCGGCTCGGGGACTTGATTCGGCATGGTTGCGGCAGCCGTGCCCGGGATGGGGTTGAACGCGAACATAAATGCGGAATCGAATCTGATTTCCTCTACCAACCGTAGAGTGTTTTCGAACTGGGCATCGGTCTCGCCTGGAAAGCCAACCAGCAAGTCGGTCGTTATCGCTATGCCTGGAACTGCCTCGCGCAGTGCTGCGACGCGCTCTTTGTAATGGGCGGCGGTGTAATGACGGTTCATTGCGCGCAGCACCTCATCATCACCAGATTGCACGGGAAGATGTATGTGTTCGCAAACTTTCTCCAGGTCCCGAATTGCTGCGATGAGCTTGTCCGAAAGGTCTTTGGGATGCGAGGTCGTGAATCGTATTCGCTCAATCCCCTCTATCTCGTTTATGACAGCCAGCAAGTCCGCGAAATCTACTGGTGGGTTCAGCGTGGCGCCGTAGGAATTGACGTTCTGCCCCACCAGTGTGACTTCCTTTGTTCCCAGTTCCGCCAATTGTCGCACTTCCGCCGCTATGTCTTCGACAGTGCGGCTTCGCTCTCGCCCGCGAACGTAAGGGACGATGCAGTAGGAGCAGAAGTTGTCGCAGCCGTACATTACAGGTACGAAAGCCTTCAACGGAGCCCCAATATGCGGGACTCGCGGTGGCACCTGCCTATCAAGATCAAGTGCCAAGGCAAATCTATGTGTGTTCCGCACCTCTTGGATAAGCTCAGGAACGCGGTGAACCTGGGCCGTTCCGGCGACAAAGTCTATGAACGGGTAAGCTTTCTTAAGCTCTTCGCCGACCCGCTGTGCCATACATCCGCAGACTCCGACTATCATGTGGGGTTTCTTTTCCTTTAGGGCTCGGAGCTGTCCGAGCTTGCTCTTGACCTTTTCTTCGGGTTTGCGGCGCACTGAGCAGGTTACCAGCACTACTATGTCAGCTTCCTCGGGACGATTCGCAGGTGAGCAGCCCAACTGGAGCAGACGACTCGCTATCTGCTCAGAATCGTCCTCATTCATCTGGCAGCCCCAAGTGAAGATAAAAAACTTGGGGTTCAGAGTTGAGTTGGTGGATATTTCGGTGGAATCCATTTCACGGGACGTCCAAAACCATATGGGCGAGGCGCGCTGCAGTGCGGACGAACGATCATTGGCGGAGAGGGTGGGATTCGAACCCACGGTGCCCGAAGGCACAACGGTTTTCGAGACCGCCCGGATAAACCACTCCCGCACCTCTCCCCAGAAGACTCCGCGGCGATACAATACACTGATCGGAGGTCGATAGGCGACGACCTCCGATCCAAATTGGCGCCCTCGGAGGGAATCGAACCCCCTACGCCCTCCTTAGGACGGAGGCGCTCTATCCGGTGAGCTACGAGGGCATATAAATGGTGCGCTTGGAGGGAATCGAACCCCCGACCTAATGGTCCGCAACCATTCGCTCTATCCCCTGAGCTACAAGCGCACTGCCGTACTATTCTATACCCGTATGAAGTATAGCATAACGCATTTTGCTCGTCAACAATTAAATGTGGTGATGGTTACAAGAGCGTCGATGCTCAGTAGTTACGGGAATCTTTGCGTTGACCGTTAATTGCGGAGCAGGGTATAATCATGTGGGCGCGGTGATTGCGCCGACTATGAGTACCATCTGCTGGGCCTAGGGTAAGCATATTCTGACCTGTGAGGTAAGTTTGACGGCTTATGATATTCCCATATATGGACATCCTCGAAAACTGGGGGAGCAAGTACGCTCTCACTATTCTGGCTGCCAAGAGGGCAAAGCAGATCAAGGACGGGGCACCGGTGCTCATTCGGACCCAGTCCAAGAATCCGCTTACTATAGCCCTCGAAGAGATTGCACAGGGTAAGGTAACCTGCGAGATCGCTGAGACTGACCTTGTGCTGCCGGAGTCTATAGAGCCCGACGTGTCCTCGCTGCTCAGTATTCCTGTCGACACAAGTCTTGTCGAGGAGCATGCGGAAGAGCACGAGGAGGAAGTTGTGGGCGCCGGTTTGCTGGATGAGGAGGAGATCGAACCAGCTGAGGAACTTGAGGAGGACGTCGGGGAGACCTTGGAAGAGGAACTGGCGGGCGCAGGCATTCACGAGGAAGATGAGCTTGCACTCGGCGGTATTCACGACGAGGACGAGCATCTGACTATCGGCGCATTTCACGATGATGAGGACATCGATCACCCGGTTGTTGCTCCCGACTTGGGTGATACAGAAGCTGAGGATGAACTGGAAGAGACTTTGGCGCCCGCTGATGTGCTGGGAGACGAAGGTCCAGAGGACAGCATGGGCATCGATCTAATTCCACCGAAGCGTTCTCGCGGAAGGTCAAAATCGAAGTCAAGCAAATCCGACGACGATGCAGATATTGATATGGGCGGTATGCTCGAGGACATCGAGCCTATGGAACCCGAGGAAGACTTCGAGTAACCACCATGCGAGCATAATTGATTGAATGCAGAGTGCAGTTGCCCGGCTGCATTCTGCATTTGTCTTTTGCGGTGTACAGATGTCTGAGAAGCGTGATTATTACGAGGTCCTAGGCGTATCGAGGAATGCATCCCAGGACGAAATAAAAAGAGCCTACAGACGCCTGGCGCGGCAGTACCATCCGGACGTCAACAAGCATAATCCGGATGCGGAAGCTCGCTTCAAGGAAATTAACGAGGCCTACCAAGTCCTTTCTGATCCTGAAAAGCGTGAAATCTACGACCGTTATGGTCACCGAGGTCTTGATCCCAACTACACGAGCGGATATGGAGGAATCGAAGACTTCGGCGATTTCGGCTTCACCGACATCTTCGATATGTTCTTTGGGACCGGAACGCGCACTGCGACTCGGCGCTCCAGACCTAGGGCTGAGCCGGGAAGCGATGTCAGATGCGAGATCGAGATCACGCTCGAAGAAGCCGCTCGTGGTACCCAGCGAGAGATTACTTTCGAACGGATGGAACTATGCCGTGCGTGTGCAGGAACCGGCACTCAGCCGGGTACCCGACCTGAGGTTTGCGGATTGTGCGGAGGGTCGGGTCAGGTGCGGCAGCAGCAGCATAGCTTCTTCGGCACGCAAATCCGAATATCCACGTGTCCTCGGTGTCACGGCGAAGGACGTGTGGTAGGCTCGCCATGTCACCAGTGCCGCGGACAGGGCAGGGTTCGAGGCACAGTAACAAGAACAATTGACATTCCGGCAGGCGTCGACACCGGAATGCAGATCCGCATACCCGGAGAAGGTGACGCAGGTTTGCGCGGTGGACCTCGCGGGGATCTGCTCGTGGGGGTTCACGTGTTGCCCCATAAGGTGTTCGAACGCAGGGGTAATGACCTGTGGTGTCGGTTGACAATCAGCTTTCCTCTAGCTGCGCTTGGCGGGCACGTTGAAGTGCCGACTATCGATGGTACTGAAACACTTTACGTTGCGCCGGGAACGCAGTCCGGCGAGACGTATTCTTTGCGCGGCAGAGGTATGCCGGATCCTACCAGAGGTACACGGGGCGATTTGCACGTGCTTATCCATGTGCAGACCCCTACGCATCTTACGGAAGAGCAAAAGGAACTCCTGCGCAAGTTTGCTCGGCTGCAGGGCGAAAACATAAACCACGAAGAGGACAAGAAAAGCTTTTTCGAGCGCGTCAGGGACGCTCTTGACGGTCTATGAGATGGGCTGAGGTCCAAGTTCAAGTCGACGATGCGTCTGAGGATGCCGTGTCGAACATCTTGATTGAGGAAGGCTGTTCGGGCACGGCCTCAACTTATGACGAAGGTATTCGCACCGTCCGCGGGTACCTCCCGGTCGACGACCTCCTGGAATCCCGGCTCGGTTCGGTGCGCGAGCGAATACGTGCCCTTCCCGATCTCGGACTTACTTTGCCCTCAACTGAACTCAGCATCAACTGGGTAGAAGACAAAGACTGGGAGGTCTCGTGCCGCACTTTTTTCAAGCCCATAAGAGTGGGCAAAATCGTAGTGTCGCCCTCCTGGGAAGAACCTGCTGCAGAGGAGGGCGACATCGTGGTCCAGATAGATCCCGGAATGGCTTTCGGAACCGGGTATCACGAGTCGACCAGGCTGTGCTTGCAGGCGTTACAGGACTTTGTTCGAGCGGGCGACACAGTTTTCGACATAGGAACAGGTTCGGGTATACTAGCCGTGGTGGCTGCAAAGCTTGGTGCCGGACGGGTGATTGCAGTGGACATCGACCCGGTTGCAGTGAGCGCAGCAATCGAGAATGTGGCCCGAAATGAGGTCTCGGAGAAAGTAGCTGTGTTGCTTGGTGATTCTCCCAGGGATTGTCCAGGAAGTGCTGATTTAGTTGTTTGCAATATTGTCCCGGACGTCATTATTAGGATGGCTCCGGACTTGGCTGCGAAACTGAATCATGACGGCGTGCTGATAACCTCTGGTATTGTCCAAGAGCGCACGGCTGATGTCACTAGTGCTCTGGAATCTGTAGGGTTGGAAACGTCTGAGATTCGCGAAGAGAATACGTGGGTTGCAGTAATAAGCCGGCCGAGGATTGACGGAGGTTCGGCTTGAAAAACCATAGAAGGTTTTTTGTAGAAGGATCGTGCATAGACGGTGAAATTGCAAATATTACCGGTGATCTGGTGACCCAAATCCGCCGGGTGTTACGTCTAAATACTGGGGATTGGATAAAGCTCCTCGACGGCTGCGGAACGGAGTACGAGGCTCAGATAGTGTCGTGCTCGGACGATTGCGTCCAGGCAAAAATTGCATCTTCTCGCCAGTGCGACACTGAGCCTACGTTCAAGCTCACAGTTGCCATGTCGCTGGCCAAAGCCGACAAAATAGAAATGGTAGCACAGAAATGCACTGAGCTCGGGATGTCTGAGCTGGCGGTATTTCTGTCCGAACGTTCGGTGCCCAGACTCAACGAGTCAAAACTTGCTAATCGGTTGGCGAGATGGCGGCGAATAGCGAGTGAGGCAGCTGAGCAGTCGGGGAGAGGTCTAATTCCCGAAATACAAGGATTATTGCAATTCAGGGAGTTGATATCCACCGTACCGCAATACGGCTTGCCGCTTTTGGCGTGGGAAGGTCGCGACGCCCAACCGCTTCGGAACGTGTTGGGGAAGCACTCTGAAGTCGACTCGGCGATCGTGATTGTTGGCCCCGAGGGAGGGTTTACACCTGGCGAGGTCGCCCAAGCTGTTGAGGCTGGCGCGATTGCCGTATCGTTGGGCAAAACGACCCTCCGATGCGAAACGGCAGCCATTGCGGCGTGTGCGATTTTGATGTACGAATATGGCGATACAGCGTAAGGAACGTAATTTGGGTGCTAAGCAGCTGAGAGTGACCGACGATCTCGAGCAGTTGCTCGCGGTTTTGCCTGTGCACATCAGGCAGAAACTTGAAGAACAGGAAGACGTAGAGGATTTGCTCGAAATAGTCCTAGACCTCGGTAGGGAACCGGAGGCGCGCTTCCCGCTGCGGGTGGTGCAGCTGTCGGATTCGCCCGTGACTGCGGAGGACATTGACTACTTGGTCGAGCGTGTGGGTTCTTTCGGCAAGGACAACCGTGCGGGCATAGAGCGTACGCTTCACCGAATCTCAGCGATACGTAACAGGCAAGGCAGAATAGTGGGTTTGACCTGCCGCATTGGTCGAGCGGTCTACGGCACCATCGACATCATTCGGGATGTGGTCGAAAGCGGCAAGAGTATCTTGCTTCTCGGTAGACCGGGTGTCGGCAAGACAACGAAACTCCGTGAAATGGCGCGCGTGTTGGCAGACGAGTTTAAGAAGCGCGTGGTTATTGTTGACACCTCCAATGAGATTGCCGGAGATGGTGACATTCCGCACCCGGCAATCGGACACGCGCGACGCATGCAGGTTGCTACTCCGGATCAGCAACACGCGGTCATGATCGAAGCCGTCGAGAACCACATGCCCGAGGTGATCGTGATCGACGAGATTGGCACTGAGGCCGACGCCTTTGCCGCGCGCACAATAGCCGAAAGAGGCGTGCAGCTTATCGCGACTGCACACGGGAATTCGCTCGACAACCTGCTGATGAACCCTACCTTGTGCGACTTGGTCGGCGGTATCCAGGCAGTTACTCTTTCTGATGAGGAAGCAAAGCGTCGAGGAACACAAAAGACCGTGCTGGAGCGAAAGGCGCCGCCGACGTTCGATATCCTCATTGAAATAATGGATATGGATAAACTTGCCATCCACCATGACGTTGCCAGCGTGGTGGACAAGATGCTGCGGGGGGTTCCGCCTAGGCCCGAGATACGGGTTCGAAATCCTGAGGGCCGGGTCGAGGTGGTTCAAGAAGGTGATACTCAGAAGCCTCCCGCTTCGGCCAAGTTTGAGCATTCGCACGAGATTGTAGCGACCAGACCGCTGCCCGAAATCGTTAAGGTCTACCCCTACGGTATCAGTAGGAACAGACTCGAACGGGCAATAAGGGAACTTAGGGTGCCTGCCTACATCACGAAAGAAATGAAGGAAGCCGATGCTGTGCTGACCCTGAAGGCGCATGAGCGCAAGCCTACTCCTGTGTTGCAGGATGCGGGCAGGCGCAACGTTCCGATATACACCGTGAGGAGCAACACTTATGCTCAGATTGCCGGAGCTGTGCGCGAGCTTTTTCAGATGGGACCAGTGAATGAGGAGGAAGCGGCCATCCAGGATGCTGAAGAGGCAATAGCTAGACTCCTCGAAACGGGTGAGCCTCAGGAAATGATGCCTCAGTCGAGCTTTCTGAGAAGACTGCAGCATCAATTGGTAGAGAAATACAACCTCGCTTCCGAGTCGGTCGGCACAGAGCCGTACCGCCGCGTGCGGGTCTACAAACCAGAGTGACGGCCGTGCAAGTGGGCGACGAGCCGGGGGGTGGGTTTTTCGTTACAATAGAGGGGATTGAGGGTGCCGGCAAGAGCACACTTGCACGGTTTATTGGTGGGAGACTCCAATCCGACGGTTTCCAAGTCATCGTTACCGCTGAGCCGGGTGGTGACCCGGTTTCGGAACAGATCCGCAGGCTGCTCCTGAATTCCGCGGACTCCATAACAGTTCGTGCTGAGCTCCTGCTCTTCGAGGCAGCTCGTGCTCAGCACGTGGAGCGAATCATAAAGCCCGCTCTTGTCGAAGGTAAAGTGGTGATATGCGACCGGTTTACCGACTCCTCGCTGGCATATCAGGGTTGGGCAAGAGGTATCGATCCCCGCGACGTGCAAATGCTGAACGATTATGCAACCGCAGGGTTGAAACCGCACCTGACTCTACTACTTGATCTTCCGCCCGAAGTGGGGTTGGCGCGTACTAGGGAGGTTGACAGGTTCTCGCGGGAAGGTATTGAGTTCCACCACGTCGTAAGAGAAGGCTACCTGGCGATTGCAAAGCAGGAGCCGGGGAGGTTTGTTGTAATAGACGCGCAGCGTCCGTTTAACGAAGTCGCGGCACTTGCGCTTGAAGTGATAAATTCTCGCCTCCGAGCGAAAGATACTAGCTAGCGGGCAGGGGAGTGGGCAGAATGAAACTTGTAATAGCGATCATTCACGAACGCGATAAGCATAAGGTCAGCGATGCTCTCTTGCAGGCTGGGCACAAGTTTACAAATATCGCGACTACCGGCGGGTTCCTTCGAGATGGGAATTGCACGCTTCTGATCGGTGCGGAAGACGACAAGGTTGACGAGATCATTTCTATACTCGACAAATGCTGTCACACCAGAGAACAGTTCGTCAGCCAGACTCCCATAGACACCTTGGCTTCAGGGGGAATGGTTGTGAGTCCCGTGAAGGTAATGGTTGGTGGGGCAATAATTTTTGTGGTCAATGTTGAGCGCTACGAACGTGTGTAGGAAATGCTTGATTCTCTCGTCAGATTTTTGACTCTCACCGCCGGCGCAAACTGGTGACTGTACTCTTCGTCCATCGCGGTCGGTTCTTGTGCTGCTCTACAGGCATGAGTGCGATTGAACCGAGTTACTCACTACCTTTCCTGTGTTTTCGAGGCTAGACTTTCCTACGGTGCCTCCAGTATCGCAATCGGTTTTTCCACGTCCAGGCCAGCGCAATTTCGTGCCGGCGCCACAGCCGCCACTGTTCGCTTCGCGCACTCTGCCAGAACCACCTGAAACGGTCCTTGTATCCCTTCATCCGGCGACACGTTGTTGGATATTTGCTCTACGGTTTCACTCCTCTAAATTTCCAGTATATCCCGGCTTCTTCCGGTTTGCTCGAGAAAATTGAAAAAAGGGAAGCGTTTTTCGCGGTTACTCGAAGGCGGATAGGGTGGTCGACAGGAACGCAGTCTCGGTCCGGTGCCCACTTAACCAGCAGGCGTGTTCCGTCTCCCGTGATGGGTACGCATTCGCTTTCTGAGTAACCAGGCATCACCTCACCTTCAGCAGTCAGGACCTCGATTCTTAGCCAACCACCACTCTTGGTACGCGCGTTGACATGAAGATAGGGTGCATCAGGTGTAAATGCCGTGGTCAGCAGTTCTGCAGGTTCCTCGCCAGCTGTCAGAGCGACAAAGCCGTCTGGACGCAGACTTGCCATTCCTATACCAGCCGTTTGTGGTACCAATTCCCACCGAGTTTGATGGAAAGCGGTGGTGCCCATGTAGTAGTAACGTATTTCGTTATCCAGGAAAATTGGTGCGGATGCACACTGCAGGTTGCCTTGTTCCCAAGACCCAGGTTCGCCGTGAGGTATAAAAGGTCTTCCCTGCGCTGCACGATGCCAGCAGTAACCTTGTCGCGCATAGGTCAGCTCTGCTTCCTGGTAGCCGTGCATCTTTCCTAGTCCAAAGTCATCAGTCCTTGTGTGGTAGATCCATAACGTCCCGATTTCGTAACTGCCGTAGCTGGTTGCTCCCATACCGTAGAACTGAATCTGTGGCGGGTCACCAGCGTCGGGTTCCATTATCATCCGTGGCTCATCGCTCCAATACAAGAAGTCCCACGATTCACTTCTGAACACTCGTCTGCCATATCCAGACAGCCTGTGGTGTGCAGCAAACCGGCCGTCCGGAGTTCGGTACAGAGCCATCGGACAGTCCGGATCGGTCGAGATAACGGGATATTTCCTAACTGGTACCCAGTGAATGCCGTCGCTGCTTCTGAATGCACAAATCGCTCTTGACGGTGCTGCGCCACACATCATTTTGTACTTCCAGTCTTCGCGCGGGTCCGCCTCATCGTATATTACTGCCGGACCGTGCGGATCCGCTGTGAAGACTATATTTGTCTTTGAGCCTTCGTATTCGTAGATGTCGAGTTCAGGGCGGTGCCATTCTATGCCGTCATCGCTTTCAGCGTATGCCATCAGCATAGTAAACGGCTTGTGCACTACGCTGTACCAAAGCTGGAACGGCTTTCCGGGAGCCTTTATTGCACTTCCGTAAAGCTGCATGTTGCCGTTCTCCCACGGCTTGTCGGCAATGAATAGAGGGTTGCCTTCATACTTCTTCGGCTGCTGAAGTTCCCTCCGGAATCCTGTGACTATTTCTGTCTCGGAATAGTCGAAGAACAAAAACTTGATCATACTTGCACAACTCCTAACTATTGGAAGGTTCTGGGGTGACTCGCACGCCATCTTTCTACTATCCAACGCGCTGTGCGTCCCAACTCGTGCGAGGGATATTTCTTACTTATGGCGCTGAGACGGGATAGGATCTCTGCGTATTCTGTAAGAGCCTGCGAGCGTTTTTCGGGAGGGTACTGATGCTCGAAATCTTCCGGATGTGCTAGAGCACTGCGCCTGCCGAAGTGCTGAAATGATTCCTGCAAGACGGAGCACAGGTATATCAAATCTCTCGCCGCCTCCGTGTCGCTGTTTGCGAAAAACTGTAGTGCCACGGCGTTTTGAAATTCTTGCTCCGTTGCACATGGATTCCACGAGTAGAACTTGTAGGCAAACCGCAGTACACGCGGGACCAGGTCTTCCATTGGAAAGTCGGCTGTTGTCCAGGGTACGTCGAAGGGTTCATAGGTTACGAGTCTACCGTTCAATTCCTGGGTGTAGCCAAATGTCTCCATCGCCGCAACGTATCCGTCTAGACCGTGCTCGTATGCTGTCTTCGCACCCCTTGCCGCGGCATCGAGCTTCTCAAACGAGAGTCCTTCCCAGTAGATCTTCTCACACCTGACCGCCAGGACGTCGGGCGTGATATGAGCGCTGTGGGGCGTAAAGAAAAGCGTGAAGCGCGTGTCGGGTACGGCGAGCTTCAGCTGATAGTAAACAGGATAGATTATAATCGTGGCATCGGGTTTGGCATTCCATACCTCGTTGGATATTTGGTTTACGAATTCCCACTCGCGTCCGAAGTATTGTTCGCTGCAATGTGAGCATTGGCAGTGACCGTAGTCTGATGATTCTATAAAGAGCCCATCCGCGTTGGGGTGGAATTCAAAATACATCTCGCGAACATAATCCAGCATAAATTGCCGCGACTCAGGATGGCTTGGGCAAAGCCACATGCCTACGTCGTGAATTCCTCGTGTCCTGTGGATCGAGCCGTCTGCATTGCGGCCTGCCAGCTCTGGGTGGGTAGCTGCAAAGCTTGCCACACCGTCGTAGGCGTAAGGTGTAAACCCGAGAACTACACGCAGTCCTTTTTCGTGCGCGTAGTCGATAATCGAGGGGTAAAAGTTTTGCTCGATATTGCGGTGGCGTAAGTTGTAACTCCAAGTTTCGGGGTAGCGCCGTGATGGGAAGCTGCCAGCAATCCAGAATATTAGCAAGTTGCAACCATCTTCACAGGTGCAGTCGATATACCTTCGCCACTCGTTTGGTCCCCAAAACTGGTTTCTCGAAGGTATCACGTAGTATCCGCGGGTACGAAAAGCCATGCTTGCTACTTGTTGGGTTTGATGCACTTGTAGACTAGCTTCCGCCGTAATGGTTAAACCAGGCCCGTTCCTCAAACGGTTTCTTTTCGCGCTGCTGCCAGTTTTCGGCAGGGACACCCACAGGCAATATAACTTGCACTCGCTTGCTCGGCGGCACACCAAGCAGCTCAGCTACTTGTTCGGCCCTTCCGCCGTGTAGCACTCCTTCCAGCCACACACTAGCGTAGCCGAGGGTTGTTATGGCGAGCAGCATATTCTCAACGGCGGCTGCGCAGTCCTCCAGTTCAAACGATTTGCCGTGTACCACGGGCGACGGGTCGACAACGCAAACTATGGCGGCAGGTGCAGAAATAGGTACTATCTCGCGCAGATGGTTCATAACCTCTGGATCGTCAACAATAACGAAACTTGTGCTCTGGGCATTTCTGGCCGATGGAGCTTGTATCCCCGCTTGCACGATCTTGCGCAGGTCTTCACGTGGAACAGGTTTGTCCAAATACGGTCCCCGATAGCTGTGACGTTTTGCGATTGCTTCAAAGAGTTCCATTGGCCAACCTCCGCTGCGATGTACGCGGCGCCGAATGTGAGAAATACTCAGGAGCGCATCGTCCCGTACTACGCTTAGCCGCCAATCCAACCCAGTCCTGCAAAGAAAAACGAGGCTTGTTGACATCTCGCGGTCGGTAGCGGCTCGCCATAGAAGCTTGGGAACCTCCGGCTACTTAATTCGCTTGCAGTTGAAAATGTTTGACCAGAGACAAAGTGGTTTTTCTACATTGGGGAAGAAGCGCGGTTTTTCGAGCCAACCCCAGACGCACCAGTACTGTCCTGTTGCCGGGAATGTATAACCCGATGCGGAGTCGTAGTAGTTATACAAATTGCGTATGAGATACACTCGGGTCTTCATTGGTATGTTGCTGCCATCGTCCAGCTCGAAGCACACGTTGTTTATCTTGGTTACCTTTCCGCATATCATGGTTGGGCAGTAGTTGAGGACTGGGTCCACCAATCTCCACTCGTGCGAGCCTTGTTTGACATAAGTACCCATAATCCGGTCGTAAGCGGCTTCTTGGTTGATGGCAACCTTGCGCAGCGGTAGATCGTTGGGAGACGGCTCGAAGTCGTAGGTGATTCGCTCGCCAGGATCGGTATCATCGCCGTCCTCGTTCAGGTCTATACCGAGCGTGAAGAAGTCCAAATTTCCTCGAAGCCCCCAGTAGTAGCCGGCCCAATTCACGACATTCAGCTGATAGTCGTTGTCCGGACCATAGATATGCGTCTGTCCTTTGCGGGCACCGACGACGAAGTTCAGACACTTGCCAGTCGCGGTGCAGGTGGGGGAACCAGGAGGATTTGTCGTTTCATCCCAGCCGGCGCTCTTATAGCCGAGAGGCCACGGATCGTGCGACGTCGACACAAGCTTCCAGTCCCCGTACACGGCTATCAGCTCAGACCAGGAGTTGAACACTTGGTCCAGACTCGTGATTCCATCTTCCGCCAATCCTCGATACACATACCACCGGCGGGTTACCTGTACCTGCGGGGTTCCATTGATGCAATCGTACCAGAGCCACCGACGGTTTTGTCTGCCTGAGTTGTCTCCACTCACTTTGTCGGTGTTCCATGGACGGAACCAGAACTGTAGTCTTTCAGAGCCGTCGGGACTTTCCGCAGTCAGTTCCAGACAAATCGGCTGCCTTGGATAGATCCACCACGCATTCCAGCTGTCCCAGTTTGAGGGATGATTTGTACGCGTCGGTATCTTGCTTTGGAAGCAAAAGTACTTCATGGTTTTAATACGTTTGAGAGGGATACCGGCCAGGGGTCGATTGCCGAACATGTCCAGTCCGAGCCAAGCAGTTGCTGGTGTTTCTGTGCTCCCTGGTCCGCCGGAGTAATCGAGTTCCGCATAAAACGAACCCTTGCCTAAATGAATGTTGTATTCCTCCGCGACCAGTGCTCGGTTTGCTTCCCAAACTCCCGGGCCGTAAGGTACGAGGCCTGCTTTGGCACCGCCATTGGTCACAACGCTCCAACCTAGAGACTCCATATTCTCCGGTGTTACGGTAACTAGGTCGCCATCGAGTGGCCATTCAACCGGGTATTGAGTGAACGAAGGCGTTGCGCCTGCTGTTGGAGTGAAGGTGAAAGTGATGGATAGTTTCTCTCCAGGGTCTATCTCGGTGCCTGACCCGTCCGCTGGATACACCAGGAAGCCTTTTCTTTGATAGAAGTTACTGCCCTGCTCGAAGAAGTAGACCAGCCACTTTGAAGATGGGGCAGACGTGTTATAAGCATCGACGGTCTTGTAATTCACGCTGTCAACATTAGTGCACTCAACGTGCCACGCGATCCACTGTTTAGCGGATGTATTCGTGAATATATTGGTGTATGTGTCAGCTTGTAGAGGAATTGCGTTCCAGAGAAGCGACCACACAACGCACCAACTTAGAATCAGTTTAACAAAACCTCGACCCACCGTGATTTCCCCCTCTCCATGGTCAAGCTTAGAGAATCGCATGCAGCTGACCTTCTCTTGCTGTATAACACCGGCTTGGAGACTTGTCAAGAACTTGATCTCGTTTTTACAGCCGGTAATTGCTCTGGTCCGGCGGACCTTGTTGTCTAATTCGCAATGTCATCGCTCGGTATTTCCTGGGTGTTCCTCTAAGAGTGATACTTCTCCCTGCAACTCCACATACGGTGGTAAAGGAGAGCACTTATTCGCGGGCGAGACCCTTTACAAACAGTGACTGCCTACCTTGGTGCCTTGTTGCTTTTATTTCTGCTTTGCTATACTTGCCATTGGCTTGACTATTCGAGGAGATTGTGCTCATGACCGACCGCGAACGGTTCATAGCTGTTATGGAATATCTGCCGGCGGATCGAGTGCCGAATCACGAGTTGGGAGTATGGGCTCAGACGGCACAGCGCTGGGCAAATGAGGGCGTGCCGGAAGGTGCAATGCGGTACGATTGGTTTCGCAGCGAAGACTACCTCGGCTTGGACCGCCGCGAGTTCATATCTGTGAACTTTGATATGATTCCGCTTTTCGAACCGCAGGTTATAGAGAGGACCGACCGTTACGAAGTGGTGCGCAACGCACACGGTATCGTTACACGAGCACTAATTGAGGGGACCGTCAACGGCGGAAGGATGTGCATGGATACCTACCTGGAGTTTCCGGTTAAGAACCTGGATGATTTCCGCAAACTGAAGAAACGCTACGTCGCTGGTTTGGAGGAACGCTATCCGCCCAATTGGCGCGAGGAACTTCTGCCCCACTGGCGAAATCGCGACTATGTGCTTGTGCTTGGGAGGAACTGCCAGGCTGCCGGTTTCTACTGGCGAGCCAGAGAATGGATGGGAACAGAAAACTTGTCTTACGCCTGGTACGACCAGCCGGAGCTGTGCCATGAGATGATGGAGTTCTTCGCGGATTTTACGATCGAGAACGCAAAACCCATTCTGGATGAAATCGACGTCGAGTACTTCAATCTTAACGAAGACTTCGCAATGAAGACAGGGCCGCTGCTGTCTCCGGATACTTTCCGCAAGTTCATATATCCTCACCTAAAGAGATTGGTTGAGTTTTTCAAATCAAAGGGGGTACGCTACGTCACTTTGGATAGCGATGGCAACCCCGAGCCTTTAATTCCGCTGCTTCTTGACGCCGGCATCGATGCCATTTGGCCATTGGAGCGTGCGGCAGACATGGATCCTCTGCGCCTGCGCAAGACTTACGGCAAGCAGCTGCGTCTTTGGGGAGGTGTCGACAAACGCGAGCTGGCAAAAGGTCCTGCGGCGATCGAAAAGCATCTGCGTGAACTTGCTCCTTTGGTTGAGGACGGCGGGTTCATCCCTACTGTAGACCACACTGTGCCGCCAGACGTTTCCTGGGACAATTTCCGGTACTACATGGATGTGAAGAGAAAGCTGTTGGAAGGATGCCTCTAGACTGCTGGGAACACCGCGCCATCGGTGTCTAGTCCAATAAGGGGCGAAATGCTCATTGTGGTGGGCGCGTGCGTTGACTTGGCACTGGCGATATAGTAGGATTTAGGCAAGATCCTGGTTACTTTTTCCGATTCTTACTGGAGTAGGCGAATGCGTCGACTGTTTGCTTTGAGCGTAATTGCGATTTCGTTGGTATCTGCCAGGCAAGCGCTTGGCTTGACAATACTCTCACCCGCACCGGATCAGGTTGTTCGGGAATACGTCAAAATTTCCATTCCGCTTAACGAGTTGCCTCCGGAGTTCGTTATTCCTAAGGGCGAACAAGCTCCAGACAAGGGCCGACCGTTCCTCACTCTTTATATCGGTTCCGGAGGTCAGGAGAACTTTGTGGCTGCTATCAGCGGCGATGCGGCAACGGTAAAAGGCAACACGGTGACGTTCTATTGGGATAGCAAAGCGCCGTATCGCGACCCACAGGACCCCAAGGTTGAGCGTTACTACAAGGACGGCCCATACACGCTAAAGATTCAGCTCCATGATTCATTCGGAAAGATCATGGACTCCGCAAGTGTAAATATCATTCTTCGCAACAAGATTCCACGCAGCAATCCTGCGCCTCCCGTGAGGCTTGTCCACAAGCTGTCTTACGGCGAGTCTCACACATATCGTGTGCGCGCTTCGGTACAAGTTTTCGAGACTGTGGGCGTTGGGAAATCATCCGGAATAGGTTTGCCGATCCTAGGCGGACTCGGATTGACGAGTGATTCAAAGGTAATACTGAGCGTGGAGGATGTGCGCCCGGACGGCATTTATATGCTGCGCCTCAAGATGGGGGAAGAAGGTTACGTCAGTTCGTTCGGCAAGCGACAGAGGCTCTATCAGCCTGGTGAGCCTACACCTGAGCTCTATCGTCTTGTCGACAAGTACGGCAACGTAATCAAGCGCAACATGTTCAGTCGCCAGGCGAAATACTCGATAACGGATATCCTGCCTATTCTGCCGCGCTATCCCGTTGTGGAAGGAGATTCCTGGCCTTCGAAGTGCAACTTGAAGATCGAGGGGATAACGGACGTTATTCCCTTAACAGGTACGAGTCAGCTTGATTCGTTTGAATGGCAAAGCGGGCGGGAATGTGCGAAAATACTGTCGGCGTTGTCCGGCGCTTCAACCATTTCCATCGACAACGGGCGAATACGCAGCACTTCCGACACTGTCACCGCTAATGCCGTGACGTACTTCGCTTACAAGACTGGCAAACTCATCCGTAGCGAAATAACCCTGGAGTTTCCGGCTCTCATTATGCCCGGAGCTGGCCAGTTGGAAGGTGCGGAAACTACCGGAACCACAACGTCGCCTTATGTGTCGCCAACACCGTCCCCCATTAGTCCTATGCCTGAGCCTATGATGGACGGAGAACCTTTCGGACCATATACAGGTCGCAGAAGCTCCTCATATCCGGCGCCTACTACCACCACAGGGTCGACGGACTACGGACAAGGCGTCGAAATGGCAAAAAAAGGGACTGTTCAAATAAGAGTCGTTGTCCAGTTGGAGAAATAGCAGGAGTTGGCTGCCGACGACGAGAAACGTGCCGAGCTTGTAGAACATCTTGCGGAGCTTAGAGCGCGCATCATTAGGTCGATCCTCTACATCTGTGCCGGAGCCGTGGTGGCTTGGGTTTCCTATGATGCATGGCTTTTCCCACTGCTTACCAGGCCCATGATGCCGATTCTTCGCAAAATGGGCTCCAAGTTCTTGCTGACCAACTTCCCCGAAGGCTTTATGATTCAGATGCAAATCTGCCTAGTGGCGGGATTGATTTTGGCTCTGCCTTTAGTGATGTGGGAAATATGGGCGTTCGTGGCTCCTGGGCTTACGCCTAATGAAAAACGCCCCGTCAAATGGGTTGCGCCGTTGGCCATAATCCTGTTTCTGGCTGGAGTGGTGCTTTGCTACTTCATCTTACCGGCGGCTTTCTCGTGGTTTGCCCTTTATGTGCCGAAGAACGCAGAACTTCGCCCTTCCGTCCAGCAGAGTATACTGTTCACAGCCAAGATGCTTTTTGCGTTCGGCGTCGCTTTTGAACTTCCCATAGTGCTGATGGTGCTCGGGAAGTTGGGGATAGTCAATTCTCGAATGTTGAAAGCCAATTGGCGCATCTGCGTTGTAGCGGTTGCAGTTGTGGCAGCTGTGGCGACTCCTTCCAATGACGCTTTTACAATGCTTTGCATGGCGATACCTCTGGTGTTTCTTTTCCTGTTCAGTATATTCCTGGTTTGGTTGGTCGAGGAGGATCGCCCTAGCGTCTGGCGTTCAATAGGGGAAGCCGTTGTATCAATACTCAAACCCGGCCGGCG
>JARYME010000044.1 GCA_029907315.1 Armatimonadota bacterium | reverse complement strand
ATCTCGCGGCGACGGCAAGATGCCTTTGCAAACAGAATGCAAACTGAGACTCGCAATCGATGTCTGAGACAGTAATGCGTAGCAATGATAAGTGTTCAAGAGCAATTCAAGAAGCCCTTGACACAGCACGGATGTAAGTGATAGTATACGTCTACGACTGTACACGGTTGCTTGATTCGGTTCCCCTTTATACCGAAGTGCAAAACTCGTGCCGTCAGCGCCTGCCCAGGATAGTTGCCGGGAGGACTCGTTGTCTGCTTCCAATCCTCAATCTGAGAGGGACCTCATAGCCATACTTGATTTCGGGGGGCAGTACACCCAGCTTATTGCCCGTCGTGTGCGAGAGTGCGGTGTGTACTGCGAAATATACCCGTTCAGCGAACCTGCAGAGCGTTTGAGCAGTCGACACCCCAAAGGAATTATTCTGTCGGGCGGGCCAGCAAGCGTGTACGAGCCGGGAGCTCCGAAAGTCGACACTTCGATTTACAAGCTAGGGGTTCCAGTACTTGGAATATGCTACGGCTCGCAGCTAATGGCGCACCAGCTTGGAGGAAGAGTGGCTCCCGCCAAGCTTCGAGAATACGGGAGGGTGGAAGCACAAATAACCAACTTTGAAGGTCTTTTCTCTGGGCTAAAGAACCCATTTGTATGCTGGATGAGCCACGGGGACGTCGTGGAAGAAGCTCCCGCGGGATTCCTAATTACTGCCAGGACCAGCAGCACACCCATAACGGCTATGGAGAATCGATCTGCAGGACTGTACGGTGTACAGTTTCATCCCGAAGTGGCGCATACGCCTCATGGTCTTCACATTATTCGCAACTTTTTACACAATATTTGCGGAGCTCGTAGCACGTGGAACCCGCGCTCATTCATAGAGTCGGCTGTAGAGGAGATTAGACAACGGGTCGGAAAATCTCGCGTCATATGCGGTCTTAGCGGCGGTGTCGATTCCAGTTGCACTGCCGTATTGGTACACAGAGCAGTCGGTGATCAGCTTACGTGCATCTTTGTCAATCATGGGCTGCTGCGTCTCGGGGAGGCCGAGAAGGTTAGACAAACCTTCGAGGATAACTTCAATATCCGACTGGTATACGTCGATGCAGAGGAGCGGTTTCTTTCGCGCTTAAGGGGTGTGACCGACCCGGAGGAGAAACGCAAGATCATTGGCGAGGAATTTATTCGGGTGTTCGAGGAACAGGCATCCATGATCAAAGATGCCAAGTTCCTTGCACAGGGGACCCTTTATCCAGACGTCATAGAAAGTGGTGTCGGAAACGCCGCAACCATCAAATCTCACCACAACGTCGGCGGCCTGCCGGAAGATATGCAACTTGAGGTTATCGAACCACTCAGATGGCTTTTCAAAGACGAAGTGCGAGCTGTCGCTGCTGAGCTGGGTCTGCCCGAAGATATTGTTTGGAGACAGCCATTTCCTGGTCCGGGACTCGCTATACGCATAGTAGGCGAAGTGAATAAGGAGCGCCTTGATCGTTTGCGAAAAGCAGATGACATCGTAGTTACCGAAATCAAGCGGGCTGGTTGGTACCGCCGGCTGTGGATGGGTTTCGCGATCCTGGCACCGATTCGCAGCGTGGGTGTTATGGGAGACCAGCGTACTTATCAGGACACTATTGTGCTGAGGGCAGTTACCAGCGAGGACGGCATGACTGCTGATTGGGCGAGATTACCCTATGATTTGCTGGAACGAATAAGTAGCAGGATCATCAACGAGGTTGAAGGAATCAACAGAGTGGTTTACGACATTTCGTCCAAGCCGCCTGCCACAATGGAATGGGAATAATTCCCTGCGTTGACCGAGTCTACTGGAACGAAGGTCGGCATAAATTCAGAAGTGAACCCTTTCCACAACACTTTACACGAGGATATTGCTGAGATCCTCATTTCTGAGGAATCTTTGCAGAAGCGTGTCCGTGAACTCGGTCGCGAAATTACTAACGCATACGGCGGAAACAGCATTCTCGCAATAGGAGTACTCAAGGGCGCAGCTATATTTCTCGCGGACTTGGTGCGGGCAATTGATCTGCCAGTAGATTATGACTTCGTGTGGCTGTCGAGTTACGGCGGAGGCACTGAGTCGTCTGGGGTTGTCGAGATCCGGAAGGATGTGGAGGCTGACGTATCCGGAAGACACGTCTTGGTAGTCGAAGACATCGTGGACACTGGATGGACGTTGCGCTTGAGTAGGCTTACGGAGAGCTTGCTTGCCAGGGATGCAGCAAGTGTGCGAGTCTGCGCACTCCTGGATAAACCCAGCCGACGAAAAGTAGACGTAGTCATAGACTACCGTGGATTTGAGATAGAAGACAAGTTCGTAGTTGGGTACGGCTTGGACCTGGCGGGCCGTTATCGAAACTTGCCATATGTGGGCGTACTAAAGCCTGAAATAGTGAAGCGTCTCAGCGGTCGAAACGATTGAAAATAGGGCTAGACAAAGAGACACGCACATCCTATAATATGTGGTGTCCATTTGAGGAGTCCCCATCGATGTGCGCAAGCCTCCGCGAGTCGGCCCGCACATTTCATCTTTGAATTATTCCAGAATAGCAAGTGTTTACAGAACGTTTACGGCATCAGCATTATACGACTGCCTGCCGTACGGATTGCAGCCTACACTCAGTAGCTGAGAGTCATTTCCCTAGCGAGAGGTGAGACGATTGGAGCCTTTGGAACTCTCTGAACTCGAGAAAAAAAGCATCGAAGAATTGCAGGACATTGCTGCATCACTCGGTGTAGAGAATGGATCTATCAGAAGACAAGACCTGATAATCAAAATCCTCAAGGCATTCACAGAACGCGCCGGCCTGATATTCGATCAAGGTGTGCTTGAAATCCTGCCAGACGGGTGGGGGTTCCTGAGGCACTCGAACTTTGCTCCGACGGCAAGCGACGTGTACGTATCCCAATCTCAGATTAAGAGATTCGGCTTGCGAACTGGAGATATAGTCTCAGGTCAGGTGCGGCCTCCGAAGGACAATGAGAAATACTATAGCCTTCTCAGAGTACAGGCCGTAAACAATCTGGACCCAGAGATAGCCCGCAACCGCAAGAACTTTGACGACCTTACCCCAATTTATCCGAACGAACAATTGGTATTGGAAACTACCCCTGACAACATTTCAGCACGATTTATAGATCTGATCGCACCTATTGGTAAGGGTCAGCGTGGCCTGATAGTGTCTCCACCAAAGGCCGGCAAGACTACACTTCTAAAGACCATTGCCAATAGCATAACAACCAATTATCCTGATGTCTTCTTAATTGTGCTACTGATTGATGAGCGTCCGGAAGAGGTTACCGACATTCGACGATCGGTCAATGGGATGGTCGTAAGCTCTACATTCGATGAGTTGCCGGAAAACCATATGCGTGTTGCCGACATGGTGTTGGAGATGAGCAAACGTCTCGTAGAGTCCGGCAAGGATGTGGTGGTACTCCTGGATAGCATCACACGTCTCTCTCGTGCTTCAAACCTGACAGTGACGCCCAGCGGCCGAACGCTCTCAGGTGGTTTGGACCCCAGTGCCCTATACAGGCCGAAACGTTTCATCGGCGCTGCACGTAATATTGAAGAGGGAGGCAGCCTGACTATCATAGGCACCGCACTTATAGACACAGGCAGCCGAATGGACGACGCGATATTTGAAGAGTTCAAAGCAACAGGCAACATGGAAATCGTGCTGGATCGGGGTCTTGCCGAGAAGCGCATCTATCCGGCTATCGACATAAAGCGCTCTGGGACGCGTCATGATGAGCTTCTGTTCCCGGAGGAGAAACTAAAGAGAATCTGGCAGCTACATCGGTTGTTGGCAGCATTGGATGTCGAGCAAGGAACGGAATTGCTCATTCAACGTCTAAAACAAACGAAATCAAACGAGGAATTCCTCGAGATAGTGGATAAGACATTAAAGAGTAACGATCTCGTGTAGGAGTTACCAAGCTCTGGGACAAAAAGATCTGGCAGAGCTTGTATACAAGTCCTGTCGCGCGGAGAGAAGGCGAGAAGTGGTGGCTGACGACTTTGAATTCGAAAACGGATTCCCGTTTGAAGACGAGGACGAGCCCAGGAAGCCTGAGTTCAGGAATCCTTTTGATGAAGGTATCCCGCCTGCCGACGAGGACCTTGATGAGAAAGAGGTCAAAGTAGCGGGAGTTTTTGAGCAGCGGGATCAGACGGGTCTCCAGCCCAGCGCCTTCGTTGTTTTGCTTCGCGATGCACAAGGCCGTGCGGTTCCCATTTGGATAGGGCGCTTTGAGGCGATGGCAATCTCGCTTGCTCTCGAGGGTACCACGGCGGATCGACCCTTGCCGTACGACATGTTCTACAACGTTATAACGCGTATGGGCGCATCCATAGACCGCATCCTCATTGACGACCTGTGGAACAATACGTATTACGCCAAGATCACTATCAGCTACGATCGTAAGACGCTCGACGCAGACAGCAGACCCAGCGATGCAATAGCTTTGGCACTTCGAGCTAAGGCGCCCATTTACGTGGCAGAGGCCGTTTTGCAGAAGGCCGCAGTCCGCGATGACGAGTGACGCGTCGCGACCACTGCAGCGTAGTTTTGAGCTGAGCGGTTTGCAGCGAAACAAATAGGGTAATCAGAATAGATAGATGGACAGCGATTCAAATTTGCTGTCCATTCTTTTATTCCATGTGCTTTGTCTGAGAATTGGAAGCAGGGAGTGAGCAGAGTTATGGACAAGCCCAAAGTTGGCTTCATAGGATTGGGAACGATGGGTAGGCCTATGGCTGCCAACATCCTGGCGGCAGGTTACTACCTAGTAGTGCATTCGCGAACGCGCGCTAAAGCGGAATCGCTGCTGGATCAAGGAGCGAATTGGGCTGATTCCCCAGCGGAGGTTGCCTCACGCTCGGAAGTGGTCATTACGATGCTCCCGGATTCTCCGGATGTCTGGAGTGTGGCAACAGGAGAAAAAGGGATACTTCAGGGTGCCAGCCAGGGATTGGTGTTTGTCGATATGAGCACTATATCACCCGACACGGCTCGCAGGCTGGCATCGCAGTGTGAGCAAGTTGGAGTCGAGTTTCTAGATGCACCCGTTACCGGCGGTGAGGTAGGAGCCGTAAACGCTACGCTGTCGGTTATGGTCGGAGGGCCAGTCGAAACACTTGCGAAGGTTCGTCCCATACTCGAATGCTTGGGTAAACAGATAACACATATGGGCGGTCACGGCGCAGGGCAAACAGCTAAGCTGTGTAACCAAATCATATGCGCGCTCAACATCCTAGCATGCTGCGAAGGCCTCTCGCTGGCCGCATCAACAGGTCTGGATTTGAAAAAACTGCTCGGAGCTATCCAAAATGGCGCGGCGGGTTCCTGGATGCTTTCGAACCTGGCGCCTAAGATGCTTGAGAGTGATTGGTCACCGGGATTTCGAATCGCTCTCCAAGCTAAAGATCTTCGCCTCGCTCTGGAGTCTGCTGAGCGCGAGAACGTTCCGCTCGCAGGAACAGCCTTGACGCATCAGTTGTTCAAGGCAGCGCAGGCGATGGGTTTCGGTGACGAAGGGACACAAGCGCTGTTCAAGACAATCCGTCTGCTTAGCGGGTCTGCAAGCAACTCCATCTAGGTACCGCTGAGAAACATAAGTGCGAAGAGGGAAAGCTGATGAGACAAGCTGCAGTAGACGAAAGAACTATCGAAGCTCTCAAGAGCATAGGTGCGGTCCGAGAGGCGCTTCTTGCTGAGAAACTCGACGGCGGGCGTGCCGGGTGCAACATGTGCCAGTGGCGGTGTCGTATTCCCGAAGGTGGAGTAGGGCATTGTCGAACTGTGGTAAACAGAGATGGCATTCTGTTCACTACTATTTATGGCGTCGTATCGTCAGCAGCAGCCGATCCGATTGAGAAGAAACCGGTTTTCCATTACAAACCAGGCAGTCTGTGCTTCTCCGTCGGCACACTGGGATGTAACTTCAGATGTGTTTTCTGTCAGAACTGGCAGATCGCATATGCCGATGCACTTGGAAGTGATGCGTGGCGGTGCAGTACCGGTATTGGACCCCAGGTGTTAGTCGACCTGGCGAAACGTCACAAGTGCGAAGGTGTTGCGTGGACCTACAACGAGCCGGCAATTTGGCTCAACTACACGTTCGACTGTGCGAAAGCGTGCAAGGAAGCTGGGCTGTATACGGTTTACGTAACAAATGGCTATGCAACACCCGAAGCACTTGATCTGATAGGGCCGTACCTTGATGTGTACCGCGTGGACATTAAGAGCACCGAGGATAGATTCTACAAAGAGTTGGTGAAGATTCCCCAATGGAAAGGCATACTTGATGTGGCTGAGAGAGCAAAGCACAAATGGAACATGCACGTGGAATGCGTTACCAACGTCATCCCAGGATGGAACGATTCAGAAGCCAACCTCACTCAGATAGCATCGTGGATAGCTGAAAAGCTCGGTCCCAATACTCCCTGGCACGTAACGCGTTTCTTTCCTTACGGAAAACTGTCACACCTGCCGCCGACACCTCTTGAAACGCTTGAAATGGCGGCTGACGTTGGACGCAAACACGGTCTCCAGTTTGTTTATCTGGGTAATGTCCCGACACATCGAGGCGAAAATACATATTGTCCAAAATGCGGAACCATGGTTATTAGCCGCCGAGGGTATCACACGGAAATACTCGCCCTTGACGAAAAGGGCCGCTGCGCAATTGACCAGACAGACCTCAACATTCGCGTGTAGTGCCAGACTGAATTGAGTATTCTTCTTGCCATATCTCGGCATCTCGGCCTTGGTGGATGAAGGTGAGTGGTTCGAATATCAGTGGATAGCCAATGGTTAACATAACATATATTATCGTGCGTTATACCACATCAACAAATAGCGGGACAATGACATAGAGTCAGTGCCCCGCTCTCTTATCCAATGTCCTCGATTTTCACTTCTCTTGTTACTCGTTGCTGCTGGCAGTTGCCGCGCTGTGCAACCCCTCGAGGGTTTCGTTCAACTTCCGAATAGTTTCGCGTGCGGATTCGAAGATTTCGTTTACATCAGGCGGCTGCTGCTTTGCGTGTTTACGACTGTAACAAGCTATTGCGAATGCCACTGCGGTTGCGCCTGCAAGGACACCCAGTCCAATAGCCAGGGATTTTCGATCGGCCACCTTAGTTCCTCCTAATTGCGTTTATCTTGCGACACTCTTACAGGCTGATTTCGTAACGTTTGTCGCCGCCAGCGCCGCCTTCCATCGAATCGAAAATCCGCTTCACAAATGACAGAAGTTCCATAGGATTAAACGGCTTTGTGAGATAGCAGTCCACTCCCGACTGCCAGCCCTTGAAGACGTCGGCATCTTGCGCCTTCGCGGTTAACATAATCACTGGGATGTCCCGTGTCGCAGGATTCCGGCGGAGGTTTTGCAGAACCTCGAATCCGTCCATATAAGGCATCATGACATCTAACACGACGAGATCGGGCTTTTCGCTTTGGACCTTTTCCAAAGCTTCCCGACCATCGTTCGCAGTCACGACCTCGTAGCCGGCGCGCTCGAGATTGACCTGGACTAGACGTACGATGTGTTTTTCGTCGTCAACAGCTAGAATCTTTTTCGGCACGCTTGGATCCTCCCCTTATTCGTCTCGTTTTTAGTATATCACTGGGCTGCTCACGCGTCAAACAACTTCCAAGTCACAACTGAAATTGGGGCCTCCTTTCCAGCCTGTGCTGTGCTTGACCCCCTTTCTCAGTTACTGTTATACTGAACCACGCCACCTCAGGGAATGCTCCTATGAACAACAGAGAAGCCAGTGCAACCACACTGTCGTGCCCTACCCCAGCTCAGACAGTGGCAGCTTGTACTGTGGGACTGGTTGGCGGTGCGCTTGCTGGTCTGGCGGTGCAGTTCGATTTGGGATATGCCACGGTCCTGCTGGCGCTGCTTTACGGCGGGTTTCTCGGAAGTGTAATTCTTAGGGTTGTTAGGCAAAAAGGAACTTCGAGCATTCAAGTAGGCAGTGGTGTTTCGATAGTTGTCGGTTCCATTGCGGCGAGGGTTCTTGCAGCACTTTCACTACCGGCAACTACCGGAACGCATCCGCCGCTCGGGATAATGAGTGTGTTGGTTGACCTGGTGGTGCCGACGCCTATCCCGCTTATTTCTCTCGTCGCCCTCGTCTTCGCCTGTATGGCGCGCATGCGGTATTTCGGCCATCTCAGAAGTGGGGTTCAAACCTCTTAACACGATGAAAGACTGCATATTTAAGCCCTGCGACATCCGTGGAGTTTATCCGAATGAGTTGAACGAGGAAGCAGTCTACCGCATCGCTAGGGCTTGCGGGACCCTGGCTGAAAGCTCAGACGTGATTCTTGCCGGTGATGTTCGGCTATCCACACCCTCCCTTAAAGAAGCAGCAGCTCGAGGCTTGATGGATGCAGGGTGCGTTGTGCACGACCTGGGCATTGTTCCCACGCCCGTCTTTTACTACGCTCGGCGTCGGCTTGGAATAAACCCAGGGCTTATGATTACGGCGTCGCACAATCCTCCGCACTATAACGGCGTCAAGATTGTTCTTGGCGAGCTACCTATCACCGAGCGCGAGATGGAATCGATAAAGAATCTTGCTATGACCGAGAAGGTTGCTTCGGGGAGAGGCAGGATTCTCAAACGTGAGATAGTGAGCGACTATGAGGATTGGATGCTCAGGTGCTCAACGGAGCTCTTGCAAGGAGCAGAGAGTTTACCAAAGGTAGTCGTCGACTGTGGAAACGGATGTTATTCCGAAATCGCGCCCAGGGTACTGGAACGAGCTGGGCTACGTGTAGTGCCGGTCTTTTGCGAGGTCGATGGTACATTCCCAAACAGGAGCCCCAACTCGGCTCTCCCAGAGAACCTCAGCGAGCTTCGTGCTGCAGTGGTGTCGACCGGTGCGAACTTTGGTATTGCATTCGACGGTGACGGAGATAGGGTTTCGTTTGTTGACGAGCACGGAGCGTTCGTGATTATGGACAAGGCGATTGCAGTGTTGGCTGCTAATCTTCCTTCACCTTTGAGCCCAGGTGATAAAGTCGTGCTCGATATAAAGTGCAGTGCCGCCGTTTCGGACACCGTGCGCGCACTAGGTGCTGTCCCCATTACCGAGAAATCCGGACACGCATACATCAAGACGCGAATGATCAGGGAACGAGCAAGATTCGGCGGCGAAATCAGCGGTCACTTCTTTTACCAAGATCTCAACAGCGGAGATGATGGGCTCTACACGGCGCTCCTGATGGCCGGAACAGTCGCACGAAAAGGCCCGCTTTCAGAGCTGGCCGCACACATTCCTTCCTATGCGACGACCCCTGATATACGACTGCACATCGACAGCGAGCCGCACGTCATCCTTGACGCTATAGCCAACGCGTTTACTCCTGAGCAAGTAAGCAGGCTCGATGGTGTCAGAGTGCAGCTTGTTCAGGGCTGGGGATTGATCAGGGCCTCGGTTACAGAGCCCGTTATCACTCTGCGGTTTGAGGGTAAGACGCCGGAAGCATTGCGAAAAGTAATTGAACAAATCCTGGCGCCTACTCCAGAGATCAGGCAAATGGTGCTGGAGCGCTGGGTGAATATCAGTAGTGAGATGGAGGACTGAATGAAAGGCATAGTCTTGTTGGGCGATGGAGAACTTGAGGTGAGGTGGTTTCCGGATCCTATTCCTGGTCCGCAAGAAGTGGTCGTTCGGGTGAAGACCGCTGCAATTTGTGGGAGTGACATCCACATGTACCACGCTCCAAAGGGCTGTGGCTCGAAGCACCACTTAATAGCGGGGCACGAGCCTGCCGGTATCGTGGATTCAGTGGGTCCAGATGTAACATTGGTCAAGCCAGGTGATCGGGTAAGTGTTTATCACTATATCGGCTGCGGCAAGTGTAAGAATTGCCTTGCTGGGTTTTGGCAGTGGTGTCCTGAGACCAAGGGACTTGGCGCACATATCAATGGAGCTGATGCTGAGTTTGTGTTGGTAAAGGAGCAGAACTGTTTCGTTTTGCCGGACGAACTTAGCTTCATTGATGGCTCATTTATGGCTTGTGCCGCTGGCACAACATACTCCGCACTTATGAAACTGCAGCCGAATGGTGCAACCACCATAGCTGTCATAGGCCTCGGACCAGTCGGACTATGCGGTGTTGCGATGTCTAAGGCGATGGGTGCTCGAGTTGTCGCTATCGGCCGACGCAAGATCAGATTGGATTTGGCAAAAGAGTTGGGGGCAGACTGCGTTGTGGATGCTGCTGATCCTGACGTCCGGTTAGAGCTCCAGCGCTTGCTTCCCGGAGGGGTAGACTTGGTTTACGAAACATCGGGTGCACCTGAAGCACAGCAGTTGATGGTGGGAATCCTGAAACCAGGCGGAAAAGCCTGTGTGGTTGCCGGCAGAGGACCGGAACCAACAATAAACGCGGCCGCGTTGATCGGACGCCAGCTCACGATAATGGGTTCATTCGTCTTGCCAATCTGGATGGTTCCTGAGATGGCTGCATTCATTGTGCGCCACAAGATCCCGTTTGAAAAAATGGTAACCCACCGTTTTTCCATTGATCAGGCAAAGGAAGCTTTCGAGCTTTTCGACTCCGGCGAGTGTGGAAAGGTTGTTTTCGAATTCTAGAGTCGGCATCTTGTGTGGCTGTTTCCTAGTCACAACTGGACGGAGTGAAAACGTTTTCAGAATTTTCTCGTTTTGCTGGAACCTAAGGTACACTTTTTCCGTCTATAAAACCGGAACATCCCTTTCTCTCCTTTCTTTCCGACCGCGGCCCCGCTCCCCCACGGCGGGGCCGTATAAATTTTGTACCGGCGGGCTGGAGTAGAGAGCGCATGGTTTGAGAAAAAGTTTTGGAGTTATAATTTACGACGCTCCAACTGAAGAGTAGTACGGTATAATATCTCTGTAGCTTCTCGTGGTTCGGAGGGAGAGGTCGATTACCCCGAACCGCGGACTGACAGAACCGGAAAGTGGTCGTTCAAACCCTGGGTGCATTGCAACCCCCGTTCGCTAGGTCCGTTCGTAACAGAAGCGCAAATAAAACCGATAAGGGGGCAACGCAAGTGGCCCAGGACAAAGAACTCACCTGCAAAGATTGCGGCCAGACGTTCGTGTTTACGGCTGGCGAGCAGGAATTCTTCGAGTCTCGCGGTTTTAGCGAGCCGATCCGATGCAAGTCCTGCCGCGAAATTCGCAAAGCCCAGAAGAGCGAGAGAAGCTTTTCAGGTGAGCGAAGGAATCGCTGGTAGGAACCCTTTCATTAGGGCAAACTCAACGCGAGGGGCGAGGTCTAATCCTCGCCCCTTACGTGTTTTATGAGCTCTTTAATCATCAAGTGTGGTAGCGGCTCAACACACAAAGTCTTGACCCTAAATTCGGCCTCTATGTCTGCCAACGTGACATCATCTAGGAACACGTCGTCTCGAAGGGCCACGTTTGGAAGCACGATTAGATCTCCCAACTCATCCTTGGGTAATTGTTCGATAACATCTCGTCCTGGAACAAGCCCAGCCACAGTCACCGACTCCCCAAAGAGAGTGTTCCTAATCGGGTGCACTTTTATATTCAAACCCAACCGGCCTGCTGCGTCTGACCAATGCTCTACAAGAGGAGCAGCCAGAGTTCCAGTTACAACCGAGCATCGGAAATTCCATCGCCAGCCTCTTTCGGCTAAGTGCTGAAGTTTGCGTTCAGCGTGAACTGCCGAGTCCTTAAAGAGCCGAACCAAGCCCACACCGTTGCTTATTTGCGGAAATCCTTCGTAAGTTGAACGACCGGGTACCGCCCGACCCGCGCTCATAAAGAACTCGTCAGCAGCCCAAACGAGCCGTGTGCCCAGGCTTGTCAGGAACTCGCGCTGCCATAGAGCTATCGTGTCCAATAGGCGTTCAGAGTATTCTCGGTCTATGGAACCAATTAGGTCCATGTTCTTGCATCTGGGTGTAACAGCCGCCGGCACTATGGCGATCGAAGAGACCGCCGGGAATAGACTTGCTAGATCCCGAACCGTCTTCTCTAGGTGGATCTCATCATTGATACCTCGGCACAGCACTATTTGTGCGTGGACCGTGATTTTGCCTGCTGCAAGGATTCTGAGTTGCTCCAAGATATCGGGACATGGCCTGCCGAGTATGCTCTGCCGCAGCGCGTGGTCCGTCGCATGAACCGAAACATACAGCGGACTAAGCTTCTGCTCGATGATTCGCGATATATCTTCCTCAGTCGCGTTCGCCAATGTGGTAAAATTGCCGTCCAAAAAGGACAGCCGATAGTCGTCGTCTTTCAAGTATAAAGACTTACGCAAACCTTTGGGGAGTTGGTCAACAAAGCAGAATAAACAGTGTGCACCGCAGGTTCGAATGCCGTCAAACAGCGGGTCTTCGAACTCGACACCCAACGGTGCGTAAGGACCCTTGCGAACATCGTATTCCTGAATCTGGCCTCCGCGACGGATCACAACGTGCAAGCGACTTTCGGTAGAGTAAAACTCATAGTCGATAACGTCGCGCAGCTTTCTACCGTTGATTGAAATTATTTCGTCTCCCGGCAACCACCCGAGGCTCTCCGCTATGCTTCCAGGTTCGATACTCGATACAATACCGCCCACGCTTAGAGTGCTTCCAGTCTCGATTTCACTTCCTCAATAACCCAATCCGGCGTAGATGCACCTGCTGTCAGTCCTACAACTGTACAGCCTCTCAAAGCCTCAGGGTCTATCTCGTCCGCAGTCTCAATATGATAGGTACGCACACCACATTCTCGGCATATTTCTGCCAGCCTGTTTGTATTTGCACTATTTCTACCGCCTACGACAAACATAGCATCTACTTTGGGGGCAATGCTGCGCGCCGCGGACTGCCTGTCGTGAGTTGCGTAGCAAATCGTGTTGTGCGCAACAACTTCCGCAGCTCGAGCTGCGATCCGACCGACAATCTCGCCGAAATGTTCAGGCGTTTGCGTCGTCTGGCAGACTATGCCAACCTTCTTTGCTGTCCAATCGAGACCTTCGACGTCCTGAACCGAACTAACGACCACAGCATTTTCGCCTGCAGCGCTCAGTATACCTTTTACTTCTGAGTGTCCGGGATCTCCTATTACCACTACCTCATATCCGTGTTCAGCCAATCTCCTGACAACGCGATGCACCTTCGCGACAAATGGGCATGTCGCATCCACTACCTGCAACCCTGCCCGCTCAGCGGCTTCGCGAATCGCTTTGGGTACCCCATGCGAGGGCATTACAATCGCGCCGTCGTCCAACTCGGCGATGTCTTGTACTACTTTGACCCCCCGCTCTTCGAGACGTTTTACGGCCTGGGGATTGTGAATCAGGGGTCCTAGTGTAGCCAGCTTGCGTCCTTTGCGGAGTTCCGACTCCACGATCTCAAGAGCGCGCCGCACTCCGTAGCAAACACCGGCTCTATCGGCAACTACTACTTTCATTGCTTATGGCTACTGAGCAACTGAGAAGGACAGCTAATCGCTCACTTGTTCTGAGCGTGCCGCATCTTTCTTCTCGAGGTGCCTCAGAAGACCGTACTCAACACTGTCCGCAAGTGCTTTCCAACTCGCTTCTATAATATTTTCTGAGACGCCGACCGTGCTCCACGAAGCTTCCTGATCGCGCGATTCGATAAGCGTTCGCACTTTGGCTGCAGTGCCTGCTCGACTGTTCACCACCCGGACTTTGAAATCCGAAAGTTTGATCTTGGACAACTCTTTGCCATAGAACCGCTGGAGTGCAAGACGCAGGGCGTTGTCCAATGCGTGCACAGGCCCGTCCCCTTCCGCAACGGTGAACGCCTCTTTACCGTCGACCGCGATCTTCAAGGTGGCTTCCGTTATGCACTGCTCTTCCGGACCCCTCTTCTCGATTATGACTCTGAAGCCTTTCAGGTCGAATACCTTGCGGTATTGTCCAAGAGCTTTCTTGACTACCAGTTCAAAACTTGCTTCCGCTTCCTCAAAGGAATATCCCTGCCGTTCAAGCTCAGCAACATGGTCAAGAAGAGCCTTGACTTGTGGATCCTGTTTCTTCAAATCAATGTTCAGTCGCTTGGCCATGTGGACTACGTTGCTACCACCTGCATACGAAGAAATCAGGATGCGCCGCGTCGCACCAACCAAGGCCGGATCGATATGTTCATATGTTCTAGGGTTCTTCTCGACAGCATCAGCGTGAACACCAGCCTTGTGGGCAAATGCGCTCGCACCGACAAACGGCAGGGTGTCGTCCGGCACTATGTTTGCAACTTCGTAGACGTAACGTGAGAGCTCCACTAGCCGAGCTAGTGATTCATCTGGCACGCATTTGATACCCATTTTTAGTTGAAGTATTGGGATAATACTGCACAGGTTTGCGTTTCCGCACCTTTCACCGAGCCCGTTGACCGTTCCTTGCACTTGCGTGGCTCCCGCCTTCACCGCAGCTATTGTGTTTGCCACGCCGAGCTCGGAATCGTTGTGTGCGTGTATCCCGATTCGTGTATTGAAAATTGACACCACTTCACGGGTAATCTCCTCCACTTCGTGCGGGAGGCTACCGCCATTGGTGTCGCACAGAACCAGGCAACTCGCACCCGCCTCCGCAGCGGCATTTAGTGTCTCAAGCGCGTACGCACGGTCGGCTTTATAGCCGTCGAAGAAGTGCTCCGCGTCAAAGATGACCTCTCTGCCTTGGGCTACCAGGTAGCTCACTGTGTCTCGGATCATCTCCAGGTTCTGCTCAAGAGACACGCGAAATACGTCTCTAACGTGCAGATCCCAAGATTTTCCAAATATAGTGATAACGGATGTGCCGGCTTGCAGTAGCTTCTCAATGTATGGATCATCTGCGGCGGTGTTCTTTGCTCTACGCGTGCTTCCGAATGCGACCAGCTTCGCGTTTTTGAACTTGACGTCCTTGGCGCGTCGGAAGAATTCTGTGTCGGTCGGTGCAGCGCCTGGCCAGCCTCCTTCTATGTATGCAATACCGAATTCGTCAAGCTTGCGGGCGATTTTGAGTTTGTCCTCTTCTGAGAAGCTTATTCCCTCGCCCTGCATTCCGTCGCGAAGGGTCGTGTCATATATGGTTACCGCGGACATATTGCACCTCATGTGGCACGGGTTCGACGGCTCAACTGCGAACGTGCGTAATTAACAAGACCGCCAACTCTGATCAGTTCCTGCATAAACGGTGGAAACGGTTTGGCGGTATATGTCTTACCTGTCGTGACGTTGGAGATCTTGCCTGATTCTAGGTCAACTTCCAGGATATCTCCGGCTCTTGTGCCCTCAACCGCATCTGGGCACTCGAGAATCGGCAGCCCCACGTTCAAAGCGTTTCGATAGAAAATGCGCGCGAAAGTATTCGCAATAACACACGCAATCCCGGATTCTTTTATAGCAATCGGCGCGTGTTCGCGCGAAGAACCGCATCCAAAATTGTCCTCCGCAACAATTATGTCACCAGGCTTGACGCGTTTGACGAACTCCGGGTCGATGTCTTCCATGCAGTGGCTCGCAAGCTCTTTCGGATCTGTTGTATTCAGGTAACGCGCCGGTATTATGACGTCCGTGTCTACGTTGCTTCCATACCTATGCACCATGCCTCTAATCATTTCAGCTCCTCCGGACTGGCTATCCGGCCAAGAACAGCCGAAGCAGCGGCGACTGCCGGACCAGCCAAGTAGACCTCCGACTTCGTATGACCCATGCGGCCTACAAAGTTACGGTTAGTAGTAGCGACAGCACGTTCGCCTTCAGCCAGCACCCCCATGTGTCCACCCAGACAAGGACCGCAAGTGGGAGTCGATACCGCGCCGCCTGCTTCTACAAAGATTTCGATCAAGCCTTCCTTGAGTGCTTGAAGGTATATTTCCTGAGTGGCCGGTATTACGATTAGGCGGACGTCTCGATGCACTTTTCGTCCCCTCAGCAGTTCGGCGGCGGTGCGCAAGTCCTCGATCCTGCCGTTCGTGCACGACCCGATGACTACCTGGTCGATGCGCACGTCCGAAGCTTCGCTGACCGGCTTGGCGTTCTCCGGTAGGTGCGGAAAACTTACCATCGGTTCGAGTTTAGATACATCTATCTCCACCACATCTTTATAGACCGCGTCAGGGTCGCTAGCGTATACCTTGTAACCTCGTTTGGCTCGGGGCTTTACATATTCCAGAGTTTTGTCGTCCGGCGCGATAATACCGTTCTTACCACCAGCTTCTATAGCCATGTTGCACATAGTGAATCGGCCTGCCATATCAAGCTCGGCTATAGCTTCGCCGGTAAACTCCATAGTGCGATACAGGGCGCCGTCTACGCCTATCAAGCCGATGGTGTAAAGGATCAGGTCTTTTCCGCCGACCCATTTCGGCAGCTTGCCGTAGTAGATGAATTTCATTTGCTCAGGGACTTTGAACCAAGTTTCGCCCAGCGCCATAGCGGCCGCTAGATCAGTTGAACCGACACCGGTTGAGAATGCCCCGACGGCGCCGTAGGTGCAAGTGTGCGAGTCCGCCCCTATCACGCAATCGCCTGGAAGCACCAATCCTTCGTCGGGCAACAGGGTGTGTTCAATCCCGACACGTCCGATTTCGAACCAATAAGTGATATTGTGCTTCTTTGCAAACTCACGGACTGCCTTTACCAGTTGTGCTGAGTTTATGTCCTTGTTGGGGGTCGAGTGGTCCGGAACAAGGGCAATGCGGTCTTTGTCGAACACGGTCTCGGCGCCGATTCTCTCAAATTCGCGTATTGCTATAGGAGCTGTGATATCATTAGCCAGCATGAAGTCTAGCCGAGCATTTATCAATTCTCCTGGCTCAACATAATCCTTGCCGCAATGTGCAGCTAGTATCTTTTGGGTTATTGTTTGTCCCATAGGGTATTTAACCTCTTTTTCCTCGACTGACTTTGGCGCATCGGCTCGAACTTCCGTTAAACGCATGCTTTACTACTGTCGGAACTTAGCTGCTTCTGTAATACTTCGCGTAATCTCTCCCGCGGTCGATGAAGTAGTGCATAGTCTCGTGATCTACTTCCGGTGGCTCAGAGTGATCGGAATGAACGATGTATCCCCCACCGCCTTCCATTACAGGTCTAACCTTCTTTTCGAGTTCAGCGTCTATCGCAGCTCGATCATTTGCGATGAGCGTCCGCACATCGACGCCACCGAAAAACGCGATTCGGTCCCCGAATCGCTTGAAAAGCGTCGGCAAATCCATACCAGCCTTCACTTCCATTGCCTGCAAGCAGTCCATTCCAGCCTCTATCAGTCCTGGCACCAGCGGTTCGACATACCCACACGAGTGCACTATGACCTTGCACCCCAAGGAATGTGCAAAATCGAACAACAGCTTGTGAGCTGGTTGTATTATTTCCCTATACATCGCCGGCGACATGAACGGCCTATTCTTGAAGCCCATATCTTCATAGAAGAACATCCCGTCGGGCTTACCTTCCTCGGAAAACAGGGTTTCGAGGTGCATTATGGTCATACGAGCATACGTGATCGCCATGTCTTTGACCCACTCGGGATCTTCCGCCATGCCTATAAGCATATATTCGTGTCCACAAACGGGATGTATCTGTTCGAACGGTGCAACTCCCGCCCAACAGAAAAACCTCTGCTTTTCAGCTGCGAACCGCTTGGCCTCTCGATACCCTTCGAACGGTATCCGTCTGCGATCGACATCCAACAGATGGGGCTTTATGTGTTCCTCCCATCCTCTGCGATCTTTGACAGTGAAGTCGACGTGCTCCGGGGTCGATGCGTGAAGCTTATGCCGCCTCAGCTTCGCACCGTTCCCATCGAGCGTCAGAATAGTCTCCTCCGTTTCTTCTATCACAACAGGCTTGAAGTCAAGGTCGGCAGTACTATTCAGCCAACCAGCCGAGCGAATATCTTGGTCGAAGTGTTCAGCCACGTCCTCATCTTCTCTGAGGTGCCCTTCTCTCTTCCATCGCTCAACCGTTTCTGCCCACGGACTTACACAAGCCGGCAGAAGATCCACCGGCTTTCGCTCCAAGACACGCGAAACTCGTTCATAACTTGTCATTGACACACCACTACACCTGCCCACCAGCAATGCTTATTTGCGATCGATCAAGTAACTACTACCGACCGGCTATTGATTCGTCAATTGAGAAGCTCGCCGCGATTGATAGTAGACGAGCTTGTTAATGGCATTGATGTAAGCTTTCGCACTGGCTTCGACTATGTCCAGGCTTGCACCGCGGCCGGTGTACACACGTCCGTCGGGAGTCTCGAGCTTGACGGTTACCTCGCCGAGTGCATCCGTACCACCTGTGACAGACTTCACCACGAAGTCTGCCAGTTTGTACTCCGCATCGACCAGCTTATCTATTGTCTTGTAGACAGCATCTACCGAACCCACACCGATTCCCGCATCGGTAAGCTCCTTGCCGTCGTCGGTTTTCAACTTGATTGTAGCTGTGGGTACGCCGTTGAGACTGGTCATAACGTTCATGTAAACAAGCTGGTACTTGGTCGGTATCGCGTAGACTTCGTCCGCGACGATAGCCTCGATATCCTCGTCGTAGACTTCTTTCTTCTTGTCCGCGATAATTTTGAATCGCTCGAATGCTTTGTCCAACTCCTCAGGAGTAAGCTCGAAACCCAGTTCCTGTACGCGTTTGGAAAACGCGTGCTTGCCGGAACGACGCCCCAACACAAGACCACTTCCCATCCAGCCTACGTCCGCTGGATCCATTATCTCGTATGTGGTCCTTTCTTTCAGAACACCATCTTGGTGTATCCCGGCCTCGTGCGCAAAAGCGTTTCGGCCTACAATTGCCTTGTTTGGCTGGACGGTGAAGCCCGTTACATCAGAGACCAGTCTGCTGGCACGGTAGAATTCCTTGGTGTTTATATCTACCTCGACGTTAAAGTAGTCCTTGCGGGTTTTGAGAGCCATGACCACTTCTTCCATCGCAGCATTACCGGCTCTCTCGCCGATGCCGTTTATAGTACACTCCACCTGCCCCGCTCCCGCTTCAACAGCCGCCAGTGAATTAGCCACCGCCAGTCCAAGATCGTTGTGACAATGGACGCTTACTATAGCCTTGTGAATATTGGGCACCGTCTCTATCAGCTTTCGGATCATTGCTCCCCATTGAGATGGAATCGCATACCCAACCGTGTCCGGAATGTTGACCGTGGTGGCACCTGCATCTATTACCGCTTCAACGACTTGACACAAGTACTCGAAGCCTGTCCGCGCCGCGTCTTCAGGAGAGAACTCGACATAATCCGTGTACCGCTTCGCACGTTTCACAGCATTCACGGCCATTTCCAGGACTTCCTCACGTGTTTTTCGGAGTTTTTTCTCCACGTGAACGTCAGACGTAGCTATGAATGTGTGGATGACCGGTTTCTTTGCGCCTTTGAGGGCTTCCCCAGCTGCATCGATGTCCGAATCGCGACAGCGCGCAAGCGCCGCTATTGCTGGTCCCTTTATGGTCTCAGCAACGGCCTTGACCGCCTCAAAGTCGCCAGGCGAGGAAGCGGGAAAGCCGGCTTCGATGATGTCCACGTTGAGCCGAGCCAGTTGCTGCGCCACCTGCAGCTTTTCCTCGACGTTCATATTCGCACCAGGCGATTGCTCGCCGTCGCGCAGAGTCGTGTCGAATATAATTATTTTTCTGCTCACGTGGGCACCGCCTTTCTTCATGAAGTGTAGATTCAGGTATCCTACTTTTTCTTCTTCAACCAGGGCATCATCTCTCGCAGCCTTGCACCGACTTCCTCAATTTGATGCTGCTGCGAGCGTCGCCGAGCCGCATTGAACACTGGTCTGCCTGCTTGGTTTTCGAGTATCCATTCCCGTGCGAACTCGCCGGATTGAATCTCTTCCAGGATACACCGCATTTCGTCCTTGACAGCTTCGTCTATAACCCGAGGCCCTCGCGTGTAGTCACCGTATTCTGCGGTGTTGGATATCGAGTAGCGCATGTAGCTCATTCCGCCTTCGTACATCAAGTCGACTATGAGCTTCAACTCGTGCAAGCACTCGAAGTACGCGATTTCGGGTTGATATCCAGCCTCGACAAGTGTCTCAAAACCTGCTTGTACTAAGGCCGTACATCCGCCGCAGAGCACGGCCTGCTCTCCAAAAAGATCCGTCTCTGTTTCTTCTGCAAACGTAGTTTCCAAGACGCCGACCCTAGTTGCCCCTATACCCTTGGCGTACGCTAACGCGGTCTCTTTGGCTCGACCAGTCGCATCTTGGTGAACAGCAATCAAGGCCGGAACTCCTGCGCCTTCAGTGTATACGCGACGTACAAGATGTCCAGGACCCTTGGGCGCTACCATTATCACATCCACGTCCTTGGGTGGTATTATCTGTCCGAAGTGAATGTTGAAACCATGCGAGAAAAGCAGTGCGTTTCCCGGCTGCAAGTTCGGCTCGATCTCGCTCTTGTAAACCTTGGGTTGCGCCTCATCTTCCACAAGCATCTGGATTATGTCTGCTTGCTTCGAAGCCTCGGCAGCGCTTACAGGCTGGAAACCGTCTTCTATGGCCTTCTTGTAGTTCTCAGTACCTTCCAGGTCGGCAACGATGACGTCCAGACCCGAATCGCGCAAATTCTGCGCCTGGGCATGTCCCTGACTACCATAGCCGATGATAGCGATTTTCTTGCCCTTCAGCACGTCGAGGTTGGCGTCCGAATCATAATAGATCTTTGCAGGCATATTTTCCCTCCTGTGATTTGAAATCTGCCTCCGCAATGAGTTTTTAAATCTTTTTGCTCACAAGAGCAACTATGCGAGCTACGGCTGTCCCGACCACTGCTCCCATTGCTGAAAACAGCATCAGCTGGAAAACCAGATTTGCTACGGAATCTAGTCCTAGTTTATCGGTGATTGCATTAAAGAGCCGCCATAGCCCGTAAACGGCACAAGGTACCACTCCGAACAGTAATCCAGCAACCGCGCCTCGTCTCGCACGGTGCCTCAACATAGCAGCCGCACTTCCAACGATAAGCCCCAACACAGGCCCTGTTAAGGCTGCAAGCAAGAGTGCTGTCTCAACCGCTTTCCGAGACACCAATTCTTTTGCTATCTGTGTCTCCAGTTCTACCTCCTGGACCGTGTCGCGCCCGCTAAATTGTGTAATTAATGGCAGAGTACGCAGAAGAGTTCAGGCATTGTCGTTGACCTGAGACATGGCTGTAATCTCGCCGCGCGCCATAGCGATTTTCCCCGTGCGAACGACCTCAGTTATGCCGAACGGTGAGAGCAGCCGCTCAATAGCGTCTACCTTAGCCACACTGCCGGTGACTTCAATAGTAAAAGTAGTCTCGCTTATATCGATAATCTTGGCTCGGAAGATGTCAACGATCTGCATTATCTCTGCACGACGACTCGGTTCTGCCTTGACCTTGATCATTGCGAGCTCGCGCTCGACAATCGGTACGCCGCTGTAGTCGATCACTTTGATGACATCGATGAGCTTGCTTGTTTGCTTGTTTATTTGTTGGAGCGTCGAGTCGTCACCAGTGACAACTATGGTCATCCTGGATATTGTCGGATCATCCGTTATACTCACAGCCAACGATTCGATATTGAAACCTCGGCGCGCAAACAATCCAGCTACACGCGCAAGGACTCCAGGCTTATTTTCCACGAGAACAGTGATTGTATGCTGCATAGGCTTCTGCATGACTTCTCTCCCGTTTCCTCCGCCGCTCATTTCGGCCTGTTGACCATCATCTCTTCGATAGTCCCCCCGGCAGGTATCATCGGAAACACGTTTTCCTCGCGGTGGACGACGAAGTCTATAATGGTCGGCCGGTCATTAATTTCCATTGCCTTTTTGAACGTGGGTTCTACTTCGCTAGGTTGCTCTACCCTGAATCCTGCAGCCCCGTATGCATCTGCAAGCTTTACGAAGTCCGGTTGGACTGAGATGTCGACGCCAGAATACCTTCCGTTCCAGAACAGCTCTTGCCACTGACGAACCATTCCCAAGTAGCGGTTGTTTATCAAGCAGATCTTTATGGGCAGCTTATGTTCGACTGCAGGAGCTAGTTCCTGAATAGTCATCTGAAAGCCGCCATCGCCGCAGATGAGCACCACTGTCTTGTCAGGACAACCTACCTGTGCGCCGATCGCTGCGGGCAAACCAAATCCCATTGTTCCTAGTCCGCCGCTGGACAAGAAATGCCTGGGCTTCGTTACCTTGTAGTGAAGGGCCGCAAACATCTGGTGCTGGCCGACGTCTGTCACCACTATCACTTCGCCCCTCGTCATCTCCCATATTTTGGCTATGACGCACTGGGGAAGCAGCTTGTCTTCGTCTGTTGGGCAGACGAGAGGATACTCGTTGCGCCATTTCATTATCTGTTTGTTCCAGTCGGTTTCCTGACGCGGCTTTACTCGCTCCACCAGACGCTTCAGTACCTCTTTGCAGTCTCCCACGATGGCAACATCCGCCGGCACGGTTTTCCCAATCTCGGCCGGGTCGATGTCGATATGGATAACCTTCGCCTTCTTGGCAAACGCAGCAAGTTTACCGGTAACCCTGTCGTCAAACCGCGCACCAACCGCAATCAATAGGTCGCAATTATGAACAGCGTGATTGGCGTAGGCCGTCCCGTGCATTCCCAGCATTCCAAGAGAGTGCGGATGCGTCTCTGGTATGGCTCCTTTGCCCAGGAGTGTCGTGGCAACCAAAATGTGAGTTTTCTCGCTCAAAGCGAGTAGCTCCTGGGAAGCACCTGACGTTATCACGCCGCCACCTACGTAAAGAACCGGTCGTTCGGATCGTTCTATTAGCTCTACCGCTTTGTCAATTGCCGAGTCGTCTATCTCGACTTCAGGTGAATAGCTGCGTATCTTAACTTCGCGTATAGGCTCATAATCGACCTCTGCAAGAGACATATCCATCGGCACGTCGACAAGCACCGGCCCAGGCCTGCCGGTTCGTGCAATGTAGAGAGCCTCTGCTATCACGCGCGGTATGTCGGCAGGGTTCTTGATCAGATAGTTGTGCTTGGTTATGGGCATAGTTATGCCCGTAATATCCGCTTCTTGAAACGCGTCCTTGCCGATTACCGTTGTTCTGCACTGCCCGGTCACAGCAAGTATCGGAATCGAATCCATCTGCGCAGTGGCTATGCCAGTCACCAGATTTGTTGCGCCCGGACCTGACGTAGCGAAACAAACTCCGACTTTGCCCGTCGCACGCGCGTAACCGTCTGCGGCGTGAGCAGCACCTTGTTCGTGACGCATTAGGATGTTCCGGATGTCCTTTCGGTCATATAACGCATCGTAGATCGGTATCATCACGCCGCCAGGTATTCCAAATATCACCTCAACCCCATGATCCACCAATGATTGGATCAGGGCATTAGCCCCATTCATTTTCACTGTTGCGAACCCTCCGTCTTTCAAGCATTCGGTAAATGGAGATTACTCCACAATAGCCCCTTTCGCGGCGGAGGATACGGAGCGCGCGTAACGCGCGAGATATCCCTCCTTTACTCGCGGCTCTGGCGCTTTCCACGCCTTTCTGCGCGCTTCCATTTCTTCATCCGATATGAGAACGTCCATTCGCTTCGAGTGCAGGTCTATGCGTATCGGGTCTCCGTCTTTGAGCAGGCCTATAGGTCCTCCAGAAGCGCTTTCCGGAGATATGTGCCCGATGCATAAGCCGCGAGAGGCGCCCGAAAAGCGCCCATCTGTTATCAGCGCGACATCCTTTTCCGCTCCCATACCGCTTACAGCGGCAGTGGCTGTAAGCATTTCACGCATGCCTGGTCCACCACGAGGACCCTCATTGCGGACGACTATGACATCGCCTTTCTCGAACCTGCGTTCAAATATCGCCGCGACGGCATCGTCCTCGCATTCAAACACTCTGGCTTTGCCCTCGAAAATCCATACGTCAGGGTCCACAGCCGATTCCTTGACGACCGCTCCTTCCGGACACAGGTTTCCGTGGAGAATCGCCAAACCACCAGTCTCGTGATATGGATTCTCGAGCCTGTGTATCACATCTTCATTTTTGATTTCAGCGTTCGCTATGTTCTCGCCTACGGTCTTGCCTGTGACCGTTAAAGCCGAAAGATGAATCAGCCCCTTTCTCGACAGTTCTTTCATAACAGCGGGTATTCCACCCGCTTCGTCAAGATCTTGGATGTGGTGATACTCATCCGTTTCAGGATGTGCCACCCCGGGGCTGATGGTTACCAGATGGGGCGTTTTGGCACTCGCTTCATTGAACATCGACAAATCAAAGTCGACTCCTGCTTCGTGGGCTATCGCAGGCACGTGCAAAGCAGTGTTTGTCGAGCACCCTAAAGCCATATCAACCGCTACAGCGTTGGCAAAAGCCTCAGCCGTCATAATGTCCCGTGGTCTGATATTTTTCTCCAGCAGCTCCATAATCTTCATGCCGGCCTGTTTCGCAAGCCTGATGCGGGCAGCATATGGAGCCGGAATAGTACCATTGCCAGGCAATCCCATTCCCAACGCTTCAGTCAAACAGTTCATAGAATTGGCTGTAAACATCCCCGCACAACTTCCACAACCTGGACAACAACAGTCTTCCAGCTCGGCAAGGTCATCTTCGGTAAGTCTGCCCGCCATAACAGCACCCTTGCCTTGAAATGCCTGCTGGACCGACACATTCTTACCTCTGAACCGACCAGCAAGCATCGGACCGCCGCTCACCACGATCGCAGGAATATTGATTCGAGCCGCAGCCATCAACATTCCGGGAACTATCTTGTCGCAGTTGGGGATCAATACCAGCGCATCGAACGCGTGTGCTTTTGCCATACACTCGATGGAGTCGGCAATCAGTTCTCGCGTTGCCAGTGAATACCGCATTCCTTCGTGACCCATGGCGAGTCCATCGCAGACACCAATAGTGCAAAACTCCATCGGTGTTCCGCCAGCCATCCGCACTCCTGCTTTGACCGCTTCAGCAATTCTATTCAAGTGTATGTGCCCTGGAACGACTTCATTCCAGGAGTTGGCTATGCCGATGAGCGGCCTGCGCATTTCTTCGCTGGTGTAACCCATAGCTTTCAAAAGAGCTCTTGCTGCAGCTCGCTCGAGACCAGTCTTGATAACATCGCTTCTCACTTTCCAGTTCCCCCTAACAAAAATACCTCTCACCCATAGGGACGAGAGGTCAGGCATACTCGTGGTACCACCCTACTTCGGCTTCAACTTGCGTTGAAACCCTCTTTGCGCTGTAACGGGCGCCCCCGGACGGATCTACTAGGAGTTTTGCCGACAAACTGACGTAATGCTCAAAAGACCTTTTCCAAATGACACGGAGAAACAGTGAACTTCTACTGACACATCTGTTCTCACGCCGGCAAAACTCTGTTCTCCCGCCGGCTCTGAGGTGAGCTTCAGCGGCGGCGGTTACCTCCACCTTCCAGCCGCGGGCGGAGTCTCTGTGGTGAACCGATCCGACGCCTACTTGTCCTCTTCGTCGCCTGTGCTTGTTTAAGTTATCTAGTATATGCTAACACACGGATAATTCCACGGTCAAGCAAGGAAACCGTGAAAAGCAGAGCACACCAAGGACACGTGAACCACACTCAGGATTAGGGTAGCGTACAATCCTGTGTGTAAAATCCGTCTGAGGCAGGTAAGGCGCATCCCTCTTTCTAAGTTGCGGATGATCATTTTGGAGAAGGAGGAACGCGCCGTGAGAGAAGTATACGTCGAGGAGCTGGAGGAATCAATAGCTGCCTGGGGAGAGATCCGAGGTGAGGATTGTGGTTGGGGCCGTTATGCCGAGTTCCAGGTAGCTGGCTTGAAGCATTTTGTGGAGTCGAGTCTGCGTCTTGCTGTTGCGCACAAGATCGGGGCGTTGTCGTATCAGCGGTCGGATGGCCGGCGTGGCTATCGCAATGGCAGTTATGTGCGCACGT
The DNA here is from genome assembly GCA_029907315.1 of Armatimonadota bacterium. GTDB lineage: Bacteria > Armatimonadota > UBA5829 > UBA5829 > UBA5829 > CALJES01. The sequence goes on along the minus strand of JARYME010000044.1, from coordinate 39 downwards.
TGGTGACCCCTTATGGGACCACGCAGGTGGAGGTTCCAC
>JARYME010000043.1 GCA_029907315.1 Armatimonadota bacterium | reverse complement strand
TCACAACTGCTGTTCCCGTGAATCCGGAATGTCCGATAGCTCGGCGCGAAACCAAATCGCCCCCGGGCATCATATCGTTAGGGAACGTGAACCAACCGATGGTTTGACCGCCGATGCTTTCGGGTATTGCATTTTCAAAAACCTTCCTCAAGCTGGGCAGCGCAAAAGGGGAAGACCTACCAGCTGCTTCCGACTGCGCGAACACGAGCGCTCGGCAGAACTTCGCCAAGTCCGCCGCACTGGAAAACAATCCGGCGTTCCCAGAAACCCCGCCCATAGCGTAGGCGTTGCCGTCGTGCACTTCGCCGACCAGCTTGCATTTACGCATCGGACAGTTATCAGTAGCCGCAATGGGGAACTTGCTCCACGCTTTAGGGTTGAAACCCGTGCTGTGCATCTCAAGTGGTTCGAAGACATGGGTAGAAGCGAATTCGTCGAGCTGGATGCCCGTTATTTTCTCAAGAATCACAGACAAGAGTATATAACCCAGACAACTATAAGCGTAGTGCGTGCCAGGCTCGTGGTCGAGAGGAATCGCAAGGAGTTCATCGATCAGCTCTTGGCGGCTCTGACCCTTGGAATACATATCTTTCCAGGGAGGCAATCCGGAGGTGTGGGTAAGCAGGTGTCGAAGTGTAACATTCTTAAGATGTGGAAGCCGGCGGTCTGGGAAGAAATCCGTCACAAGTTGGCCAAAATGAACGCGGCCCTGCTGGCATAAGATCAGCATTGATGACGCCATTGCAACGGGTTTTGTAACCGATGCTAAATCATAGATGGTATTCTGATCCACTGGTGCCGTTTGCTCGAAATCGACGTATCCAGCTGAGTGAACCAGCACAGTCGCGCCTCGACGTTCGACCCAGACGACGCCTCCTGGGTACAGTCCTTTCTGAGCGCCTTCCTCAAGAAGATTCGCCGCCTGCTGAAGTCTGCCAGGGTCCATACCCGCAGAACTGGCATCATTCCGTACAAGGTTCATCTGTAACCGCTCCTCTTAGGGCTTTGCATAGATCAGGATGGTAGTACAATCAGCGTAAGTATAACACAATTCGTGACAGGTTGGTGTCGGTAAGATTGCTGCCGGAGAAGGTAGCGTGGTATAATGGTAGTGACATAAGTTGAGCCCGTTGGGCTCGGGGGTACGCGCCGTGAATCGGCACTTGAAAAACCTGCTAGCCATCGTTTTCGTCCTCATACTGGTAATGCTCCTCACCGGGCGCGGTCCGTTGTGGGACTTGCACAACGCTGCAAAGACAGTCGAGTACTCCACTGCATGGGAGATGGCCCAAAACGGCGAGATTGCCCGGGGAGTATTTACCAAGGACCAATTTCGCTTCGAAACTAAGAAGGGCGACAGGTTTGTTGTCAACCTACCGGTGCAGCCGCAGGCTCAGTCAGACTTCCAGAACCACCTGCTGAAGCATAAGGTCAGGTTCGGGGTCGAAAAGCCTTTGGTGTCTGACGCCGTGTGGTCGATGTTGTTAACCATTTTCCTGCCGGCAGCGTTCCTGATATTCCTTTGGATGCTGCTTATGAGGCAGGCTCAGGCTGGGGGCAACCAAGCGCTTTCCTTCGGAAGAAGCCGCGCCAAGCGGCTGAGCGAGAACGTGCCGAAGGTAACGTTTGACGACGTCGCAGGTATTGAAGAAGCCAAACAGGAACTCAAGGAGATTGTTGACTTTCTCAAAAACCCGAAGAAGTTCCAGGCGCTCGGAGCCAAGATTCCGAAGGGAGTGCTGTTGCTTGGTCCGCCCGGATGCGGCAAGACACTGCTGGCAAGGGCGATCGCAGGGGAAGCAGGAGTTCCGTTCTTCCACATCAGCGGTTCGGATTTTGTCGAGATGTTCGTCGGCGTGGGAGCGTCGCGCGTAAGAGACCTCTTCGATACCGCGAAAGCAAATAGGCCGTGCCTGGTGTTCATAGACGAGATTGATGCAGTAGGCCGTCAGCGAGGCGCGGGACTCGGTGGAGGTCACGACGAGCGAGAACAAACCCTTAATCAGCTCCTGGTTGAAATGGACGGATTCGACCCGAACCAGGGGGTCATACTTATAGCGGCTACGAACAGACCAGACGTGCTGGACCCGGCGCTTTTGCGACCTGGTAGGTTCGACAGGCGGATCGTCGTGGACAACCCCGATGCAAAGGGCCGCGAGGAAATCTTGAAGGTCCACGTTAGGGGTAAGCCACTGGCAGACGATGTGGATCTGGAAAGCCTTGCGCGGAGAACGGCAGGTTTCTCGGGTGCTGATCTGGCAAACCTTGTGAACGAAGCAGCACTGCTTGCCGCGAGGCGTGAACAAACGAAGATTTTCATGGCCGATTTCGAGGACTCGATTGATCGCGTCGTCGCAGGTCCGGAGCGACGTAGCCGCATAATCAGTGAGAAAGAAAAAGAAATGGTAGCCTACCACGAAGTAGGCCACGCCATAGTTTTGGAACTGCTTGAGCATGCCGATCCGGTCCATAAGATTTCGGTTTTGCCGAGGGGAATGGCACTTGGATATACGATGCAGCTGCCCACGCAGGACAAGTATTTGACGACCAAGAACGAGCTCATGGACAAAGTCGCAGGCCTGCTGGGCGGCAGAGTGGCAGAGGAACTCGTCTTTAACGAGATTTCGACCGGTGCTGCAAACGATTTGGAGCACGCTACGGAAATAGTTCGAGCGATGGTCTGTGAGTATGGAATGAGCGAGCGAATCGGGCCGCTCACCTTGGGCAAGCGCCATGGCAATCCATTCTTGGGCCGTGATCTTATGGAGGACCGCAACTACTCTGAGGAGATGGCGATGTCCATCGACAAAGAGATCCGCTCCATTATGGAAACAGCCTACGACCGAGCACGGCGTATCTTGGTCGAGAACAGAGAAAAGATGGACACGATAGTCAGGGTGCTGCTCGAAAAAGAAACCCTGGAGCGTGAGGAGTTCGAAGCCCTGATGGAAGGTGCGACGGCGCGGTCGCTTATGGAAGACTCCAAGAAAGAGGAATCGCCTGCCGAACAGCAAGAAGCCGAGGTAGAGGAGACCAGGGTCGAAAAGCAGAGCGAGAAGAAACCGAGGCTAGAACCGGGTATCGCGTAGAAAGCGTTTTGATCGGAGGCAGTTTGGTGAGGTCGAGGCGGAGCTATGATGCTCCGCTTTTTTTGAAGTAATCCGAAGAACGAAACCGACGCAAAGCTGATCGATGGGTAGCGATTCGCCGCTGATATCTATTGTGTGTCCTGTGTTTTGTCACACCGAGGACCATGTTGGTTACCTGAGCGAGGCGCTGGAATCTGTAGCGGCGCAGACGTATGATCGTACCGAGCTCGTTATTGTGGACGATAGATCTCCCATAGACATTGTGCCGATTGTGGAGTCGGTGCGCGGGCTGCCTCCTACTCGAATTTTGCGAAATACGGCGAACCTTGGACATGCAGAAGCACGAAACGTCGGCGTGCAAGCCTCGGAAGGAGAGTTGATCGCTTTCTTGGATCACGATGATATATGGCTTCCCGACAAGCTCAAAGCCCAAGCGGAGGTATTGGGTTCCAACAAAGATGCGGCAATGACGTTTTGCGACGTGGAGATCTTGTGCGAAACCAACCAGAACACCACAGCCGGAAACACCTTGGCGCCGGCTGTCAGCAAGCTCTACTTTGATCAGTCAAAGATACCGGAGCGCCCCACATTGGGTTGGCTGATGTCTCACCGGAACTGTGTGATAACAGTCAGCTCCGTATTGGTGAGAAAGCAGGCGATGTTGGATATAGGATTATTCGACGGTCGCTATTCGTCTTGTGACGACTACGACGCGTGGTTGAAGATAAGGTCTAGGTGGCCAATTATCCACTTGCCCAAGGTGTGTGCCAAATACCGGCTGCACAGGTTCAATGCCAACTATGCGGTCGATCACCTGAGAGACAACCGGTTACTTACAAAGCTGATGTTGGACCTGTGGAAACAGTTGACGCCTGCAGAAAAACTCCAAGTGCTACCGACGCTCGTAAGGAAAACTGTGGGGAGAATATACTGGGTGATCCGCAGATGGTAAGGACTGACGGTGTATAATATAAGAGATTCTTAAACCGGTCAACTTTGAGTGCATCATTTGAGGTGACGAATTACGTGGACATATCTGATCTGCGCAAGAAGATAGATGAGATAGACGAGGAATTGGTGCGGCTCATAAACGAGCGCGCAAAGTGTGCTCTTGAGATCGGGAAGATCAAAGGAAAGAACGAAAAAAGCATCTTCGCCCCGGAACGCGAAAAGCAGGTTATGGCTGCGGTGCTTAAGAGAAACCGAGGTCCTCTAAGCGATGCGAGTCTGGGTGCGATTTATCGGGAGATCATATCGGCCTGCAGGGCCCTTGAGAAGCCGATAACTGTGGCGTACCTGGGTCCTGCGGGAAGCTACAGCCATATAGCTTCGATTCTGAAGTTTGGCGAGTCTACAGAGTTCTTGCCCGTCAATACCATACCGGACGTCTTCAGCGCTGTCGAACACAACGAGGCTAACTATGGTGTGGTGCCGGTGGAGAACTCGACGGAAGGGGTGGTGAGCCACACGCTGGATATGTTCCTGCTGTCGGATCTGCGGATATGCGCCGAAATCTACGCTCCTATCTCGCACAATCTGCTGTCCGCCGGAACCGACATCACTCAAATAAAGAGGGTTTACTCCATTGCCCAAGCGATAGCGCAGTGTAGGAACTGGTTAGCTACGCACTTGCCGGGTGTGGAGATTCTGGAAGTCTCCTCGACCGCAAAGGCTGCCAAGATGTGCGAGGGTTATCCCACAAGCGCGGCGGTAGCGTCGAGTCTCGCAGCTAAGGAGTATGGCCTCAACGTTCTCGCGGAGGGAATAGAAGACAACCCTCACAACAAGACCCGTTTCCTGGTAATCGGCTACTCGAAGCCGGAACCGAGCGGTAACGACAAGACATCGATAGTTTTTTCTGTGCCACATAAGGCAGGTTCTCTGTACCACGCCCTGAAGGTGTTCGACGAAGCCAAGATCAACCTGACCATGATCGAGTCGAGGCCCACGAAACAAATGCCTTGGGAGTATGTCTTCTTTATCGACTTTCAAGGCCACGAGGAAGAAGAACACGTGAAGGAGGCGCTGGCTAAACTCAAATCGATCGCCTTGTTCGTCCGTGTGCTGGGCAGCTATCCCGAAGCCGAATAGGCAAAATATCGAGACCACTGAATATCAGGGTGCAGTTTTTTGCACTCGTGGTAAACTAAATACAATCCTACTCCGTTTTTAGAAGTACGGAGGACCGAATGGGAGAAACGCCCTAATGGCGGCTGCAACACCCGAAGACGAGGTCCTTATCAGGCGCTTCCAGCAAGGTGAAGGCGAAGCTTTTGATCGATTAATGGCGTCCCATATGAACAAGGTTTACGCACTGGCTTGGGGAGTGCTCCAAGACCGCGAAGAAGCGAAGGACGCCGTGCAGGAGGTTTTCATAAAGCTTCACAAGGCGCTGCCCAAGTTTCCGCCGTCGGACAACCTGAACGCGTGGTTGTACCGAGTCTGCCTGAACCACTGCATAGATCGCAGACGACGCGAAAAGCACAGAAAAGTGGAGCTGTCCGACGAAGACTGGGAACGGCTGCAGGGATCTGAATCGGACGACCCAGAAGAACGGGCACACCGATCGGAGCTTGCCCGTGTGATAAAGCGCGCAGTGGATACGCTGCCCGAGCGGCAAAGGATAGTTTTTATGCTGCGACATTACAATTTACTGTCGATAAACGAAATAGCCGATGCAATGGGATGCTCAACCGGAGCAGTAAAGGCGCATCTGTCGCGCGCAACTGCCAACCTACGCGACAGGCTGGCGGGAATCGTAGACTGCGCCCGGAACGCGGCAGACAGCAGACGTAGAACCAGCTGACAGCTCATTTTTGATCGGCTGGGTTCCGTGTGATTAAGCGTGCGGACAGGAAAAGAGGTTTTGCCGAAGTGAAGTGCAGAGACATCCAACATCTGATAGGGGCTTACTTATACGGCGACCTGAGCGCAGAGGAAATGAACGCGGTCAGACTGCATGTTCAGGAGTGCGCTGAGTGTCGGCACGATTTGGAAACGCGCGGTGCAGTGATCGCCAACTTACCGAACGAAACTCCAGAACTGACAGACAATGAGCGTATGCAGCTCACCTGGGCAGTGAAGGGAGCAATCAGGAACACCGAATTAGCCCGTGAGAACTCGCGATGGGGGTATGCTTTCGCCGCTGGGCTCGTCTTGGCAATGGGGGCCGCAGTAGCAGGCATCGTTGTGTACAACTCGTCGAAGCCGAATGTTCCCGGCGGATCAGCAAATAGAAAACCGCCGGCAGTAGTCGTAAAGATCCAAGAAGACAGACCGAAATCGGAAAAGCCTAAGCCTGGTGGAACCAGTGCCGGCAGGCAAGCCCAGGCGCCAACTCCGAATACTATCGCAGTGCAGGGACAATCGGGCACAACTGCACATGAACCTCTGAGTGCAGCCAGACAGCTTATGAACTTTGCCACGACAGCTAGGAGGACACAAATGCACCGGAAGGTAGCCGTTGAGCCTCCGGCGAATGTCGTCAGCGAACCGGAAACGGGCAAGACCTCTCAGACCGAAGAAGCACCGATACTTCCCGAGCCCACTGCGCCTAATGATGCACGAACGGTTTCCGAATAACCTCTCAGCAGTACCGCAGCGCCTCAGCATGCTCTTGCTATGGACCATCCTGGCGCTAGGTATCGTTGGCGCCACCTACGCGCAAACGGGTCCGACGGTTACCGTTAAGCCCGTCGAGTCGTCTTCGCCTCGGGTACTGATTCTCGTCGACGGCAAACCAGTCGAGATAGAGTCTGCCCATCTGCAGAGAGGCATGCACGTGATGGTTTGGGTTAGAGACTTAGAGAAACTCGGCTGGGGAACGGTTGAATCGCCCACACCTGATCGCTTCGTATTTAAGGGCGGCGGCGTTACCCTATCGTTCACCAAAGGCGAAGGAACGGCTATGATCAACTCCCTCACCGTGCAGCTTCCGATAAACACCTACGTGCGAGACGGAAAACTGATGGTACCCCTATCTTTCGTGGCAAAGGCATTGGGGTTCAACTACGAGTGCATCGAAAGACCAGTTGCTATGATAACGACAGCGCCGCAAAAGACGGCACGTGCGGCTCTAAACACTCTGCAGGGAGTGGTTACATACAATGGCAAAGGAGTCGGCGGGATCGTTGTGCGAGCTGTCGACCCTCAATTCAGAGTAATCAAAAATGCGGTTGCCAAGACTGATCCTAACGGCGATTACAAAATAGAAGGTTTGCCGGATGGAGTGTACCTTGCTTACGTGTATACGGGCGATAATCCTGGTTATTTCAACCGCGCGTCCTCACCTGTCGAAGCAAGAGGCGGCGGCGTCTTCGAGGTTCCGCCTATCAGGCTCGGAAAAGTGATCTCTCCCATAAACCCGAAGCCGGGGACATCGATTCGCGCTGCCCAAAACGGGCACGTCTCGTTCGCTTGGACGCCGTGCGAGGACGCTGCAAGGTACAGGGTTACAATCCGCAGGCGGGGTTCCTCAACAGCCGATTTCCAGACATCGACCGCCAAACCCTCCGTCGAAGTGCCTGTGAGCATGCTGAAACCTGGTACCGCATATGAAATCCAGATCACGGCGGAAAACGAGAGCTGTGAGTTCTTGGGCGGAACGGCGGGCACAGGCGGGAAGCCCTGGACATTTTCGGTAACGCGCTGAACAGGCTGGTCATCCACACCCAATCACGCGTACTTCGCCACTACATCCATTGCCATCTCAGCCCACTGCCACAGGCGTTGAGGTTCGCCTCTGACGGTCGAGATGTCTTTCATGATAACCTCAACGACGCAGCCGTCGGTGCGCTGAAGCACGCTTTCCAGATTTTTGCGTGCCTGATCAGGGTTGTATACGTCGGTTGCAAACACTGCCGGACTGGGTTTGTGCGAGAACACCCATCGCCCTGCCACTTTGGGAACAGCCTTGTCTACGTCCGCCCACGGGCTCATAGAAACTTTCCGCAGGTTAGGAATGGAGGTCAGGATATCTAGCTTGTCGTGCAGCGGTTCGCAACAGCCGTAGTAAGTCACACCGAACCTTGAAAGCCATCGCCTTTCGTATTGAAGGCCGAACTCCTCGTGCATTTCGGGCGACACAGTGGCGAATATCTGTGCTGTGGCGCATCCCCACTGGTCAATAGGCCTTACGCGATTCGGATCGAAGTTCGGGCCCGGCAGTTCGTCGGTATAACCTAGTCCTCCAGAACCGACACGGTGATTGCCTTCACTATACGACAGCAAGTTCAACTCTTCCCACTGCCTAAGGCGAGCAAGATACGCGTTTACAGTGCGCTCAATCGCCATGTGCACAAGCTGGGGCCTCTCTACCATGTCCAGCAGAGCTTGTTCGACTCCATACCACTTTATCAGCTCGTCCCAAGGTGCAAACCAATGGTGGATTATGCCTCGCTTGACCACTGGAAGTATGTCGCCAAAGATATCGTTGAGTGTATGGTAATTCCGTTCTGTCGCTTCGACGTCGTGGACAATAACGGGATCCTTGATTTTCTCGATGTCCTTCTCGCTGAAAATCTGAGGTTGATAACCGTGTGCGCAGATCCCGCCTGCTTGGGACTGGGGAATAAGGCGGCCCTCTTCACGAATGCCGAACCCGCTGTCGTGGATCACGAGATTGCAGTAGAAAACGGGTTCCACGATCATGTCCGCGCGCATGTGTTTCCACTGGTAGATGGTCGTTCTAAGCTGCCATTCGACTGTTCGACAGAACTCATCTCGGCACTGAAGAGTGAGTTCGTCGTTATAGTTCATCTCGTGCCAAGGAATCTCGTTGATCCAGACCATAGGTCGGCCTTTTTTCAACATGTTGAGCCGACGCCACTGCGCAGCTGTCTCCTTATGAACGGGAAGGGCTGCTATTTCGGCAACCTGCTCCGCCAAAGAGCGAAGTATTGATCGGTCATCATTCGAAACCATCAACGGCGCCTCCTATTGTATTGTCCCGTCTCGCTTGACCGATTGTTTGTATTCGCCAAGAGGGTGCCGGTTACCTACGCCAGATTTGCCCGTTGGCTGCGACGATGCAAAGGCCCCCGACACTAGAGCGTTAAAAATAAGTGTTCGGAAGAACCCCTGTGTACAGCAGAAACCAAATGAGGTCACGTTTGCCGTGCAGACTGGCGTGCTAATTGTCGGATGCTCAAAAGAACATGCTATTGCTGCATGCGGCTTGAGCCCTACGCCGAACCGCATGCCAAGTAAGGATGGACAAGCCGGTGCGGGTGAGGTATTAAGCGCAGTTTTTGCAGTCGCGCGACCCGGGGATCATTCTTCTTCGTTGTCATCACGAGAGATTACTCCGACATCCACAAGCCCAAGCAACACCGCACGGCGCATCGCCTGGACACGATTCGACACACGAAGCTTTTCATAGATTCTAGCGAGATGGAAGTCTACAGTCCTCTTGCTGCACACGAGGGCAGCAGCAACTTCGCGGGAAGATTTACCTTCGGAGACAAGAGTGAGAACTTCCAATTCTCGCTTAGTTAGTTTGACCGGCAAGTTGTCACGGGTTTCGCTTTTTTGTTCCAAGGACATTCTTCTCCTCCTTTCCCTTGATTGTGAATACACCTCTGCTGATCTGATCGTCTGATTAGTTCGACGCTGAGCCTATGTCGTCCGTTAACCGACTATGGGTTCTGCCGCAAGCGTCGCGGCTGAAAGTGTGCCCCCACTTTCTTAGCAACTGACTACACGGCGGTTTTTTGGGCTCAGCCATCTAGAAATCCATTGGTGCAGCCTTAAGGTGGCGTGCCGTGAAGTGTTCGTATTTCGTTTATGGTCTCAGAAACCTCCGCTACCCCAGCTTCGCCGAGTGCAAATCCGTTTGCGCACTCTGTTCCGAGACCATCCGTGGCCGATGCGTGCTGTGGAACAATGTAGCCGCCTCTTAAGCGACTAACGTGGAGCATCCGTACTTTTACCTACATTTCGCAGTATAACAGCAGGTATGTAGGTTGTCAAGGCCGAACGGCGGAATCGTCTATGCCTCAGCTTGGCGCAGGATTTGAGGGCTCAGATATAGTAGCGGATTGTATGTTTGCGAATCACAACGAGATAGCTGAAAAAGAGGCTCGGCTTCGGTCGCTGATGGATGAATGCGGCCTTGCCGCAGTGGCGCTGTCAACAAATGCGAACTTCGCATGGTTTACATGTGGAGGAAGTAACCACGTCGGAATCGCGTCTGAGGTTGGAGTCGCGGCAGCGGTATTTACGGGCGACGCAAAATACATAGTTTGCGACAACATAGAAGCTCAACGATTGGCTGACGAAGAGGTTGCCGGGCAGGGTTTTGAATTTCGAACGTGTGAGTGGTATGAAGCCCGAAAGATTGACCTCATAAGGGAGCTAGCACGTGGGCGCCGATTCGGTTCAGACATACCCATAGAGGGTGCAACAACCGTCTCCTCACAGCTTGATGCGGCCAGACGTGAGCTCACAGATGCTGAAATACAGCGGTATCGACTGCTGGGCAGGGAAGTCTCAGAATGTCTGTTGCTGACTGCCCAACAAATCGAGCGCGGCATGACGGAAAACCAAATCGCCGGCGTTCTCAACAGCCATCTGATCAGTCGAGGAATAGTACCGATCGTTACGCTGATAGCGGCGGATGAACGAGCGGCGCACTACCGACATCCCCTCCCGACGGACAAGCCTACGGACCGCTATGTCATGATCGTGACAGGTGCTCGAAAATGGGGATTAGTGGTGTCGGCGACCCGAATTGTCTGCTTCGACAAAGTACCTAAGGACCTGCGCGAGAAACACGATGCAGTTGTACGTGTAGACGCCGAAATGATCAATGCGACCCGTGTCGGTGTGCCAATGAACCAAGTCTTGCGGAAGGCGATCGAGACATATGCTCGCTGCGGGTTCCCCGAGGAATGGAGATTTCACCACCAGGGCGGACCAACCGGCTACAAGAGCAGGGATTTCCGAGTCACGCTAGAAACTGAAGGTTGTGTGTCGAAAAACCAGCCATTCGCGTGGAACCCCTCCATTTCCGGAACAAAAAGCGAGGACACAATAATCGCGACATCGTCCGGGCCACTCATACTCTCGCTCGCTGAGAATTGGCCCACCATTGAAGTGGACGTAGAAGGTAACAGGATCCCGAGGCCCGACATCTTTCTCAAATGAATCAAAACACCGCACTCGAAACGATGAGGTGAAAAGCCACGATGAAGAAGAGTTACGACCTGTCGCAGCTTGCTTGGACACTTTCCGGTTGGACACCGGAACTGTGGAGAATGCAGCGGACTATGGAAATCGGAGCATCGCCGAGCGCTGAGGTGCTTGGCATACCGGCACGCGTACCAGGCTCGGTGCAGAAGAGCTTGCGCGACGCAGGCATAATCCCTGATTGGAACGTCGGTCTAAACCACCGCCTGTGCGAATGGGTTGAGAACCGTCACTGGATATATGAAACCGTGATTCCGAGTGCCTGGCTCGAGGATGCAGAGAACATTCGACTGGTGTGCGAAAGCTTGGATTACAGCGGATGGATTGTCATCAACAACGAAACAGCTGCGACTTTCGTAGGCTCACACGTGCCTCACGTGTTTGATATCACTAACCGCCTGCGCCGCAAAACCGACAACGTGCTGCGGATAGTCTTCGATTTACCTCCGAGATGGCTGGGGCAGTTCGGATTCACCTCAAGAATGCGAGACTGGAAGCCGCGTTTTAACTATACCTGGGATTGGGTACCGCGGCTGGTGCAAGTGGGGATAGCAGGACCTATTCACCTCGAACTGACCGACGGGCGCGAGTTGAACCACTTGAGAATCTGCTCTGAGGTGCGAGACGGTGTCGGAATCCTGAAGGTGACCGGTGCCACAGGGAACGCCAGTGGTTTATCCGTAGAGGTGCGACTACTCCGCGGCGAAAGGATAATTGCAGAGCAAAGTGTGGACGCCGCCAGCTTTTCACGTGACGGTTTGACGCTGCCGAACTTGGACGTCGAGCTGTGGTGGCCCAACCTGGAAGGAGACCAGCCGCTTTACACTGTCGAATGCAGACTGAAGGACAGCTCCGGAGTAGAGCACGACTTTGCTGCACGACGGGTTGGCTTCCGCACAATCGAATGGAGACAGTGCCAAGGCGCTCCTGAAGGCTCAGACCCGTGGATCTGCGTGGTGAACCAGAAGCCAGTCTTCCTGCAAGGCGTAAACTGGACACCCATACTACCGAACTGGGCAGACGCTACTGAATCGGATTATCGCCAGCGGCTGGAGCCTTACCGCGATCTCGGCGTCAACTGCTTGAGGGTATGGGGCGGCGCGTTCTTAGAACGGGAGTGCTTCTACGACATTTGTGACGAGCTGGGACTGATGGTTTGGCAAGAATTCCCGCTGTCTTCTTCAGGAATCGACAACGCACCACCTGAGAATGAAAAGTCCATAGCCGAGATGGCCGCCATTGCCAGGAGTTATGTTGATAGAAGGGCACACCACCCGTCGCTGATACTTTGGTCGGGAGGAAACGAGCTCGAAGTCCTGGGCGAGCGCGGTAAACCTATCGACATATCGCATCCCATGATCAAGAAGTTAGCGGAAGTCTGTGCACAGCACGACCCCTCTCGGCGGTTTGTTCCGACATCTCCCAGCGGTCCTTCATCGCACGTAGATCCTGCCAAAGTCGGCCAGGGACAGCATTGGGATGTCCACGGACCGTGGAAGGCTGTCGGGGATCTGGAGCGGGAATGGACTGAATATTGGGAAAGGAATGATGCTCTGTTTTGTTCGGAGATGGGTCATCCAGGCGCCAGCTCGGTTGAGTTGATACAAGAATACTCAGGGGAGTTTGATCCTATGCCGGCGAATTACACCAATCCGCTTTGGAGACGCACCTCAACCTGGTGGATTGAATGGGATGAATTCATACGCGAGAAAGGACGCGAGCCAGATTCGCTGAAGGAATACGTCGAGTGGAGTCAAGCAAGACAAGCTAAGGCGTTGTCGATCGCAGTGAAGTCTCTCAAGAAGCGTTTTCCCAGGTGCGGTGGTTCCCTGATTTGGATGGGTCATGACTGCTTTCCCTGCACAGCCAACACGTCGATTGTCGATTTTAAGGGCAAACCCAAGCCCGCAGCTTTGGCGCTCTCAGAGATTTGGCGCGCTGGAACCAAGGAGGAGACAAAATGATCTGGGCGTATCTTTTGCATCTGGGCTACAATATGTGGCTTGACAGGGAGGCACCAGAGCTTGGTCGACCAGACATCAGCTCAAAGCCTTACCTGCGCTTTGATGAAAACCTCTGGAACGACTTACTACAGCACATGGCGCGCTCAGGCGTGAATATGCTCGTGATGGATCTCGGCGAGGGAGTCAGGTATGCCTCGCACCCTGAGCTGGCGGTGGAAGGCGCTTGGCCGCCGGAAAAACTCCGCAGCGAGTTGGCAAAAGTGCGCCAACTCGGCATCGAGCCCATACCGAAGCTGAACTTTTCAGCCACTCACGATGCCTGGCTGGGCACATATTCCCGAATGGTTTCCACACCAACATATTACAGTGTTTGCCGAGATTTGATAGGAGAAGTAATCGAGCTTTTCGACGGGCCGCGGTTCTTCCACCTTGGGATGGACGAGGAGACGGCTGAACACCAGCGTCACCATGCGTATGTGGTGATAAGGCAGCACGATTTGTGGTGGGATGATTTGCTCTTCTTGGTTGACGAGGTCGAAAAGAACGGCGCCCGCGCGTGGATATGGTCGGACTACGTTTGGCACAATCGGGACCTGTTCCTAGAACGGATGCCCAAGTCGGTCGTACAAAGCAATTGGTACTACGGAGCGGAGTTTGACCCCAAACACACCCCTGTGCAAGCGTATCTGGATCTTGATGAGCACGGTTTCGAACAAATTCCCACTGGCAGCAATTGGTCTTGCGATACCAACTTCGAAGGGACTGTGCGATTTGCCAAGGAACGACTTCAGCCGGGAAGGCTTCTCGGATTCCTGCAGACTGTGTGGCATCCGACAACTGAGAACTACAGGCAGAAGCATTTCGACGCTGTCGACCAGCTAGCCAAGGCGAAAGGAAAGTACTACTCAGCCTAGAAGCCATTACTTAGGAGAGGTAAGATGCTCAAGATCGGCATCATTGGGTTGGACTCCAGCCACACTATCGAGTTCGCGCGGAGATTGGTTGCTCCGGACTGTCCTGCAGAACAAAAGGTCTCGGGCGCGACGGTTACGAAGGTGATGCGCTTTGAAACGCCCTTCCAGGACTCAGCCGGACTCGATGCACGCCAGAAGCAGCTCGAGTCTTGGGGCATACCAGTCACAACACACCTAGAGGAAGCCACCTCAGATTGTGATGCCATTATACTCTGCATAAACGATCCATCGCTGCACCTCGAGTACTTTCGCAAAATCGCGGGCCTCGGCAAGCCTGTTTTTGTCGACAAACCCCTTGCCGACACGAAAGCAAACGCGGCGCAAATCCTCGAGGCTGCAGCAGAAAACAAGACACCATTCTTTTCTTGCTCCTCGCTCAGGTTCGCCCCTGCACTGCTCGACGCGTGCAGCAAGGTGAACCAACCGACCAGGGTAAGCGTGTTCGGACCATTGGGCCAAGCTGCCGCGGGAAGCTCGATCGTTTGGTACGGCGTGCACGCGGTTGAGATGATGCAGCGGGCATTGGGCAGAGGTGCGCAAAGCGTGCGCACGTTCTCAGACGAAACAGGGGCCGTTCTGCTCGTCAAGTATAACGATTCCCGGCGGGGCGTAGTGGAGCTTTGCCGAGGGGCTTGGCAATACGGCGGCTCAGTGCGCGGCAAGGATGGAGCTGTATTTTTGGTCGATACCTCGCTGCTGTATACGGACCTGCTCAGGGAAATCGTAAAGTTTTTCGAGACAAAGAAGGCGCCGGTCGAACCAGAAGACGCATTGGAAGTCACCGCCATTCTCGACGCAGCCGAAAAATCTGCAACGTCAGGGAAAGCCGAGCCCGTATAGCACGCATTCTGCCCGCCACACGCCCATAACAAGATTCGGTTGCGTCGACTGCAGAGGCCCCACCTGCAGCGGTCATCCTATTCGTACCGGCCGGGCCAAAAGTCGTAGGTGGGAACGTCCAAGGCTATGCCGCCCAGAGTCCACAGGCTCCCGACCGTTATCTCGCCAAGCATTAAGCCAAAGAAGAACGGTAAAGCCTGGCGATAGGTTTTCAGTCCCCCAAACTTCAGGATAAAGAACTTCGCGGTGCTGCCTATTAGAAGTGGCATCCACAATTGGCCCACTCCCCAACTCGGAGCAAGCGCATAGGCAAGCGGGTGTAACGGGAACGAGATGAACCTTAATCTCAGCCAACCCAGGAGCATAGACACACCGAATCCCACTCCGACAAAGAGCATTGCGGTCGGGTTCGGTGGAAATGGCTGAGTGATCCAGCGCTCGAGCTGGGTCCAGCAACTACTACCAAAACCCAGCGCCCACTGCTCCATATTCGCAGTCGCGCCGCCTCGGCGGAAATAGGTGTGCAGCAGCATCCAGAAACCGATAGGCATGGCTACAATGGATGCAATTGCCATTGCTGTGAAGAATTGGCGAGCGGGTGTGTTTGTGCGTTCCGCGATTTTCAATCCCTCCATTTGATGAGGAGACGGATGGCTGGCATAGGTGCGGTTGAACCAAAAGAACAGAGAAAAGCCTATAAGATTGTTCGTTCCCAGTTTCTCGGTGCCTGCGACCGTTAGGAGCAAGTGCTGCGGCTGCATAAAGTGCATATCGTGAGTAGGAAACCCCAGCTCTGCTCTAATTCGACTGCATATAATCGCAAATATGAAATAGAACACGAAAAAGACGAATATCACCCATCGAGACATCCCTATGGCGTAAGCGAACAGGCTGAGGAATATGAAGCCCGCAGCCGCACCCAGAATCGCAGTGCGGTAGCTGATGGCTTCGCGGGAATCGTCCTCTTCGTTCGTGCCGAAAAACGCTGTTCTAAACACCCGCGCGAGATAGTGCCGGCTCGCCCACATGCTCATCACAAAGAACCCCATGTATGCTCCCCACTCTTGGCTCTGCAGGAACGGATACCCGCGGTCAAAGCCTCCGCCCGGTACTTGCAGCTCGTGAAGCCCGAGCACGTAAGACAACACCAACTCCAGCTTCACAATCCAATAGAACACCCAGCACGAGAAAGAAAGCTCCAACGGCATAAGGAAGGCGATTCCTATAGCCCAAAAGTAAAAACCGAGGGATATTGCACCCATTGCGGTCCATGGAGGCTGGGTGATAAAGCGGCCTATGTTGGTTCGGACTATACGTATGTAGGGTATCGACGGGTAAAGGAAATGCAGTCCCGCCACAAGTGTGATCAGACCAGAGATTGCAAACCCCAGCCACATGTACTTATTGCGGAACATCGCTCCGCTCTCATCAGCCATCTCAAGAGGGAGAATCACGATAGGAAAGGTCAACCTTTCCGACTCGACCCACTGTTTCCTGAGAATCGTATTCAGACAGAGCATCGTCAGGAGCAAGACTGCACAAAACGCAGACCAGCATAGTGCAGGTACGAGCCATGGAAGGAAGTTCTCGGGTTTGTATAAGCTGGAGTTGCCATAGTAGAAGTTGTAAAGCGAAGTGTGGTCGCTGACCGTAAGCCACCGGGGAAGCCGGTTTACAAAAAGCTCTCCCCATCTATTCTCCGGCGTCTGGAAGAAATGGGCATAGCCCATCATCGAAACGAGGATTTCCATCATATTGTGCGAACACACGGCGCTCGATATGGACAGCATAATGTAGACGGTCATCATTTCGACGCGTGTGAACGCAACAGAGGGGAAACGCCTTCTGACAAGCGCATTTACTGCTGTTAGAACCAGCAATGTAAAGATGCAGTTGTAGAAAGGCGCCGCATAAGTGGCAAATGAGTAGCGGACCACCTCCAACTGTACTATCCAGTAGTCGTTGGCAACCATCAGTATCAGGGAAAGAAGGATGGCTCGCGCGGTTACTCGGTTCCTCGCTTCAAGGGCCAGCGCCGCCGTTCGTTTGCTTTCCATGAGCTGTTGGGTCACAGCACGCTCTGTCATAAACTACCTACCTCTCACAGAGAACTACTTGCAGGCAAAGCCGTCACAATATGGCAGGCCGGAAACATCACTCCAGGCGCTCAAGCAGATTTGTCAGGTATATGAGTGCACGCGGCAAGTGAAATGGGTCTTTCACGGGAAGAGCAGCACTTGTCGAAGGATTGCCGAAACGATCAAGCCACTGCCTCCATTCGCCCGCCGGAGCCGGATACTTGGAAAATGCATATTCCCTGATACGATGATGCCAATCCAGGAATGACTCGTCGCGGGTATGCAGATAAGCATAAAGGGTTGCGACAAGCGCCTCAGTTTGAACCCACCAAGGCTTGCAGTCAGCTTTTTGCCAAGCCACCGGTTCTTGTCCTTCAATATCAATTGCAAGTTGGATACCCCCGTACTCAGCATCCCAACCCAGTTCGATATGGCGGCGAATCAACCGACAACACTCGGCGATCGTAGCCTGATACTGCGACAGGTCGGCAGCCTCGAATATGGAAATCAAGAACCACATTGCCTCGATAACATGTCCCGGAATAACAACCCTGCCCTGCGGCAGAGCCAACGGACCGCCGTATATGCTGCGGAACTCCATGACCGCGTCCGCGTCCCTGGAGTAAAACGTCGGAATGAGCCATTCTGCCAGACGCAGCCCGCTCTGCTTTATCTCATCGCTCTGGAGCACCTCGCCCAGGTTCCAGAAAAAGAATGAAAAGATCATCGGAATCCCTAGCGTCTGGGAACCCGGCGGCAGTTGGTAGGGTGCTATTCCGTAGCTGCCCGGATTTGCCAACCTGTTCGAGACGCTGCGCCAGGTCTCAACTGCAATTTCCGCTGCCCTGCTGTCGCCAGTAGCACGGTAGTACTCGCCCATCCCGTTCAACACGAAACCGTCGACATAAATGCTGATCGGCCCGTCCAGAACTCGACCGTCTTTGCTGAGTCGATACAACCAACGCCCTTCATTATCTCGGCCGTGCGAATACAGGTACTGTGCTATGCCGCGGGCGATGTCGATCCACTGATCCCTGCGCTCGACCCGGTTGTACAGCGCCGAGAAGGTCCACAGGGCGCGGCCCTGCGACCAGAGGTACCTGTCGTGGGAAATTACTCTGCCGTCGTCATCCACGCAGTTGTTTATCGCACCGTCGTCCGGGTCGACCGTATACTGTTCCCAAAACGGGACTACGTCTTCCAGAAGGGTTTTCCGGTAGAAGTGAGCTAATTCTCTGAATGAGTCACAGCGCATAGCATTAGATAGCTTAGACGAATGCGACGCGAAATCATTCACGGAGCCTCAACAAGGAATGGATTACGGGTTCAGGAACAAAATAGCGGTTGTAGTCGGAGGCGGAGGCGCAATAGCAGGCGAGATTGCCCGGAGACTTGGAGATGAAGGTGCCGCCGTTGCCGTGTGGGACTTGTCACTTGATGCCGCACAGAGTACCGCCGCCGATATTGAGAAGGCCGGGGGACGGGCGGCTGCAGTTAAATGCGACGCCGCAGCGCGTTCATCAGTAGAATCAGCGCTCGATGCGACTCTTGCCAGATTTGGGACGGTCGACCTACTCGTCAACGGCGCGGGCGGCTCAACGCCAACCTGCACCACATCCGACAAGCTCGAGTTCTTCGATATAGACGCGGAAGCGTTCGACGAGATGTTCGCCGCCAACTATAAAGCTGTTGTCATACCGTGCCAGGCTGTAGGGCGCATATTTGCGCATAAACAGCGCGGGGCAATCGTGAACATTTCGTCAATTGCGGGCGGCCGACCGCTCACCCGCGTTGTGGGCTACAGCAGTGCGAAGGCGGCAGTAACGAATTTCACCCGCTGGTTGGCAGTGCATATGGCGCTCAATTACTCGCCAAACATCCGTGTGAATGCGCTCGCCCCCGGATTTGTGCTGACGAACCTAAACCGCTTCCTGCTTGTCGACGAAAGCACGGGAGAACCGACTGAGCGAGGCAGAGCAATAATCTCACACGTGCCGATGGGCAGGTACGGAAAACCCTGCGAAATAGCCGAGGCCGCGCTCTTCTTGCTGTCAGAGCGCGCGTCGTTCATTACGGGAGCAGTATTGACTGTCGACGGCGGATTCAGTGCATTTGCCGGGGTATAGGTTTACTGGCGCCTCATTTGCCCGTAACAAACGGCGGAGGAGGTGGCGGCACGTCGGGCGCGCTGACCTGGAACGACTGCTTGTCCGACACACCCACTTTCCCAGCGGCGTCATAAGCGTAGGCAACAAACTTATACACTGCCGCTTGCGTCCCGGAATTCGCGGGGGCATCAAACTGTGCCCGCCAGATGCTGCCGACTTTCGTCGCGGTTACGAGTGACGAAGAGTTATCCGGCTTTGTGATTTCGACCTCCACTCGAACCACGCCTACATCATCGGCTGCCTCAACGTCTATAGTCGCAGTTCCGCCCGTGGCGGGCAGAAGACCTGTGAAGTTTACAACCGATACCGTCGGCGGCTCTTTATCGACAACTCCACCGCCCCCACCTCCGCCACAGCCGGCAGTGAAAAGTATCAGGCAGCCCAATGCTGCCCACAGGGCATGCCGCCTTAGATCAAATCGAAGAAAATGGCCTCGCATTATAATTGAATCCCCTACCGATCTATCAGTTCTAAGAAACCAAATCAGCCTCTACACCTACGACTCAATTCGCCGGTGGAGGCAGAATCAGGTCGCAGTCGACAAGTGCTCGGAACCAATAAGCTCTCCAAGGAGCCAACTCGCCAACAGAGCCAGGAATCAGGGATGGGTCGCAAACAAGATAATACGCGCCACCTGATGAGCTTTCGGCATCAGGTTGCCATCCCCAAGCGTAATCGCGCACCCAACCTACGTCCCTGGCTTCCTCCAACGACTTCTCTACTGAATCCTTCTGAACGCGGATTCGGCTCAAATCCCAAGGAACAGCGCTGATAAATGGCTGTCCGATGAGGTTCCAGCCTTTCTTAAGGTGTATAGTGACCGGCTGAGTCTGGTCGGGAACAATGCCTGCCGGAACGGCGCTGGGTTCACCGACGAAACCAGCCCAGAAGCCTCTGCCAGGCGCGCTGGAGGTTGGATCGAACCAGGTTTTCTGATCCGGATACTGCACATATGCGCCAGCCGTAGGATCGTAGCTCACCCAGTAGTCTGAATGGAAACCAACTACAAGCTTCGGATCTTTATCGAATGGGATGATAGGCACCGACACCATGGCCAATCGGATCCAGTCGCCCTCTGCAGGCAACGCAAGCTTTACATTGACATCGATGGTGTCGCTCGCGCTGTTGCCAGCTTCATCGAACGCGGTCACAGTGACTGTGTCACCCGAACCGATGTCGATACCCGATGCCAACCAGTTTGTAGTGCCTGAACAGATACCTGAGCGCCCAGAAGCCGTCTGCCAGGTTACTACAGCCAAGCCGACGTTGTCGCTCGCTTCACCGCCGACTTTGAATGTGCTGCAGTTCCAGGTGCAGGAATCCTCCTCGGTGGGCCTGGTTATCGTTATGACAGGAGGAGTAATGTCGTAGGTCACGGTGTTGTCATCACTCGTCGATTCAACATTTGCGTTTCCGGCAGCGTCATGCGCAACACCAGCCGGGACCTCTACGATAACCGTGCCGCTCGAGGTCATTCCAGAAACTGCAACTGTGTAAGTCGTGCCGCTACCAGTAACCTTCACTTTCTTGGTTCCACCCGCTGTTCCGCTTACACTGACGTCTTCGGCAGCAAAGTCTTTCACCGCTCGGCTGAATACTACCGTGAAGTAGATGGGCGAATCCTTGGTTGGATCGGCTTGGCCTTCAGATTGGTTAACCGTGACCTTCAGCTCCGAATTATCGAACTCCACAGTGTTGTCGGTGGATGTGGACGCCGAGTTGGGATTACCGACTTGATCATGCGCTACACCCGCAGGTACGGTCACTTTGACGGTCCCTACGGCATCCATTCCGCTCACCAGAACCGTGTATTCGCTAGCTGGTCCGGTGGTAGGCTGCACAGTGACTACCTTTTGTGCATCTGAACTGAACGCACTGCCCGTGACAGTGACATCCTCCGGACCAAAGTCAGCCACCGGTTCACTGAACACAACGGTGAATTTAATAGGAGACGTACTCGTCGGGTCAGGCTGATCTGCAGCTTGATTGACAGTAACGCTGGGACCGGTAATATCGTAGGTAACGACGTTGTCCGTGCTCGTGGAGGCTGTGTTCCAGTTGCCCAAAGTGTCTTGAACCTTATTCGCCTCTACTGATACCTCCACGGTGCCTGTCTGGTTCATCCCGGCGACAGCAACATTGTAAATTCTGCCGCTGCCTGTGACCACAACGCTTGGCGCAGTCCCGGAGGCAAAAGCGGTACCGCCTACCGTGACCTTGTCCGCCGTGAAGCCCACAACCGTCTTACTAAACACCACTGTGAAGTTGATAGGTGATTGGTTGGTGGGATCGGCTTGACCGGCAGCCTGGTTGACCGTAACCGTAGGTTTGGTGATATCGTAGGTGACGGTGTTATCCGTGCTGGTTGAAGCACGGTTTGCGAACCCGTTCAGATCAGTAACCACGCCCGCCGGTATCGCGGCAGAAACCGTTCCCGACCGGTCCATGCCACTGACCTCGACAGTGTAACCAGGACCCGTGCCCTTAACGACAACTGCTACGTGAGCCGCCGAACTGAATGCGGTACCGGTGACCTCCACGTCCGATGGTTCGAAACCCACAACCGGTTCACTGAAGAGAACCTCAAAGACTATCGGACTTGTAGCGGTCGGATCTTTTTGCGTTTTTGCCTGGTTAATGATGACTGTGGGCGGCGTGTCGTACATGACCTCGTTGTCTGTGCTGGTCGATGCAAGATTACCGTTGCCAGCGAGATCCTGAGCTACATCCGGCGGTATTTCTACTATCACAGTGCCCGTCTGGGTCATTCCGCTTACGGCGACTTCGTACGTCGTGCCGTCGTAAGGCTCAATCTCGGTGACCTCAGCCTTATTCGCACCTGCCGTGCCGCTGATTGAAACATCTGAACCTTCGAATCCCGTTACGGGCTCACTGAACTCCACAGTAAACTTGATAACGTCTGCATCGGTGGGATCGGGTTGGTCGGTCGCCTGGTTGACCGTAACCGACGGACTCTCGTTGTCGAAGACTACCGAAGCAGTGTTCGAAGCCTCATTGCATTTCCCGCCTGCATCGCATGCAACCCCAGCCGGCACGTAAACCGATACACGGCCGGTCTGAGTCATCCCGCCGACAGCCACGATCCATGCTCCGTCCGTCTCGGTGAACTCGACGGTCTTGACGGCCCCGGGACCAAATGCGGTTCCTCCTACCATCACGTCGCTGGGGCTATCACCGAATCCTGTAACAAGCTTTGTGAATGTAACCAGGAACTTGATCGGCGACTGATTCGTCGGATCAGGCTGGTCCTGTGCGGGCACGATAGTTACCTGCGGACTTGTGCCGTCGTCGAACCATACCACGTTATCAGTACTCGTTGATGCCGTATTGGCGTTGCCGAGCGCGTCGTGCACAACACCGGCGGGAATAGATGCGATAACAGTGCCTGAGGTTGTCACGCCACCTACCTCAACGGTGTAGAGGGCTCCGCTACCCTTGATCGTCACAGTCTTTGTCCCGCCGGCCGTACCGGTTATGACCACATCGCTAGGGTCAAAGTCGACAACACTCTTGCTGAAGACAACCGCGAACTTAATCGGCAGCACAGTAGTCGGATCCGCCTGCCCAGGAGCTTGATTTATGGTGACGTTAACAGGGGTTATGTCGTAAGTCACGACGTTGTCCGTACTCGTAGACGCAAGATTCGGACAGCCATTCTGACCAACCGCAGCACCGGCGCGAACACTTGCAATGACAGTGCCACTTCTCTTCATACCGCTGACGGCAACGTTGTACATGCTGCCGTATCCCGTCACTGCCACATTAGTCGCCCCAGCTGTGCCACCCAGGATAATATCATCAGCTCCGAAGCCAGTAACCGACTCGCTGAAGATAACCGTGAAGTTGATTACGCTTGCTGCCGTCGGATCTTCTTGGCCAGCTGCCTGGTTAATTGTAACTGTCGGAGGAGCAGCGTAGGTTGCGGACGCCGTGGTGGACTTCGTTGTGGCATTGCCCCACGGATCGGCTGCCGCCCCTGCAGGAAGGGTCACGTCTACTTTGCCAACCGACGTTGGCTCTACTGTAAGAACGTAGCTTGCAGCTGAACCGCTCAGCGCGACAGCTCTGCCATTATTCACTACGAAGTCTTCCTTGGTCAGATTACGCACCGGTTCGTTGAATGTAACCGTGAAATCAATCGACGGGACACAAACAGAACCAACAGGGGCCGTTATCGTGCACACCGGGTTGTCCGAATCCTGAAGCTGTATCAAAAGGCACCAGCTCTGAATTGTACCGGCAGCATCCGGCCTATCATCAACAACTTTCAGCTTCCATTGGCCTGTTACTTTCTTGCCATCGAACTTCGACAACAAGTCAAAGGGCTTGTAAGACCCAGTGAACGGAGCTCTTCCGGTTGCGATCGATTTGTCCGACTCGTCGTCCAAGAGCGTATTGACGAACCCTGAACCCTTACCGCCGACGTGTTCGAAGAGCGTGACCTGTGTACCATCGGGACCTATGAGGTAAGCCGACAGATCACTTACGTAGTTGTGGCTTATGTTAAGGAGAACGTTGACGTCCGTTATGGTACCCGAAAGGCTGGACAGATCTATAATCGACTCCACCCCCGCGGGATCGTTGTCAGGAATGGCCGCGGGCGTGGTCTGGCACTGCTCAGGCAGATACAGGACCGTATTGTCGGTGGCGGTCGATGCAGTGTTTAAGTTCCCTAGGGCGTCGGTCACGGTGCCTGCGCGCACGGAGGCACTGACGCTTCCAGCTGCTACCATGCCGCTCACTTCAATGTCGTACACCGTCCGATCATATGGAGGCAGCTCTGTGACCACCGCGGTGAGCACTGGATTAAGCGTGATTGTGCCGGCAACTGTGGGCGAAGCCTTGCGCTGGAACTTATAAGTTCCGGGGCCCCAGAACGCTGCGAACGACTTGACCTCGCCCGGAGCCAGATTAAGCGTATCGACGGTTTCACCTGAATCAGTGAGTATCTCCAGCGCAAACGCGCTGCCAGTGTCGTTGCGCCACCTGATTACGTCGCCGTGATTAGCCACGACAGTATCCGGGTCGAACGTCCCGCCAGGGCCTATCGAGATCGGGTCGAGAACTTGCGGATCCGACGCGGTTCCCGACAGCATTACGTCGCTAGCCTCAAAGCCGTAGACGGGCTCACTGAACACAGCCGTAAAATGAATCGGCGAATCAGACGTGGAGTCCTGCTGCGATGCTGCTTGGTTGACGGTCACGTTCGGTCCCGCGTTGTCGAAGAGGACCGTATTGTCGACATAGCTCGCTGGCAAGTTTGTATTTCCCGCCGAATCTTGTACGACGCCGGCGGGTATGTTCGCGATAACCGTACCAGGAGTCGTCTGACCGGGCGGCACAGACAAGCCGCTTACAGAAACCGTATAGTTTCGTCCGCTGCCGGTCACGGCGACCGTAGCACGCGAGACGGCTGTGCCACTTAGCTGAACATCCGACGGCTCGAACCCGGTGACGTCTTTACTGAACGTAACGGTGAAGCGCACCGGTTGAACATTGGTCGGATCCGGCTGATCGTCTTTTTGGTTGATCGTACACGTGATAGGTGTGGCATCGTAAGTGACAGTATTGTCTGTGCTCGTGGACGCCGTATTGGCGTTTATTTGGATGAGCGTTTCAGTGGGAACGCAGTCATAGGCAACGCCTGCTGGTATACTGCAGGTTACGGTGCCCTTAGTCTGCATACCGCTTACAGCCACATTGTAGGTCTTATAGCGTCCGAATGCATCGGGAGTTCCTATAGGCGTAATCTGGACTTGTTTCGTGGACTTTCCGTCAGGCCCCGTGAAACTGGCGGTGCCGCCAACAACCACATCATCCGGATCACCAAAACCGACGACCGGTTCCGAGAACACGGCAGTAAAGTTTATCACCGAGCTGCTCGTCGGATCATTTTGAGTGGGACCGCCGTAGAGCCCCGACGCCTGGTTGATGGTGCAACTTGGCGGCGTATGATCCCACCACACGATGTTGTCCGTGCTGGTAGAAGCCACATTACCATTTCCGGCAGCATCGAAGGCGGCATTGGCAGGCACGGATACTATGACCGAACCCGCCGTTGTAATCCCCGTAACGCTGATAAGATAGTGTGTACCTTCACCTAAGACTTTTACGCTCTTTGTTCCTCCGGCGCTGCCACCGATTACGACGTCGCCAGCAGTGAAACCTGTTACCGGCTCGCTGAACACAGCAGTGAAGTAGACCACCGACGGCGACGAAACGCCCGAAGGATCAGGCTGCACGTAGTCTTGGTTTACCTGAACAGTAGGTGGAATTCGGTCGACTTGGATAAGGGCTTCATTGGACTCCACGTTATCCAGCGTTCCATAGCGAGCGGCGCCAGCCGGAACTTTGACTCGGACGTTCACATAGGAATTGCCCGGAGCAGGAACAGAATTGGGGTAGACCTCGAGGCGGTAGCTAGTGCTGTCCAGCTGCGTCAGTGCACCGGGCGTACCCTCGCTCACGAGTATATCCGATACCGTAAATCCCGTGACGGGATTTGCGAACGTTATCTTGAACCTAACCGGCGACAGATTTGTAGGGCTCGGGTCGAGAGGTTCCACCACGCATGTGGGACCCGACGCGCGGTAGATGTATTTCAGCGTATAACGCATTGGTGTGCTGGTCGCGTCATAGTAGCTTATGTGGGCACCGCCCACGGAATCGATTGCCAGTGACGCGTACTGACCAACATCGTAAGTGCTAACTCCTGCCTCCGCTACACCATCGTCCAAGACCGCCAGCGTCCAAGTTGGATTAACGGGATCGTTGCCCTCAGCGTACTTCAGGTCGCGCCTGGTAGACTCACCGTCGTAGTATGCTATGC
>JARYME010000042.1 GCA_029907315.1 Armatimonadota bacterium | reverse complement strand
TGATGATGAGCCGCTCGATTTCGGTCTTATAGACAGCTATACCGTCACGCGCGTAGCCCCGCATTTCGACTCCGCGGGCAACATGACCAAGACTGATTTCTGGCTCATGTTCAAGTCGGCCGGTTATAATAACGGCTTCCAGTATACGCACACCATCAAGATCGTCGATTGGAGCCAGGAGGACACATATCTTCTCGACTTAACGGATGATAGGGGTCGCAGGTTTCATATAGAGTTGCTGTTTCCTACGCAGGATGTCGAAATGGTAGCAGACTGGAAAGACTGGCAGCAATATAAGGTTGAGAACTGGCAGCTCTTTGATACCATCGATTCCCAGCTTCTTGAAGAGCACAGCCGGATCGCGGAGGAGTGGGATGCGGCTTAGGTATATGATTGAGTACGCCCTGCGTGATCGCGATGCCGATCCGCATTATGATCCCATCGGAGTCTGGGTCCAAGGACCCGGGCCGGGCCTCGATATCATCATGGAATACCTGCCGGGAAACGACGAGTTTGCCGAAGACGCCGATTGGGTCATCAACCGGCTTGTGGAGAACGATATCAAGGCGCTGCCTGAAGATTTCCTCGAATATCACCGAGATACGATGTCGCCGTATCGCGGGATGCGCGGGGAGATCGTAGAGACCAATGGATATTCATCGGAATCCTGTGCGACTCTAATTCTGAGCTCGATATCGAATCCGAATTAAAGGCCTGTTCTTCAGGTTCCATCAAGAAAAGCGACTATTGTGGAGTGAAGCAACCCCAGATCTTTGATCTGGCATTCCCAGATTACAAGTGACTTCCAGCCAAGCGACGCCAGTTCCTGTTCGTGTTGGCTGTCGCGTGTAGTATTCCGAGCTATTTTCTCTAGCCAGTAGGACTGTCGAGTTTTTGGTATGCGGTCTCCTCTTGGGCATTGGTGGCCATGCCAGAAACATCCATGGACAAAAATGACTTTTCTGCGAGACGGAAAGACTATGTCGGGTTTTCCTGGTAGGTCTTTTCGGTGCAGACGGAAACGGTAACCGAGTCTGTGGACAAACGAACGTACAATCAACTCAGGGGAAGTGTTCTTTTCTCGGACCCGACTCATAATCCAGCTTCGTTTGCTTTCCGAAAACACGTCTGTCATCTTGCAATTTCAATCTGAAGACTTGGGTCGGTTTCACACTCGTCGACGATGTTGTTGTACTCGTTTATCAGTTGTTCCGCAGTGGTTCGGCGTCCCGCCTGAGCGAACTTTCCAAGCTCGTAAAGATTTCCGGCTAGAAACTGCTCGGCTTCGAATACGTCAAGCCTGTCGCCTATACCGGCCTGTTCGGCTAATCCTTCTGCAACCAGTGCGCCTTTTCGAGTTGTTATGATCACCGGTTTTAGAGCGCAGTCAAGGTTTTTCGCGCACTTGCGCAAAAGCGCTTCAGAAGGTGAAGTCGTCACATGTATGGCGACGTCTTCGATGATAAAGTCGCCTTCCCTGCCGGACACCCCATCAGCCACGGAAGCTCCATGATGTTCAACAAGCGTGTCCAAAAGGAGGTTAAGTTTTGCTCCCACAAGATGTTGAAGCATAGTGCCGACAAAAGTCGCACCGGGAGATTGCGATTGCCTCTTTTCCGCCTGTTCAATCAGATCCCGAACAACCGCTCGCAGAGACTTGGATGTATCAAAGCGTAGCATAAACGGCTTGCCCGCAAAGTATTCTTTTACCCGCTGGACCCACCACTTTTCGACAGCGTCGAGGTCGATCCTGTCCCCCTCGTTCAGTTTGTTGAGAAACTCTGCATACTTTCTCATATTGCCTACGCTGCCACGGCTTGTTCGACCGCCTTCCTCGGCTAATACCCGCGTTACGCCGTGTTCGTTAAGGATAGTCTGAACGGCTGACTTCCCCAGTCCCATAACCTGCCCGCCAGCTTCAGTCAACAATTCGTCCGGTCTTAGCGGCAGGCCAAGTCTCTTTGCATGTCTTGTTACGACAAGAGCGACGCATAAGGGACCCTTGCTTTTCATTCTGTTTTGTTGAGCGAACTCGCGCAATGCTGTGTCTAAATCCATTTAGTCTTTCTCCGTTGCTATATTCGCCAGCGGCGCAAGAATATGGCGGGCAAGATATTCCACCACTGGAACCGCCACGGCATCTCCCATTGCTTTATAGCCGTCATTGTAACCGCCAGGGATTTTGTAGTCTTTGCGCGCTCCCATCAACGCAGCCGTCTCTCCAACAGTCAGCAGTCTTGTGCACAAAGAGCCGTTCTTCTTTATCACAAGATACTGCCTGCTGCTGCCTCCTTCAGGGGTTCTCAAACATCCCGCCACACCGTCGAAGCGCAGTTCAAGCACCTGTTGGCCATTGCGAATGCGCTTATAGCCTGGAAAGACGAAGCGTCCGTTTGAGTGCTCCAGTCTTTCCATATGTTTTTGGGGAACGAGTCTAAGCAACTCCCGGCTTCGTTCCTCATCATAACAAGTGGCGCTCATATCCAGAATGCTCTCCAATGTAGTCTCTCTGGGCGGCGGTTCTGGCATGCGCCACCATATCCAGTGATCCAAGCCTTCCGCGACTCTTAGAAGTGTAGTGGGATGGCACCAGATCGGTTTGTTCGATTCCAGTTCCTCTGTATGAAGATCTCTGTTGACGGCGATCACGAAGACTCTCTTGCGGGACTGAGGAACCCAATGAGCGGCATCCAGAACTACCGCGCCTACTTTGTAGCCGTGATCGATAAGCGCCTTATGCAACTGGCGGTAATGAGAGCCTTTATCGGCTGAAACAAGACCGACCACGTTTTCTGCGACGGCAATGGGCGGCTTCTCAGACATCTCGTCCATTACACGCAGCCACTGCCACACCAAACCGCTTCGCTCGCCCAGAATGCCTTCCATGTTTCCAGCAAGTGAAAGATCTTGGCACGGAAAGCTTCCCCAAGAAAGACATGCTTGCGGCAGTTCCGATCCTTTGACTTCTTCTATTGGCCCCAGCCTGAAAATCCGTTCCGAATGGTTTGCACAAAAAACGGCGGCTTTCTTTTTGCAGATATCGTTCGCCCAAACCGGAGTAAAGAAAGATTTCAGCCCTTCGCTTACAAGTCCGCTGCCGGCAAAGAAGTCAAGAAACGGCGGCTTGTTTTTCGCTCCAGCCATGTCAATCCTCCTTTAGCGCCAACTTACCGTTTTCAGTGACGGCAATGTCCTGTACCGCCCTGAAAATTAAGTCAGCAACATAGTCTTGTATTGTAAGGTCCTCCAAGGCGCACTTCACGCGCAGGCGTTGATGAATCGTATTCGGTAACGTTATGTGTATCTTCCGGTTTTGGGTGTTTGCCTGGTTTTTCCGCATTTTAATGGCGTCGCTCCGAAGATTGTATACCACGATCACTAATATACCTGCGGTACATCGAGATGTCAAGGTCACGCAAGACGGTTTGTAGCGCTTTCTTGCTTGGCCGGTTATTCGCAGTGTTTATGCAGCGGTGTGTGATTGCCAAAGCCATCTACCCACAAAAAATAGTTTCACCACTTGGCATGTGTCTCCGGTAAATATCGGAGAGGTAGTCTCCAGGCTTGCCTGGGCGCCTCGACAATATACCGGAGATACGGATGGAACTCTTTGCCACAGACCTTGACCGGCTGGCGTTTCTCCTTGAGACCGACGCTGTCTGCCACCTGGAAGACCTTATCGCACAGGCGGCGGAACTCGTCACCGAGGAACTGCCGGAAGATAAGCGGCCTAAATACATAACCAACTACATCGGCTCCAAGCAGAAGCTTGTCGACTGGATATGGAAGCATACGCCGGAGGGCATAAGCTCGGTCCTTGACGCGTTTTCCGGCTCGGCGGTCGTGGCCTACATGTATAAGACCAAGGGCCTCAAGGTGATCGCAAACGACCGGCTCCGCTACTGCTACCATGCCGCTCGGGCTATCATCGAAAACGGCAGTGTCAGGATCACCCAGGAAGAGCTCGATGCGCTTCTTGCCGATAACCCCAGGGCAGGCACGTTCGTCCGTGACAATTTCAAGGGGCTGTTTTTTGCCGATGGCGTTCACAAGGTCATCGACAATATCCGTGCGAATATCGATACGCTGTCGGGCTACAAGAAAGACATCGCGCTCTTTGCTCTGGGCAAGGCATGTCTTGGCGGCAAGGGCGGCTTCGGTCACTTTTCTTCGTCCACGGACTACGGCAAGCGGCAGGATACTCCCGATGAGTTCAGGGAGCGTTTCTCAAACAATGTCGCGCGCATCAACGCCCTGGTATTCGATAACGGCCAGCAGTGCAAGGCGTATCGGAAGGACATCAATGAGATGCTTTCCGACGCCAAGGTTGACCTCGCCTACTTTGACCCACCTTACGCGACCGAGTTTTCGACCACCAACTACGAGAAAGCCTACCATTTCGTAGAGGGCCTTATGACCTACTGGGAAGGTCTAACGCTTGTCGGTGATTCCAAGACTCATCACTATAAGACCGACCACAAGACCGTTACCAAGGCGAATGCCAGGGAGTTCTTCTCGGCTTTTCTTTCGAGTGCGAAGCACATCCCGAACTGGCTTATCTCCTACCGGGATCATGCATATCCGAACGAAGACGAAATGAAGGAGATCATATCGGCCAGTGGCATGTCGAGCCGAATGCAGTCTCAGCGGCATCACTACCACATCTCTTCCCGGCACTCCGAGAACTCCCAGGCTGTCGAGCGGCTTTTCGTCTGTTCAAGAGCCAGCGAGATGAAGCAAGCCGCGGCCCTGTGTCCGGTGTGTTCGCGGATCGAGACACAGGCGGAGTGGGACGAGACCGAAAATGAGATACGCTACCGCGTCCGCGACCCCGAGGAGTTCGAGTCGGACAGTCTCAGGCGAAAGCCTCTCGACGGAGTCGACGGTGTCTCTATCGTTATCGGCAGGCTCAAGGACAAGTTTGTGCCCGATGGTGACGATCCCAGGTCGATGGTCCTGCAGGCATATCGGTTCGCCAAAAAGACCGAAGAGAACCCAGACGGGTGGACTCTTGAGAAGGCTCAAGAATGGATCGAGGAGCACGAGCCGGAAAGCTCGGAAGCAGAAATCCGCGTCGAGAAAAACATGCAGGCTCTGGCGGATGCGCCGCTTTCAGATGAAATGGAACTGCTCTCCTGTCAGGCGGGAATGGACCCGGTCCGCGTCACGGGGTTTATGGGCAACAAGTTCATGATGCTCGGCTGGATAGAGCGGCAGGTGCCGAAGGACGCAAAGACCCTCCTCGACGCGTTCTCCGGCGGCGCGAACGTCGCCTACCACTTCAAGCGCAAGGGCATGAAAGTCATCACCAATGATCTGCTGCTCTATCCGTATCATATCGCCCGGGCTGTGGTCGAGAACTCGCACGAGACGCTCTCCGACGATGATATCGAGGCGATACTCGCTCCGAACACTCACGCTGGCACGTTCATCGTCGACAATTTCCACGGCTACTACTACACTAAAAAGGTGCTGGCGTGGCTCGACCAGGTGTGGGCGAATATCCAGAAGCTTCCCGGCTACAAGAAGGACCTGGCGCTTGCGGCGCTCGGCAACACCGTGAAGGCCAAGAGCCTCTACGGGCAGTTCCATCGCTCAAAGCTGAACCTGAAAGCCGACGCGGATGTCGAGACCGAAGCCGGTGTGAAAGAGAACCAGCTTGTGAACCTGCCGGTCTCAAGCATGGTCGAAAGCTTCAAGCGTTACGCAAGCCAGCTCAACAAGCTCGTATTCGACAACGGACGGGAGTGCAGGGCTTTCCACGGCGACGCGGTCGAGGCGGTGCGCAAGTTCGGCGCGGACGTGCTGTACCTCGATCCTCCCTACATAACCGAGTTCTCAAACAACGACTACGAGTACTCTCTGCACTTTGTCGAGGGGCTTATGAACCGCTGGGCGGACAAAACGCTTCTCAACGACAACCGCAGAAGCTATCAGTCTCGGACGCACTATGACCGTGACAGCATCCGCTCCCTCATAGAAAGTCTTGCGACCGAGGCGCGCGGGAAATACGGGACCGTCATTCTCTCCTACCGCGACCGCGCGTTTCCCACGGAAAAGGAGATCCGCGACATCTTCTCCGAGCGTCTTGGTAACGTCCGCGTCAGAGGGATGGACGTGGAGTATAACATCGTTCTCGGAAAGGAGGGCGAGGGCAAGACCGGACGCGAGTTGCTCTTCATCTCCTCGAAGTCCGGCAGTGCACCGAAGTCGTCAGCGGCGGCGCTGCCCGCCAACTGCCACACGTCCATACCCGTTGAAGTCCGTATTACAGGCTCGGAGCAGCTCTCGGCGGATGCCACAGATATTACTCCAAACTCCGGTGATCCGCAGTTCGGCTTCATCATGTGCCGGGTCGGGACCAACAAGAACGGCGACCACTTCACACCCGAAGAGCTCTCTACGCGCTGCACGACGGCGATCAACAAGAAGATCGACCTCAAACACTCGCAGGACCTCACCGACATCGTCGGTGGAATCATCGCCTCCGAGTTCGTTGAGGACGAGACCGGCGGCAGGGTCGAGTGCGTCGGCGAGCTTTATGTAGCGGACACGCCGACCGCCGCGCTCGCCTACAAGCTCATGAAGAAGGGCATCATCAGCCAGGTCTCGATGGAGTGCGACTACGAAGCTGGTGAGTGCTCCATCTGCGGCAAGATGGTGACAAACAAAAACGACTACTGCATTCACCTGCGCAAATACAAAGGAGCGGAGTATCAGGGCAAGCCGGTCTTTGAGATCCTGCACGGAGTGACATTTACCGGCCTTGGTCTTCTCGACCGGAAGGGCGCGGATGAGAATGCGCGAATTACCCAGGTCGCCTCGCAGGAGGCAACCCACACAACCTCAGGAGGCAGTCCAGTGGAAGACGACAAGAAAACGACTGAAGAGCGGCACGAAGACGCTGCAAAGAAGAGCTCGCCCGCCGGTGGAGGCGGCGCACCGGCAAACGACGAGGCTCGCGTAAAGGAACTTGAGGCAGAGAACAAGGACCTCAAAAACCAGGTGCTCGATCTCCAAAAGCGCATCGCCGAGCTTGAGGCTGAGAGCAAGGCTGCCGCAAACAAGTCTCGCGCGGCGAAACTTGTCCAGAAACTCGAGAAAGCCGGTATGACGTTCGCATCGGATGAGGATCGCGAAAAGGAACTCACGCGTCTTGCGGAGCTTTCCGACGATGCGTTCGCCGCAACCGAAGCGGCTTACGACAGAGCGATACAAGCTAAGCCCGAATGCTCGAAAACGGACACAAGAGACGGTGACGACGCAAAGCCCAAGCCGGAATCTCAGGCAGATCGCCAGCTTCGCACCGACGCAGGCGTGCGCCCGCTCGACGTGGACGACAAGAAGACGAGCCTTGAGGACAAACTCAGAGACGGTTTCATGATCGCATACCGCGACCGTGTCGGCACAGCTTCGCCGGACAAGAGCTACTGACAGGAGGAACAACGTGGCATTTCTTAACCCAAATCATCGAGGACTCGCCTACGGCGACGGATATCTGCAGGGTGCGGGTTCGTGCGGCCAGTTCGTGAAGATCGTGGGAAACGACCTTTTTGCGGTCAACACCAATTCGACTGACAAGTCGTTTGGCGTGCTTATCAAGGACTACAAGAACGGCGATATGCCGGGCATTTTCTGCATGGGCGGCGTCTATGAGACCGATGTCTTCGAAGGCAATATCAACGCCGGTGATGACCTGAAGGTCTCGGGAAACGGCAAGCTCACGGCGGGTGTGGCGGAAGGCGACGAGGTCGTCGCCAGGGCCATCTCGGTATCCGGCGGGACACTGAAGTTCCGCCTGCTCATCTAGGAAGGAGACAACGTGGAAACGACAATCGATGTTCACAGCCAGCAGTACATGGAGACGATGGCCCGCCTGATGAGCGAGGCTCTTGAGTCTCCGGACGGGATGCGCGCCCTCGCCGCAGCTATAGCCGATCCGATTGAGCAGGAGATAAAGCGCAAGGAGATCACTTCGCTCCTCCTCACACAGCACACGCTTCCAAAAGGCGAGCGGCCCATCTACCAGAAGAAGCCCAAGGTCAAGGCTTACTGGATAAGCAACGAAGGCGAAGCCAGAGAGCAGGAACTCGGGCAGGAAGAGGTAGAGTTCCCGACGCACAGGATCCACTCAACACCGATGGTGGACGTCTCAGTCCTGAAGAACGGCAATATCGGGACGCTCATGGACATTCAGACATCGGCGGCCGATCAGATCCGCAAGGAGATGGACAGACGAACGATCACGGTCATCTCCACTGCGGTGCCCGCCGCGAACACTGTCGAGGTGACAGGAGGTAAGCTCACGGACGATGCCTTGAACGAGGCAATCTCCATCATCGAGGATCTGGAACTGTCGGTCAAGTACATCGTCATGCGCGGCAGGCGTTTCAACGACATGCGCGACTGGGACCTCGACCCGGAGACGAGGGCGGAACTGCGGACCAAGGGTGTCATCAAGAACTACGGCACGGGCGGCATCCTTCTTACCGCATCGGCGGATATGAGCGAAATACTGCTCGTGCCCGATGAGGAAGTCGGCAAGATGCCGGTGCGGGAGTCACTCAAGACAGAAGCTATCGAGCAGAAGACCAGGTTCAAAACTGGCTGGCTCGTCTGGTCGGAGATCGGTCAGGGCGTCACCCGGCCTGAAATCCTCGCGAAGATAAAGGTTCTGCCGTAGGAGGTGCAGGGGTGCTAAAAATCAAGAACGTTCGACCGGGCATTCTTATAATCGCCGATGCCGGATTGAAGCTCGCACCCGGAGAAAATCGGGATATCAATGACCTGACTCCGCAGGCGAAAAAGGCGCTTGACGAGGGCCTGCTTGTTCAGATGGACAGAGAACAGGACGCAAAGCCTCGCGCCAAGGCTGCCAATCGCAGTCAGGAAAACAATGAGGCCGGCAAGACAGAGGCAGCAGGCACGGAGGCAAGGCAGCCTTCGGCTCAGGGTGGTGATTCCGGCAAGAGCGGTGAAGCGTCCGAACCTGAGAAGAAGCGGGACACCAAATCAAAGCAACCTATCGAGGCGGAAAGTGGCGACAAGTGACATTGTCGGCTTGCTGCGGGCCGACCTCGCCGATCCGAGCGCCGAGAGGTTCACCGACGAGATCTTGAAGCGCTGCGTTCTGAAGTCCGTCTTTCCAGTCGCAAGAGACCTTGGAGCGCAGATGTCGGTCTCGTGCGGTGAGATAACGCCGGAGCCGCAGGGCGAGACTCTTGAGATACTGCTCCTGCAGGCGCGGATAGAAGCCTGCCGGTATATGCGCGCAGCTACAGCCAACGCATTCTCGTTCTCATCAGGCGACAAAAAGGTCGACAAGACAAGTCAGCC
This sequence comes from Armatimonadota bacterium, assembly GCA_029907315.1. GTDB lineage: Bacteria > Armatimonadota > UBA5829 > UBA5829 > UBA5829 > CALJES01. Next base: position 16,876 of record JARYME010000042.1, on the reverse strand, counting down.
CGAGCATTGGGCGAAACTTGAGGCCGATCTGACAGCGACATACAGGCAGCGACTGCACGAGATACGTCCGGAGGCGGGTCAGGACAACTACATCTTCACCCCCCGCGAACTCAGACCGGTGATTTGCGAGCAGGGAATCGACCTTGAGACTGTTATCTGACGTGGAAAGATCTGCTGCGGCCGGGGATGTAAGGGAACTCATTACCTCCTCGGGCCAGACGGCGACGTTGCTCAGGAAGCAGGCTGGTGAGAACCTCTACAGTTCGGACGAAGGCGAGTTTGCCGAAGTATGCACATTTGCTCTGGAGTTTGTGGCAACTCCGCCGGTAGATATTGCCAAAAGGGCGGATGCGCTTGCTTGTGTTCCGCCAGAGCTTGATGTTCGCGTGGAGGATCGTGTTCACATCCATGGTCGAGACTTTCGAGTGCAGACAGTATCACCGCAATCGCTCTTTGGTGTCGTGACTCACAAAGTCCTTGAACTGGTGGCGCTGCATGGGTGTTAAGCGTTTCGGTGACTGGAGTGAAGCGGAGTCCCTGCTTACGAACGGTTTCAGGCAGCGGCTGGCTCTGGCAATCCGGCAGGCGACGATAAAGAACGCGCTTTTGCTGGTGCGTGAGATAAAGCGTGGGATTCGAAGCCAGGCTCCGGGTGGCAAAGCTTTCACGCCGCTTGCGCAGGTGACAATCGAGCGGAAAGGGTCCAGTAAGGCGCTCATTGACACGGGATTCCTCGTGAACGCCATCACTCAGAAGATACTCTCCGACGGCGCGTTCGTTGGTCTGCTGCGGACCAGCATTCGCAACGGCGGCGAGAGTGTCGCCAACATAGGCGCGATCATGGAGTATGGCTGCACTATAAACCATCCTTCTGGCGCGGTGATAGTGATCCCGCCGAGGCCGTTTCTGCATCCGACGATGCTGAAATACCGCGACGAGGTCATAGAGAACTATCGGCAGGCTCTGCGCTCGGTGCTGAGGTGACATATTGGAGCTTATCCGCGAAGTGGTCGAGACATTTGTCCGTCTGGTGAAATCTGAAGTCGATTCGGGCGCGGTGCTTGTCTCGACTGATGACATGTTCGAGGTGATAAATGTGCCGAGTGTTGTCCTGCAGGGGCCGACGTTTATCGAAGACGGCGGCAGACGGACACCGGCGATGCTCACGAAGCGCAACGAGGCCGATATGACATTCGAACAGTGCCGCCATGCGAGGCTTTACCATCTGGACTTTGATGTCATTGTCACGACCGGCAAGGAAAGCGAACTGCTTGATCTGACGGAGAGGATCGCGCGGTTCTACCAGCTTCACCCGGCATTTGTGGTCGGGGAACACGGCTCACTCGGAATTACCGAGCTTGTGCCGCTTGGTGGTCTAAGACGGGTGAACCTTTCAAACCTGCGGCAGGCTTCGGGCAAGTGCCGCATCGAGGACTGCCCGATCTATGACGGCCGCGTAGTGAGCGGGAAGCTGGCGGCCGGACTGAGACTTGAACTTGGCGTATGGGAGCATATCTGATGAAGATCAACATAAAGAACCTGCTGTTTCAGCCGCTTGCGTTCCATCTGGCGGCGGGTGGCGAGGGGCTTCATCTCTCGGCCCGCGAGTGCAGGGAGATACTTGCGGAGCGAGTCTCCGAGGAGATTCAGCTCGCAGCCGCGCGCGGGCTCGTCTCGCTTATGGACAGAGCCGGTGACGAGATTGCCGATGTCCTCGGCTGCGAGAGTGCTGGGAAGGAGACTGAGACTGTGGCGGCGGTGAGCGGACCACTGGTCAGCCGGAAGAAAGGAAGAGCAAAATGACATCGTACCTCTCACCAGGTGTCTATACGAAAGAGACCGACTTCAGCTTCTATGTAAAACAGATCTCGACGTCCGCCTGCGGCATGCTCGGTATCGCCGAGAAAGGCCCCATCAACAAGCCGACGCTGGTAACGAGTTGGGAGCAGTTCGTCCGTAAGTTCGGCTCCTACATCGCCGACGGCTACCTTGCGTACGCCGCGCGGGCGTTCTTCGACAATGGCGGTCAGGTGCTTTACGTCAACCGTGTGGCGCATTGCACCGATCCTGCGGACAAGGCAACGCTCGCAGCGAAGAAGGCGAGCGTGACGCTCAAGGGGCGGGACGGTGCAGCAGCGACGCTCACGACAGGCGCTCCGGGCGCCAACAGTATAGTCTGGACCGCGAAGACTCCGGGCGCTGCCGCGAATTTCATCACCATCGCCCTGATCGCATCAGGAAACGATGCACCGCTTTCCGTTGAGGTGGCCGAGCAGGCGATTACGGTCGATCTTGCGACGGACAGCGAAGGCGTCATCATCAGCACTGCAGCCCAGGTTGTCGAGGCCGTTGCGGCGCATGCTGGCGCGTCGGATCTTGTTACCGCCGCGTCTGCGGACACGGGTGTAGTCAACTCCGTCGCATCTACTCATCTTGCGGGCGGTCAGGATCCGCAGGACACCATGAAGATAAGCGCGATAAACGAGGGCAAGTGGGGTGATGCGCTCTCTATCCAGATCACTGACGGCGCACAGGACGCAGCGAATGAATTTGACTTGGTCGTCCGGCTCAAGGGTGAGAGTGTGGAAGTGTTTAGAAACCTCTCAATGGACGAGTCGAAACCAAACCATGTTGAGATCGCCATCAATGAAGTATCCGAGTTCATCACGGTCGATGACCTCTCTTTGACAGCGAATGCCGCCCCGTACAGGCCCGCTGCCGGAACATTCCCGCTTGCCGAGGGAGACGACGGCGTCACCGGTATGACCGATGCCGACTACATCGGTGATCCGTCCCAGCACACCGGCTTCTACGCGTTCGACGAGATAGACGCGCTTAACATCCTGCTCACACCTGGCGTTACCACGGCGCAGGTCATTGGCGGCGGGCTCGCCTATGCGGAGAGCCGCAGGGACCTGCTCTTTATCGCAGAGACGCCGATTCATCTTGAGCCGCTGGAGGCGGTCGACTTCCGCAAAGGCCAGGGACCATACACGCATTCGGCGTTCAATTCGTCGTATGGTGCGCTCTACTATCCCTGGCTTGAGATCTCGGACCCGCTTACGGGGAAGAAGAAGCTCGTCCCGCCTACCGGCGCTGTAGCCGGATGCATCGCTCGAAGCGATCAGAAGACGGACGTGTGGTACGCTCCCGCGGGTATCGACCGTGGCCGAGTCTTCAACGTGCTTTCCCTTGCATATAACACCAGCCGCGCGGAGAGGGACGCGCTTTACTCCGAGGGCATCAACGTTATAGCGTCGTTCCCGGATACCGGCATCAACATCTGGGGCCAGAAGACGCTTCAGAGCCAGCCCTCGGCAACGGACCGCATCAACGTGCGCCGCCTGATGATGTATGTCGAGGAGGCGATCTCGCAGTCGTCGCGCTTTGTAGTGTTCGAGCCGAACAACGCCCAGACATGGCGGGCGCTCATCAGGCTCATTACACCGTTCCTGCAGAACATAAAATCGAGGGGCGGTTTCTACGACTTCCGTGTCCAGTGCGACGAGGAGACCAACACCCCGGCGATGATAGACCAAAATCAGATGGTCTGCCGGGTCTTCGTGAAGCCTACAAAGACGGCTGAGTTTGTGGAACTCAACTTCGTCTTGACTGCGACCGGCGCGGACTTCACCGAGATATTCTAAATCAGGAGGTGCAGCAGTGGAAGTTATGATGCCCCAGAGCCTGTATCAGAACTGGCAGTTTGCCATCGAGATAAACGGGTTCGACGTGGCTCTGTTCAAGAAAGGTCAGGAGCCGAAGACCGAGTTCGAGGAGGTCGCGTTCGCCCCTGCCGGGTCCATGTTCGACCAGAAGGTTGCCGGTAGAGTCAAGTTCGAAGACCTGACTTTCGAAAAAGGTGTACTGGCCGATGGTTCCGATGAGTCCGCGCGTGAGTGGGTGATGATCCAGGCCGACGTGAACTACGGCGTCGGCGCGCTGCCGGAGGAATACATGCGCGACATCGACATCGTCCGCTACGACCGCTCCGGCAACGAGACGCGCCGCTGGACGCTTGTCGGGGCCTGGGTGAAAGTCCTGGAATACGATGAACTCGAAGGCGGAAGCTCCGACAACACCATTGAGAAGCTGACTATTTGTTACCAGTATTGGCTTTAGGAGGAGCGCATGTATACGTTTGTATTACCCAGCGGGCCTGAGATAGAGCTCAGGGAAATGACCGGCGCTGAGGAAGAACTGCTCACGAATCAGCGCCTCATCCGCTCAGGCGATGCCGTGAACCAGGTGCTTGCCAACTGCATCGTGCGGATGGGTGAAAACGAGGAAGTCTCAACAAAGGACGTTCTCGATATGCTTTCCGGCGACCGGCTGTTCGTTCTCGTGCGGCTGCGGCAGGTGTCACTCGGAGATGAGGTGGAACTCGATCCGGTCTGTCCGAACACGGCTTGCCGGGCGAAGAACCACATCCTTGTAGACCTTAATGACCTTCCGGTTACGCCATACGGCGAGGAGCGCGAGTTCGTATTCACGCTGCCGGGCTCGGGCCGGAAGGTCAGGTTCGTCCACCTCGACGGCCACAAGGAGAAGCGACTTGCCCAAATTAGTGAGCCGAACATCTCTTCCGCTATGATGATCCGCATCCTGGAGATAGACGGCGCCGCCCCCTCGAAGAAGACACTTGCCGAGATGTCTATGCGGGACCGCGCCGCGCTCAGGGCCGAGATGCTGCGCGTGGATGCCGGGATAGACACCAATGTCGAGTGCGACTGCGAGTCCTGCGGCGCGCGCATCCGCACGAAGCTGGAGGCTGAATCCTCTTTTTTATTCCCGCAAGTTCGCTCATAAAGGACGCGTTCTTCCTTGCCTACGGCGGGCTGCACTGGGAATACGCGGAAGTCACTAGACTGCCTATTCGCACCCGTGAGCAGTTCGTCGAAGCGCTTGAGCGGCAGCTTGACTTCGAGAAGCAGGAACTGGAGCGTACGCGTAAATGATGAGCGATCTTGGTCTCGGCATAATAGTCTCCCTCAAGGACGCCTTCACCCAGAACGCGACACGCATCCAGTCCTCGATGGAGACTCTGGACGCATCAGTCGAAGCTGCGAGTGTGAACATGACCCGCAACCTCGGCCTCATCGAAAAGGGCACGATGATGGTCGGGGCCGGGCTTGCGCTCCTCGCGGTGCCCACGACACTGGTCGCGTCCACTGCCGCGACTCAGAAAGCACTCGGTGAGCTTGCATCCGTCGGTGTAAAAGACTTCCGGGCTATGGAAGATGCGGCGGAGTCGTTCACCAACCAGTGGGCCGGGTCGAGCAAGGCCGAGTTCATTACAGCCGCCTATGATGTGAAGTCCGCGCTTGCGAACCTCTCGGACACCGCAGTCGGAACGTTCGCGGCAATGGCGGCTATGACCGGCAAGGCGACCAAAGCCACCACTCAGGAGATGGTCGAGACATTTACCACGGCATACGGCATATTCAAGCCCATTATGGCGGATATGTCGGACATTGAGTGGGCAAAGGCATTCTCCGGCGCTCTCTCGGAGACTGTCGGGGTGTTCAAGACATCGGGACCGGCTATGGCCGAAGCCATAAAGAACATCGGCGCGATTGCGGCGGCTTCGAATGTTCCCCTGCAGGAACAGATGGCGATCCTCGGCCAGCTTCAGACAACGATGCCCGGTTCAGAAGCAGGCACTCTCTACAAGGCATTCATGCTCAAAGCCGCCGAGGCGGGGAAAGAACTCGGACTCTCCTTCATTGGCCCCACGGGCAGGCTTAAGGACATAGTGTCGATCCTCGAAGAAGTGAAGCGTGGGTTTCCCGACCTCTCCGATGCCATGGTGCAGGTGAAGCTGAAGAAGGCGTTCGGCTCGGACGAAGCAGTCAGGTTCCTACTGCAGATGTCTATGGGGCTTGACCAGCTTGAGGGCAACATCAAAAGCATCGAGCAGGCAATGAAGTCCGGCACGGCGGTCACCGAAGAGATGGCTCTGGCGATGAACGCAGACATAGGCTCTCAGTTCACGCTGGTGCGGCAGCAGGTCGCCAACCTCGCTGAGATACTGGGGCGGACGCTGCTGCCGGTCGTGCTGCCGGTCTTTCAGGCGGTATCCCGGTTCATTCTCCGACTGCAGGGCATTGCGAAGTCTGCCCCGGGAGTCACACGGGCGATACTCACGCTCTGCGTCGCGCTTGGAACAGTGCTTGTCGCGGCAGGCAGCATCACGGCTGCACTCGGGACAATCGGTATTATGCTTCCGGCAGTCAAGGCGGGTTTTGCCGCATTCGGTCCGATGTTCGCCGGAATAGGATCGGCGGTGTCCGCTTCTTTCTGGCCGGTGGTCGCTGTGATCGCCGCAGTGGTCATTGCCGTGATTGCTCTAAGGAAAGCATGGGAGACCAACTTCGGCGGAATACGCGATTTCGTGATCGGCGCATGGAACAAGGTAAACCTTGCGTTCCAGGGCATACGGGCGCTTATCGGTTCACTATCGGGTGGAAGCGGCCGGGTGTCCGCCGAACTCGCGAAAGAGCTCGAGGCGGCGGGGCTTATGAAGTTCGTCACCACTGTGTTCCAGGTCTACTACCGGGTGCGGCAGTTTCTCTCTGGACTGTGGCAGGCGTTCTCGTCAGTGTTCGGGAAGATACGGGCGATCCTCGAACCCGCCGTTCGTGCGCTGATGGGAGCGTTCGGCGAGATAGGCAAAGCTCTTGGATCGGTCTTCGCGGCTTTCGGGCTGGCGACGACCGCTGTGGACGCATCATCATTTGCAAGCTTCGGGCAGACACTCGGCACGGTCCTCGGAATAATCGCGCAGGTGGCGGCGTATGTTATAAGTTTCATCGTATATCCGCTCTCCTGGGTGATACGGATCGTGGCGACGGTCGTGCGGGCTGTTGTGTGGTTTGGGAAGACTATAGTGACGGCCTTCATCGCCGCCGCTCCGTATGTCTATCGCTTCTCGCTTCCTCTGCGCATGCTGGTGCAGGCACTGCTTACGGTCGGCCGCGTCGCATATACAGTCTGGCGGATGCTCACCGGAGACATCTCAGTGGTGGACGGGTTGAAAGCCATTGGTGGCGCGGTCTTTAGCTTCCTGGCAACACCGTTCCTCTGGGTGCGGAATGTCGCTTTGTCGGTATGGAGTCTCCTGCGGTCAGTGTTCTCGTCCTTGGGCGGTTTCTTCAAATCGGTGGGATCAGCGATGCTCTCGGCAATCCAGAGTCTGCCGATTGTTGGCACGATAACTCGCGTTTTCAACACGCTCCGCTCACTGATCTCCGGGCAGATCGATCTGACTGAGGCGGGCAAGCAAATACTCATCACCCTTGGCCGGGGGATCTGGTCGGCGGTGACATATCCGTTCGAGGCGCTGAAGCGTGCGCTTGGGTGGCTTCGAAGACTGCTGCCGTTTTCGGATGCTCAGGAGGGACCGCTTTCGACTCTCACTGCTTCCGGCGCGGCGATCCTTCGGACGCTCGCACAGGGAATGCAGTCCCTTATCTCGCTCCCCGCTCAGGTCCTGAACTCCGCGTTTAGAAGCATGCTGAGTGCCGTGAGCTGGGTCTGGGGCGAAATGCGCGCTCTTGGAGCGGGACTTGTCTCGACGGTGTCCGGCGCATTCTCACAGATAGGCAGCTTCGCCGGATCCGTCTGGTCACGTGTTCGCGGGTCTGCGGCATCGGCATGGTCGAGTATGGCATCGATGGCATCGAATGCCGCGGGCTGGTTGCGAGCGCCGTTTAACGCTCTTGCAAGCGGAGCATCGTCTGCCTGGTCGGTCGTCCGAGGCGCGGCATCGAATGCATTCTCACACATTCTCTCCAGTTCATCGAGCCTTGTATCGGCGGCGTTCCAGAGCGGGCGTTCTGTAATGACTACTATCGCAAGCGGTATTCGCTCGGCAGTCTCAGCTCCGTATGAGGCGGCAAAATCCGCGCTATCACGGCTCAGAAGACTCCTGCCGTTTTCGGATGCTCAGGAAGGGCCGCTCTCAGCGCTCACACGAAGCGGTGCGGCAATGCTGGAAGCGTTCAGCAGCGGTATCACCCGCGCATCGCAGCTTCCTGTACGGGCGCTTTATCGCAGCCTGGGAGCAGCGAGAAGTCTGATGAGCACCGTCGTGCCGACAAGCGCGCTTGCGGCGACCCTGGCTCTAACGCCGGTGATGGCAGGCGCTATCCCCCGCGTATCCCCTGTGGAACCGGTTGGTCAAACCGCTGAAAGATCACGCCTGCTGGCTGTCACACGCGGGTCGTATGCGTTTGGGACCAATGCACGGATCTCCGGCCGGGAGACGGAGAACCTGCGACCGGTCCTTGAAGCAATACTGGCAAAACTCGATGCTCTCTCCGACCGACCAATCGAGGTAAATGTCATCACGAAGCTCGACGGCCGACAGATCGCCAGGGCGGTCTACAAAGATATGAGGGAGCAGAAAGTCAAGAACTATGAGACCCTGTGAGACCTCTAGAAAACGAGTGTTTATATGCAGCCGATGCGCAGGTGATATCGAGCGCAACATTGCGGCAGCCGAGGCGCTGTGTCGGATGGCCGTGGAGTCAGGTTGTGCGCCTTTCGCTCCGCACCTGCTTTATCCGCAGTTTCTGGACGAGAACGATCCTCGCCAGCGTGATCTCGGTATCTCGCTGGGGCTGCGCTTTCTGGAAGCCTGCGATGAGGTCTGGGTCTACATCGGCGACGGTGTCTCGGACGGTATGCGCCGAGAGCTTGAGCACGCGCGGCGACTGGGCAAACTCATCGTCGAGATTTGGGAGGTATCGCTTTGCGCCAGGACCTGAAGAAGACAACCGGCTATCTCGTGGATGTAGTCACGCGGGAATCGCTCGAGTTCCAGTATAACCCGGACGAGATAACCGATGAGAAGAGCACGGATTTCGCGACCATAAAGATCCCAGGCATGAGCCATCCAAGATACCAGTATGTGGCTGGGGAGGCGAGAAAGATAGCATTCAAGCTCGTGTTCTTCAAGGGACCTGTGAAACAGAAAGTGATCTGGCTGCAGTCGCTTCTCTATCCACAGCACGAGAAGACAATGCTCAGGAATGCGCCTCACAAGGTGCTTTTCTTCCTCGGCGACCTCTATCCGGGCGTTCTGTGCATCGTACGGCAGGTAAGGACCCGCTACTTCCACATGTTCGACTCCGAAAACTTGCTCCCGCAGCATGCCGAAGTGGACATGATGCTTGAAGAGATAGTTGCGAAGTCGGTGGACTACACGGAGGTGAGGAGAAAATGATAGGTCCGGATTCCAGGTATGCGGCATGCGTTCTCTATGTGGACGGCAGCGTGGAGTTTCTCGGCACACGTCCGCGCATCGACACGTCACCCAGACCCGATGATACCTTCCACATGGTGGTCGAGGGCGACCGGATCGACCTCATTGCCTATCGCTACCTTGGTCGCGCGGAACTGTGGTGGGTGATCTGCGATTACAACGAGATCTTCTTTCCGCTTGGGCTGGAGCCTGGAACTGTGCTTCGCATTCCTGCAATTGAGCGCGTCCTGATCCATCTTCTTGGGTGATCAGCTAGGACACAGATTTGTCTATGTCTCAGATACGAGGCAGGAAACAACCGAGGAATCGTCGAATAATGTCAAAGATAGGTTTTTGTGTTTATCATAACCCAGGTCACAGGCTAACTATGAAAACTAATGAGATTGTCATCTCACCAACAGGTATTCGGCGCACCTTACGCAGATACAAACCCACATCGGCTATCGCGGAATACGTGTGGAACGGTTTCGACGCAGGGGCGAGTGAAGTTCGTATTGACTGGCAGCCGAATGACCTTGGGGGAATCGATAGGATTACTGTTGAAGATGACGGCTCTGGCATAGACTATCATGAGCTAGAGAGCAAGTTCAAGCCGTTCTATGACACGCGCAAAGCTGCTGATCCTGCCAATCGTCGATACGGATTGTCTTCCGTTCACGGTAAGAACGGATATGGACGCCTTACGTTTTTCTGCTTCGCCGAGAAAGCAGTTTGGACAACCACCTATGGGTCAGACGGTAGTAATCGACAGTACAGCATAACGATCCACGAACAGTCTCTCCACCGATATGAAGCTGACGACCCTGTCAGCGTGCAGCATTCCACCGGAACACGTGTCGATTTCATTGGTTGCCGTGGTTTATATGGGGACAATATAGCTCGCGAGCTTGAGCATCACTTGTCGTTGGAGTTCGCTTGGTTTCTTGAGTTGTCGTCACCAATCCAGAGACGAATTGTCATTGGTGATCGCCCACTGAATTACAACTCGCTGATTGATGATCGTGATAGTTGTCGAAAGCAGATCGGACAGACGGAATTCGATGTTCGGTACATCCAGTGGACCCAGAAGCTTCACGACGAGTATTCCCGCTACTATTTCATCAACTCGCGCAACATTGATGTGGCCAATCAATGCACCACGTTAAACCAAAAGGGGGATGGCTTCTATCATAGCGTGTACGTGCAGAGCAATCTCTTTGACAGAATACCACCAATCACTGGCACTGTCAGCGATGAAATCCCTGATCAACTACCGCTGGATTTCGAAGATAAGTCCGATAAAGAGACTTATAGAGAACTGCAGGAGTTCCTACACAAATTCCTTTCGCACAAGAGAAAACCCTTCCTAAGGACTAAGGCGAGGACTTACACAGAGGGATTGAAGCAGAAGCAGATCCTTCCAGCTTTCGGTGAGAATCCATGGGACGAAATGCGCCGGGATGCCCTGCTGAAGGTTGTTGAGGAACTCTATGTTCTTGAACCGGCAATCTTCGCAAGCCTTAGCGAAAAGCAGACGCGCACACTGGTCGGCCTCCTGCATCTGATAATGGATTCTGATGAACGCGATTCCCTATTCAGTATACTTGACCAAGTCGTGCATATGGACAGCGATCAACGGGAAGAACTGGCGCGACTACTTAGAAAGACTGAACTCTCCAATATCGTGTCAACGATACGGCTGATCGAAGATAGATTTGTTGCCTTGAGTGAGATCAAGCAAATGGTAACTGAGCCTACCTACTACGCTGACGAAGTAACCCACCTTCAATGCTTCGTTGAGCAGCACTATTGGATGTTTGGCGAGCAGTATCATTTGGTGGCGGCGGCTGAGGCGGATTTCGAGCAAACACTACGGAATTATCTGTATATACTGAGAGGTGAGCAAAAGAAAGCTACCCTTGATCATCCCGACAGGAAAAAGCAGATGGATATATTCGCCGTGCGTTGGCTCCACAACACGGATACAATTGACAACATCGTAGTCGAACTCAAGCACCCGTCGATCACTCTCGGTGAGAAGCAACTCGCACAAGTCAAACGGTATATGAATACCATCTTAGACATTCCTCAGTTTAACGCCACAAACATGCAGTGGGAGTTCTATCTTGTAGGCAAGAATTATGACAGGTATATCGAGCAGGAGATTGAGAGTTGCAAGCCTCACGGAGAGAGGCACTTAGTACACAAGGTCGGCCGCTATAAAGTATATGTAATGACTTGGAGCGAAGTATGGACAACCATTGAACTACGCCACAAGTTCCTGCTTGATAAGTTGAAGCTGCGTCGAGAGGAACTTCTAACGGATAAAAACTCAGCAGATGACGTTCTAATGTCACTTACTCAGAATACGGCTGCTGCAGCGTATGCATCGGAGTCGTAGACATCGAATGGTCGGCATATTCTTGTAGCGCACCTCCCGACTTCTTACCAACAGCCGATCTTCTCCACCTTGGTGCATATGCTGATTCAACATTCCCCTGCATCGTCACCGAGATTGCCGCCAGAGCTGTTTTCGCGCGACCTCTGTATTGACTCACCCTCGAAAAGGTTCTCCCTGATTTGGATATTGACAAGTGCTGCTGCACTCTCGGGACGGCCGAAAGTGTCACAGACGATGCCTCTCCTGACAGCATACGAGTCTGAAAAAATCTCACCACTCCACATGCGCTTCCGGTAAATATAGGAACGGTCGAGATTGTTGCGACCATGCCGGAGCATGCAGATGGGACTGGATGTATACCAGCCAGTATTCGTGATCGAGATAGAGGGCAGGAAGCTCTCAAGAGACATCACACACGAGATTACCTCGTTCGTCTTTGAAGACAACGAAGAGGAACTCGATGTTATGGAGATCACTATTACGGACAGGTATCTTCAGTTCGTGGACGATCCTCTTTTCCAGGAAGGAAATGAGATCGTCGCCCGCTTCGGTTACGTCGATAACCTCTCACCCAGGAAGGTCGCCGTCATCAAGGAGATAGACTACGATTTCCCCGATGGCGGCGACCCGACCATACAGCTAAAGGCTTATGACAAGGGCCACAAGCTCACCGGCAGACAGATCCAGCGTATCTGGCAAAGATCAGCTCCAGGCATTCTCTACTCTGAGATAGCCGAGCAGATCGCCAGAGAGCACAGCCTTACGCCGGTCGTCTCGAAGACCGTGGGGCGGCATCTTCGTGTGGCGCAGGCTAATATGTCGGATGCGCAGTTCCTGAAGGAGCTTGCCGGTAAGTCCAGAGACCGTGACGGCAAAGGAGTGACGGGCTATGTGTTCTATGTTCAGGACGATGAACTGCACTTTCACCCCCGAAAGCTCGACGCGAGGCCCGCCCTTGTATTGGAGTATTTCACCGACCGGGAAGGCGTGCTGCGGTCGTTCAAGCCGTCCACGCACTCGCAGGGTGCGAAAGGAGCCGGAACGGAAACGAAAACGGTCGGTGTCGATCCGCGCAAGAAGAAGCACGTCGAGCACAAAGCGAACAACGCCACAACGCCGGATCGGGTGGCGCTCGGTAAAAAGACATATCTTGTGGACGGCAACTCAGGCGTTGGCAAATATCGCGAACAGGAGTCGGGCAAGATAGTGCCGAGCTTGGAGCGGTCCGAGGGTTTCCACGAAGAACCCCGGCAGGAACCGGCTCAGGACAAGGCCGAGAGCCAGTTTATAGACGCCGAGATGAAGCAGGTCGAGGCGACAGCGACGACAATCGGCATTCCGACTCTTGTGGCAAAGCAGAATGTGGAGGTTCGCGGTGTCGGGACCAAGTTTTCAGGCGCATACTACTGCACTTCCGTCAGGCACATCTTTGGCGACGGCTATTCCTGCGAGCTCAAACTCAAAAAGAACGCGCTTGGCAAGGGAGCGGGAGGTAAGGCCACGGAGGTCAAAGGCAAGCAGAACAAACAGGAAGCCCCACGGAATCCGAAACGGCCCTCCGTAACAAAGCAGGCCGGGAAAGCAGCGGTCTCGGGATCGGGCAAGAGCAAGGCCAGGCCGGTGAAGCCTAAGCCGAAGATGGTCAAGATCGACGCCAATACAGGGCGGATCATAAGCAACTAAAGGAGGCAATCGCAGATGCATATCGATCAGATATTCAGCTTCATAGTGGAAAACAGGGAGGTCCTCGGGACCTTTGTCATCGCACTTATCGCCGTCATCAAGCTAACAGCCTGGGGAAAGGCTCAGGCAGCCGCACTTGACGCGGTTGTCGGGATCATCGAGCGTCTGGGTGTCCGTGAAGTAAAGGCTGCGGTCGCAAGGACAGAGGCCGCTCTTCCCGCCGCGGCCAAGGATGCTCTCAAGGACTCCGTCGCCAAAGCCGACCCGAAGAAGTCGACCCTGAGCACTGCCTGGAAAGTAGTGCGTGAAGTGTTTCGGGGACTGTAGCAGGAGCGGGCCATGCTTGAGTTTCAAGACCAGCAGCACGAAGAGCGCTATAAAGACAAGTGGTACGGCAAGTACAGGGCTTTCGTGCGTGACAACAATGATCCGGAGCGACTGGGCAGGTGTCGGCTTGAAGTGCCTGCGGTGCTCGGAGTCGGCGAGGAGAACTGGTCAGACTGGGCATGGCCCTGCTTTCCTTACGGCGGCAACGATGATATCGGCATGTTTCTCGTCCCCGAAGAGGGCGCGAGTGTGTGGGCGGAGTTCGAGGGCGGGGACCCTCAATATCCCATCTGGAGCGGCGTGTGGATTGCCGGAAGCAACCCGGGAGAGCAGCCGGAGGAGTCAAAAAGACTCTGCTCATCGGCGACATGTCGGGATTGCGAGGACAAGGCAGAGCACGCCTCGGATGCACGCGACAGCAACGAGCACGGCAAGTTCCACGCTCACCCGCCTTACTACTGTCCTCGCCGCAAGGTCCTCATCAAGACCGAGACCGGACATGCGATTGTGTTTGATGACAAAGACGAAGAGGAGTTCCTGAAGATAATCGACCGGGCAGGCCAGGTGCTGCACATGTACTGCCCGGTGAAAGCGGAGGTCCAGAGTGAAAATACTCGCAGGCGTGGGACGTACGATTCTGAAGCAGACCAGGCAGACGGCGAAGCGGGTCCTGGTTCGACAGGCCAGAAAATCGATGTCTCGCGTGATATCAAGGGCGGCAAAGCGTTTGTTCGGCTGACGGACGCCTGCCGGCAGTTCATCTGTCTTGAAGCGTGGCAGGACAAGGAGAAGGTCCACATTCAGTCCTCGGACGCTACCCGTTCCCGCTGGCAGAAGATACTCATCGATACGACCAAGGGGCATGAGGCAATCCACCTATGGGGCCTGGGCGGCACGCAGGAGATTCAGATTTGCTCTACTGCCGGAAAAGAACAGGTCCGGCTTACCGACAAAGCCGGACAGGTGCTCGTGCTTTCGTCGGCGTCCGGCAGGGAGCGAGTCCAGGTAACGGACAAGGCAGGCAGCAAACTCACGATGGACGGAGTCATGGGGCATATCATCGTTCGCTCCAGCGGAAAGGTGCTCATAAACCCATGAGGCTGCACGGAGGAGTTGAGTATGACTGAAAACGAATGCCAGGGACCGGCGAAGTGCGGATGGGTCGAAAGCGAGAGGCTTCTCGCAAAGACCTTCGATGCATGGCGGGCGGAGTTTCGCTCGATCCTTGAGGAACACCGGCGCGACATCCAGGGTCGGCTTGAGAAGATCGAGCGGGAGATAGAAAAGAAGAGCGACAAGGAGAACGTCGACCTTATCGTTCGGGGAATCAACGACGAACTCGCGCGGCATGCCGACGAGATAAAGAGCCTGCATACGGGCCTTGAGGGCAAGGTCGGCGTCGAGACCATGTGGAAAGTCGTCGGGCTTGTGATTGCTCTCGGCGGGATTCTAAGCGGCATTATCAGCGCGATCATCAACTATTTTGCGAGGAAGTGACCTATGGCAAGACCACAGGCGAGACTTGGAGACATGTCCAGCCACGGCGGGACGATAATCACGGGATCTGTCACTACGATGGTCAACGGCAGACCCGCAGCCCGGATGGGCGACAAGCATGCCTGCCCGATACCATATCATGGCGTAACGCCCATCGTTACCGGCAGCCTGAAGACTACTACTGACGGCAGGCCCAACGCTCGCGTAGGCGATGTCACCGGCTGCGGCGCGGTCATCGTCGGCGGAAGCCCGGACAGTCTGGTGGACTAGAAAAGCTATGAATGATATGCAAATCCAATACTGGGATGTCTTTCCCAAATCGATAAAGGTCTCGCACGGATCACTCAACATGACCGTTCCGCTGTCAGTGCGTGGCAATCCCAGAGGAAGGGTGATATTCGACTCCTCAAACTGGGCCATAGCCACTGTGACTGAAGACGGTATTGTATCGCTCGGATACAACATCGGAGCTACCGTGATCTCCGCCTATGACAGCGAGGACCGCACGAGCGTGCGATACGTGCAGGTTGAGGTCATAAGCGTTGCTGCGGCGGTGGCGGATGCTTGAGAATCGACTGGTCATACCCTACTGGGACGTTCGGCCCAGGCGGATAAAGCTGCCTTATGATCAGGTGGCGAAGTCGTTTCCCGTTGACATCCTCGGCGCGTCCGGTGGCGATGTGGTGTTCACATCAACGGACCCAAGTATAGCCGCGGTATCGGACGGGCTGCTCACATGCGGAGCAAACGCGGGCGCGGCGCTGATTGTCGTGGAAGCAGTGAATGACGGCGCTGTCGTCTCTCGCCGGTATATGCAGATTGATATTGGGACGGAAGCGCAGCAGCCGGTTGCTCCTTCCCCGATACGTGAAATCGCGCCATCGGGCTATGTCGAGGAAGTGGGCGACGGCGTCTGGCACTTCAGGTATTTCACCGACTGGTTCGATGAGTGGGGCTGCAACATCCGCGTGCAGGGTGAGCTTGCAATAACCCTGGACCTGGACAAGCACTACCGGCTCTACTTCGATGTGTGGGGCGAGATAGAGAGCATGGCGGCGCATAACCATGACTGCCTTGACTTGTATTTCAATGACAAATGGAAACGCAACTTCAACCCGCCTCCGGTGATATACCCGGCGTGGAATCAGCCCTGCGTTATTCCGAAACGCACGGAGTGGGTGGACCTTTGGGAGTTTATCGGGCGATCAGTTACAGTGCGGTTTGTGTGGGACACGAAGGACGCGCTCTATCAGATGTTCGACGGCTGGTATGTCGGCAACATAAGACTGACTCCGCCCTGGGGACCTTGATATGGCAGACAATGAAACGACACCACAACCACTTATAGAACAGACGAGTTCCTCGGAGAACCATTACGAACTGATGGCCATTGCTCAGGCTTGTTGGGAATGGTTCGGCCTCAATAGAGAAAAGCCGTATCTTGAGCAGATGTCGGACGACCTGCATATCATCCGAACGCTGATGGAGCAGAGCTTCACGATAACGGACACGCTGCGCCAGGAGGTGCAGGCAGTGCTCGATGCTCACGCTCAAAGCGCCCAGGAGTACATCAGGCAGGTCGAGGAACCGACGCCGGTCGACTGCCACCCGTTCACGTCGATGCCCGCGGGGACCACGGTGCGCGACCTGCCGGACGGTGGGAGGCTCTTCGGCTTTGCTGACGGCGCATTCGTGCGGGTGTTCCCGGACGGCTCCATGAC
>JARYME010000041.1 GCA_029907315.1 Armatimonadota bacterium | reverse complement strand
ACCAAAACATGCGAGCACTTTCGCGGTGAAAACGCTCTGGGAATGAGGACGGCGTCTGAACCGGGATGGACCCGCTGGAATTCTTGGATTGGCTAAAAAGCTCACGCAAGTACCGCGGGCGTATTGTTCACATCGAGCGTATTCCCGCTCGCGAAGCCCTATATGCCGATCTCGATCCTCCGATTCAGGGTTTGCTGCGAGAGGCACTACAGCGCCAGGGTATCGAAAGATTTTATGCTCACCAGGTCGAGGCGATATCTCGTGTCAGACGCGGCGAGCACGTAATTGTCGTCACTTCGACGGCAAGCGGCAAGACTCTTTGTTACAACGTTCCTGTGCTTGAAGCTTTGGAGCGGAATCCGCGCACGAGAGCATTGTACATATACCCGACCAAGGCGTTGGCGCAAGATCAACTCGGCAAACTTCGACAATACGACTTGTCCTATGCTAGAACCGCTGCATACGATGGGGATACTCCCAAGCGCGATCGACCTTTCATCAAGAGTACAAGCAACATAGTATTGACAAACCCCGATATGCTCCACGTAGGCATCTTACCTTACCATACTACGTGGTCGGATTTCTTCCGAAACCTGAAGTACGTCGTGATTGACGAAGTCCACGGTTACAGAGGCGTGTTCGGAGCGCACGTGGCCAACATCGTCCGCCGGTTGAGAAGAGTGGCTCAGTATTATGGTGCGGCTCCTCAATTTATCTGTGCGTCAGCAACGGTTCGTGAACCCGGTGAGCTTTTCAACAGGTTGACGGGTCTAGATGCGCATGTGGTGGAAAACGACGGGTCGCCGTCCGGAGAAAAACTCTTCGTTTTTTGGAATCCTCCCTTCATCAAGGGCAAAGATGAGCGGCGCAGCAGCAATTCGGAGGCAGTCGAGCTCTTTACCAAACTGATCGAGTCGGGGATACGCACGATAGTTTTCGCCAAGTCTCGCAAGGCGGCCGAGCTGATTTTGAGATATGCGAAAAAGAAACTTCGCGAACAAGGATCTGCCTATGCCGACAGGATTATGTCGTACAGGGCTGGATATAGGCCTGTTGAGAGGCGGGCAATCGAGCAGGGGCTGTTCACAGGGGAACTTGTAGGCGTAGCTTCGACTACTGCGCTCGAAGTAGGTGTGGACATCGGCGGCTTGGATGCCGTGGTCATAACCGGTTACCCAGGCTCGATATCAAGCACGTGGCAGCAGGCAGGGCGCGCTGGAAGAGGTGCGAGCCGGTCATTTGCTGCCTTGATTGCGCAGGATGATCCGATCGATCAATACTTGATGCGTGAGCCGTCCTACTTCTTTCGGGCGGAGCACGAACGAACCATTATCGATCCTCAGAATCCATACATCTTGGCAGATCACCTCGTTTGTGCCGCTTATGAGATTCCTTTGGAAAACAGCGAGGCTCTGGATCTTTTCGGCGAGAGATCTTTGGAGGTGCTTGGCAGTTTGGGCGAGGTGGGTCAGCTGGAGTACAGGAGGAGATGGTACTGGACAGGCTCCAGTTTCCCAGCAGCAACAGTCAACATACGCTCTGCGTCAAGCGATAGTTTCGACATCGTCGCGCTGGAGAAGGGTGGCGTTCTATTGGGGACAGTCGACACCGCTCGGGCTTTCGAGACAGTTCATCCCGGGGCGATTTATCTACATGCTGGCGAATCCTACATAGTAACGAGGCTCGACCTGAACGAGCGGGTGGCATACGTTGAACGCACCGAGGTTAATTACTACACCACTCCTGGTTCCCGCACGACGGTTAGAATAGACGAGGAAGTTGAGTCGCGGTATCCTTTTTCCCCTGTCGCTCTGGACGGGCCCGCTGACGAGTCGGATGTCAAAGCTGCTTTCGGACGCGTTACGATTTCCAACAAAGTAACCCATTTCTGGAGGAAACAGCTCTTCACTGAGAGGGCTATCGATCGCGTACCGCTTGATCTGCCGGAAACAGTTTTGGCAACTGAGGCTGCTTGGTTGGTTTTACCGCGGCGCCTGGTTGAGAGGCTTGTCGGGAGAGGATTCGATCTTGCAGGCACTATTCATGCTGTTGAGCATGTCACAATAGGCATCTTGCCCCTCTTTGCTATATGCGACCGGAGCGATGTTGGAGGAGTTTCCCATCCGGAGCATCCGGACACCGATGGGCTTCCGTCTATCTTCATCTACGACGGCTACCCCGGAGGCGTTGGTTTGGCGCGTGCAGCTTACGAGCGGCTCCGGCAGGTACTAGAGGCCGCGCTGAAAACTGTCGAAGACTGTGTCTGCACCGACGGTTGTCCCGCATGTGTGCATTCGCCGAAATGCGGTAACAATAACCAACCACTTGACAAGGCAGGGGCAACGTTCCTGCTAAGGGAGGTTCTACGCTGCTCAGATTAGTGTTTTTGCTCAGGTCTTACTCGCCGATTATTTTGATTACGACTCGCTTTCTGCGCTGGCCGTCGAATTCAGCGTAGAAAATGGTCTGCCAAGGTCCCAAATCCAATCGGCCGTCGGTGATGGGAATAATCGCTTGATGATGCATCAATAGATTCTTGAGATGCGCATGGCCATTGTCCTCACCGGTGCGATGATGATGGTAGTCCGGTCCCTCGGGTGCCAGGCGTTCCAGTAGTTCCATTGCGTCCTGGTGGATTCCTGGCTCGTTGTCGTTTACCCAGATGCCCGCGGTTATGTGCATGGCTGATACAAGCATTAATCCTTCTTTTATGCCACTTTCCGCAAGGGCTTCTTCACACTCGTCGGTAATGTTCACAAATTGTCTCTTGCGAGGGGTGTTGAACCACAGGTACTTTGTGTAAGATTTCATGTCTTGGACCTCCACGAATCCGTGCTCTTCGCGGAGCGATTGTACCTGTGGAGTCTGAGGATCGCAAGAGGAAAAGCCGACCTGTTACACGGCTTCAGCGTCTTTGCGAGTTCTCCTCGCGCGCATTGCAAGTTGCTCGAGCGTGATTCTCTCTTGTTCCCGCAAAGCTGCCTCGATGGCTTTGCCACTGAGTGGGCACTGCGATGTGGCGCCGCGGCAAGTGCATTGGCTGTTGGTCAGGTCACACCACTCTACGTTGGCATCAGTCCACCAATACTCGCAAGGCTTCACTACACAAACCTCCTAAGCGCAAGTGCGAATGTTGGCAGGTGAAATTTACTCTCCCCAAAGTAGAATTATCGGTCGATGCCCTCTATTTCAAAGGCACAATTGCTATCAATCCGACGGTTGCAAGTGTCAGTGCGACCGTTCCCAAAAAACCGGCATCCAGTGAATGGTTGCCACCAGTAAGCCACTCTGGTCCTGATACTTCGCTTACTACCATTCCGCGCTCATACGATTTTCCACACATCGGAAGACCGAATATCGGTCCCGATACTACATTCCATCCGAAGTGTAGCCCGACGGGCAGCCAAAGCGCCCCGGTAAAATGGCGTGCCGTGGCCGCGATTATTCCGAAGATGAAAGCATTCAACGCGTACATCAGCGGTGTGCTGGGATGCTTCAGAACGTGCGCAAGAGCAAAGACAACTGATGATCCGACTATTGCCAAGTGTGCTCCACCTGCTTCATACAACAGGAAGAAGACATAGCCGCGGAAGATTACTTCTTCAAACACCGAGCCGGCAAAGAAATCTATTATGCCCCCAATGAACAAAGGCAGGTGCGAAACATAGTCGTCTGCCAATCTTGAGCGTCGAATCTCGATGTAGCCCATCAAGATTCCCGTAAGGAACGCGAAACTCACACAACCCAGGCCTATCGACGCCCCGTACGCTATGCTGGTCAGCGAGTCTCCTGTGTAAGCCAGTCCGAGTGTAGAAATGGACCGTTTATCAACGTAACGGATGAAGCCTGTAGTGATTATCACTGCAGAAATAAGGGGAATAGTTGCGACACTGGAACTGAGAATGATACGGCTCACTACGGAGATTTCCAGGTCGTAAACACGCTTATTTAGTTGCCAATATAAACGGTGAGCAAACTCGAGCGCTATACCGACGCACGTCAGGTAAGCCGCTAATTTGAAGCACGCTTCAGCAACGGGCATTCTGTGGTGCCAACCTCACATTTTGCCGCACTTTGCGTACGAAGAAAGTGCTTTGGTACGTCCATGTGGGTTGTTCCACAGTTGTAACGGCGGTCTGAGATTAGTTGTGGTTTTGTTGTTCTAAACTACGTTCCTGGCTCAGGCATGAACTGCCGCGGCGCAGCGCTTGGAACGGCACGAGGATTCACGGGTTGCGGCTGAGTTGTAGGCGGCATCGGTGGAGGTGGCAAACTTGGGATTTGTGCGGGCTGAGATGTGGTGGTGGGCTGCGTCGGCTTTTGCTCTTCTTGTGGCCTGGGCGAAATGAATGGAAAGTCGCCTATAGCCTGTGAGCTTTTCTTTGTTACCTTCTTCTGAGCTATGACTTCTGGGCGTCTATAGAGGTTGAAAATGCGTATCCATTCGTCCGGAGGATACTCGCCTTTCGACATCGCTTCCGGCAACTCACACTTGTAAACCTTCCCATCGTTGTCTGCGTAGGCAAATTCCAAGAACACCAGACCGTTTTTCTTCTTGATCCTTTTTACCGGCGACTCGAATGCCAGTTGATCAAATTTGAGATTGGAGGAGATAGCCGGACCAGTCGCTGGAATCTTAGGTGTTGACGTGCTGCTTGATGAGGTCACGCTACTTACGGGTTCGCTCTTGCCGCAACCTACCAACGAGAGCACGACAGCAGACAGAGTTGCGGCGAGCAATATAACCAGTCCGGTTCTTATTCGCATTGTGGAGTTCACAGTCGTTCCTCCGAGTGCACAATTCGATTCGGTTTTCCGAAAACCACCGAAACCATTATAGACTTAACAAGCCTCCGAAGACAATCGGCGGCGGTATTACCCCGCAGTGCATTGATCTCGCCTGGCGTCACAGCTGTCAGCACGGTTCGAGTTATAGGTGTGAGTGCATTGGACGGTGTAGTCCACATCGCTTTTAAATACAAGTAATCTGCTCAGTTCGCGAGGGCTTGTTGGTGCGGCATAAAGTGATTGACGGCGAGAAAAAGAGAATATCGAAAAAGTGAATACAGTGCTTTTAGAACCGGTACAAGCTGCGTCCTGTGCTCAATATTGAGTCCTTCGTGGCGAAGCCGGGAGGATTGAATCTTGGGCACAAGACAACTTGCAGCTGTTCCGTTGACGATCCAAGTGTCGACAGACACCGAGAAAGGCAAAACCTGAGTGATCGGGTGACGCAAAGCCACGGGGCTCTAAGCCGTCCGGGGATAGTAACCGCCAATCAGTTTTCTTGGTTGCCGGGCTCGGGTTGCGGCTTGAGTCGGCCGGGTTGCCGAAGGTCTGAGGAGGACGTAACTACGCGGGTTTGAGCCTGCTGTATAGCCTGCCGGTGTCTGCCAACAACAGAATGAGGCGAGGTTGCGGCCTCGCCTCATTTGCTGTCTTGAGTACTGCGGTTTTGTGCATACATTCACAGCCACTTGTCAAACCATTCGTAAGCTACTTCGCCGTGAAACTGGTGTCCTCCGTCGAACACATCGTGCTCTACGCGCTCAGGCACCCCGTAGACTCGATAAGCTTTTTGCACGCGTGCGAAGGCTCTCCGGCTGGCATCGATGGGAAAACCCGAGTCGTTGAGCCCGCTTTCGATGAGCAGCGGACGCGGCGCGATCATGGCCGCTATGTCGGCTAGGTCGAAATATCTCCGCAGCGCTGGTACGAACTGTGATCCGCAGAAATTGCCTTTGTTTACCGCGAAGACTTCCAGCTCCGATAAGTAGCCGCTGACGACAGCTGCTTTTATTCGCTTGTCCAACGCTGCTGTCCAAAGGGTCATAGTTCCGCCGAAACTCAACCCAACACATCCGATTCTCTCCGGGTCGACTTCGGGTCGTTCGCATAGGTAATCCAGCGCTCGACACGTGTCGTGAATGTTCAGTGCCAACAGGTTGATGCCAAGAACGGAACCGCGTATGAAATGCACGTTGCACAGGTCGCGTCCGTAAAGCGAGAAACCCGCTTCGCGTCTTTCGCCGAAGCACCTGTAGTCGAATGTCAGAGTTACGTATCCTCGCTTTGCGAACTGGACGGCGTAGTCGTAGTTATGCTGTTCTATCGACTGCTGCACTTGCTCGGATGAATAATCTGGACGCGGTTCAACGACTCCAGCAACTGCGCAGCAACCCGGACCGTGTCCATGTAAGCACAGCAGAGCACGTGAGGGACGCTGAAGGTTTTTCGGAATGAGCAGATATCCGGGTACCGAAGACAGGGGATCTGAGTCAAAAACGATTTTCTGTCTTACGTAGTCTCCCTTATCAACGCTTTCCAACACCTCAGCTTGGAGAGGTGTCCATTCAGGCATTTCGCCTAATAGGTCCCTCACTTTCGCCACCGCTTTCGTACGCCAAGCTCTTGCTTCGTGTTCGTTGGATGCGTCGAATGCGCAAAGCGGCTTCATACTTTGGCAGCGAGCATTGAAATAATCGGTTGTGGAAAACATCCGGCCCGCCATGCTGTCATCACCTTCCTTGCTGGCATTGCATATTTCGCACCACGGGAACGCAATTCCTCTTTGTGGTTATAGCGAAGTCGGTTGACGATTTGATGTATCCGTAGACGGTTGTTAGAATGTTCCGCAGGAGCTCATTCGTTTCTTATTGCGCGAGTGCATATGGATAACTCCAAAATAGTTGTAGGAATAGACATCGGTTCGCTGAGCACCGACGTAGTTGTCCTGCGCTGTAAGGATGTGCTGTCGTATTCGATTGTACCGACGCTGGCGAGCAGCAAAGACGCTGCTGAGCGAGGGTATCGCGAAGCTCTTGAAAAGGCTAACCTAAGTCCAGAAGACATCTCCAGAGTGGTTGCGACAGGGTATGGCAGACACAGTACCGCTTTGGCGCACAAAGCCGTTACAGAGATAACCTGTCATGCTCTTGGTGCGCGCCATCTGTATCCTGAGGCTCGTACCGTGATAGACATAGGCGGACAGGACAGCAAAGTTATAAAGTTGGCTCCTGACGGCAGGGTAGAGGACTTCGTAATGAACGATAAGTGCGCCGCAGGAACTGGTCGGTTTTTGGAAGTTATGGCAAGATCCCTTGATGTGCCGCTAGAATCACTCGGTGAGCTTTCTGCACGTGCGGTACGGGACGTGCGCATCACGGCAACTTGCACAGTGTTTGCCGAATCGGAGGTCGTGGCGTTGGTCGCCCGTGGCGTGCCGAAAGAAGAAATCGTGAGAGGACTACATCGTGCTATTGCAGAGCGAATTGCAGGCATGGTGTTGCGACTACGTGCTCAGCCTCCATTTGTAATGACTGGCGGAGTAGCCAAGAACACGGGTGTGGTAGCAGCCCTCCGCGAAGTTCTGAGTTCAGATGTCCTGGTTCCGAGCGAACCTCAGATCGTCGGCGCATTGGGTGCCGCTCTCGTGGCACAGTCAGGCGCGTAGGGAGGAACCCTGCGCCGAAGTGCACGCACAATCACCGCATCGATTCCCGACGACCGTTAACATTGATCTTCCGTGGGTTTATCCTCTAGTTAGAACCTTCGTGTGCGTCTGTTTTGAGTGTGGATTCGCATCCTGATGCCTCCGAATGTTCGCCATCTTGTCGAAAAAGGGCAATATCTGGTAGACTAGATGCCGGCATACTACTGACCAGGAGGACGACTAGATGTCTAACAAGAAACGCGTTTACCTTTTCCGAGAGGGTAACGCTGGTATGCGTGACCTGCTGGGTGGAAAGGGCGCCAACCTTTGCGAAATGACAAATCTCGGGCTGCCCGTGCCCCCCGGCTTCGTTATCACAACTGAAGTATGTAATGAGTATCACAAGACAGGCAGCCTGCCTGAGGGTCTTTGGGATGAAGTTCTAGCCGCGCTTGCCGATGTCGAACGCGACATGGGCAAGAAGTTGGGAGATCCCAAAAACCCGCTGCTTGTTTCCGTGCGTTCCGGCGCGAAGTTTTCTATGCCCGGTATGATGGATACCATTCTCAATCTCGGGCTCAATGACGAAACACTGCAGGGGCTTATCGCCCAGACTGGGAACGAGAGGTTCGGTTACGACGCCTATCGCCGGTTCCTGATGATGTTCTCCGACATTGTGCTTTCCGGCGACTATCCCGATCTTGCCAAGCATAATTTTGAGCATATCTTCGATGAGCTTAAGCAGGCCAGGGGTGCCAAGCTCGACACCGACGTCGACGCGGCTGGCCTGAAAGAGCTTGTCGAAAAATACAAGCAGTACTTCCGCAAAGTTACCGGCAAGGATTTCCCTGCGGACCCCATGGAACAGCTGCGGCTCGCTGTAATAGCGGTTTTCAAGAGCTGGAACAACGAGCGCGCTGTCATCTATCGCAATCGTGAAAAGATCCCTCACGACCTGGGCACGGCCGTCAACGTCCAAACGATGGTCTTCGGAAACATGGGCGAAGACAGCGGTACTGGCGTGGCTTTTACTCGCAATCCTGCAACTGGCGAAAAGAAACTTTTCGGGGAATTCCTCAAGAATGCGCAGGGTGAAGACGTCGTTGCCGGCGTTCGCACACCGCAGCAGATCGATCAGCTTGAGCAGGAGTTCCCTCAAATTTATCAGCAGCTGGTCGAGATAGCCGATAAGCTGGAGAAGCACTACCGCGACATGCAGGACATAGAGTTCACCATAGAGAAAGGTAGACTCTTCATTCTGCAATGTCGCGCCGGCAAGAGGACTGCGCAGGCTGCCGTCAAGATTGCGGTGGATATGGTTAACGAGGGTCTTATAACCAAAGAAGTGGCTCTCACCCGAGTTGCCCCGGAAGCAGTGGAGCAACTGCTTGCTCCGAGGATAAAGCTGCCGCCTGAGAGCCGACCGAAACCATTGGCAAAGGGTTTGAACGCCGGGCCAGGCGGTGCGTGCGGCAAGGTTGCTCTCGATTCCAAGACGGCAATCGAGATGGCCGAGAGGGGCGAGAGCGTCATTCTTGTTAGAAAAGAGACAAACCCTGACGATCTGGGCGGTATGCTCGCTTCCAAGGGCGTTCTTACAGCGCTTGGTGGCCGCACGAGCCACGCTGCGCTTGTTGCTAGGCAGTTCGGTATTCCTACGGTCTGCGGATGTGGTGCAATCAAAATCGATGAAGCTGCGCGCCAGTTCTCCGTCGACGGTGTCGTGATCAAAGAGGGCGATGTGATCACCATAGACGGTACGTTGGGGGAGGTCTACAACGCTGCTCTTGAGACTGAGGAACCCAAAGGTTTGACTGGAGACGGCGCGGTGTTCATGTCCTGGGCGGACGAAGTGCGCAAACTTGGCGTACGCGCCAATGCGGACACGCCGGAACACGCAGCTGAGGCTGTGGAATTTGGTGCAGAGGGTATTGGACTTTGCCGAACAGAGCATATGTTCCTTGGTTCTGACCGCGTGCCGCTCGTGCGCGATATGATTCTCGCTGAGGACGAGGAGACTAGGCAGAAGGCAATCGACAAGCTACTGCCGCTTCAGCGCAAAGACTTCGTCGGTATATTCAAGGCAATGGGCGGCAGGCCGGTCACGATTCGTCTTATCGACCCGCCTCTGCACGAGTTCTTGCCTCCGCTGGTAAGCTTGGAAGTCGAGGTTTGTGAACTCAAGTGCAAGAATCCGAACTCGCCGGAGCTGCCCGAAAAGGAGAAGCTGTTGGCGAAAGTGCGGGAGATGCACGAGGCTAACCCGATGCTCGGGCTTCGCGGTTGTAGGTTGTCCATAGTATTTCCGGGGATAGTCAATATGCAGGTCAGCGCTATCATCGGCGCCGCTTGCGAGGTCAAGAAGTCCGGTATGGACGTTCATCCCGAGATTATGATCCCGCTGGTCAGTACCGTGAACGAGCTTACATATCTAAAGGCGCAGCTGGACGAGGTCGCCAAGAAAACCATGGCAGAGGAAGGCTGCGAAGTTGATTACCAGTTCGGCACGATGATCGAAGTGCCGCGTGCCGCTCTGACAGCCGATGAAATCGCGGCGGAGGCATCCTTCTTCAGTTTCGGTACCAATGACCTTACGCAGATGGGTTACGGCATCTCCAGAGACGACGCGGGTAAGTTTCTGCGGGTCTATCTTGAGAAGGGAATCTTCAAGAACGACCCCACCGAGACCATAGACCAAAAGGGCATCGGAAGAATGATGCAAATATGTGTTGAGGACGCCCGCCGAGTCAACCCAAGCATCAAACTCGGAATCTGTGGCGAGCACGGCGGCGAACCGGAATCTGTCAAGTTCTGCCATCGCTTGGGTTTGAACTACGTGTCGTGTTCGCCTAAGCGCATACCAGTGGCTCGCTTGGCAGCTGCGCAAGCGGTCATCGAAGAGAAAGGGTTGGCTGAACAAAGAGACAAGTAACAGGTGCTCCGCGTTGAACTGAAAGCGGGCAGGGCGCCAAGCCCGCCCGCTTTTTTCTTATGGTTGTTTGTACCCACCACTGTTCATTGGTGCAGGATGTCACTCTGATTTGGCCGAAACTAGAATTGTCGGCGTGAGTGTGCAATGACAATGATGGGTGATGCAGTTGAAGGCAGCTCAAGACCCGGGACGCAGGCAGTTCCTCAAGCACGTTGCGGCTGGCGCTGCTGCGTTTGCGTTGAGCGGAACCTCTTTTGCGTCGGCGGCCGATAAAAAGCAAGTGAATAAACCGAATATCCTGTTCATAATGACCGATCAGCACCGCGCGGATTGTCTCGGTTGTTACGGTAACACTGTAATTCGTACCCCCAATCTTGATCGGATAGCTCGAGAAGGTGTGCGGTTTACACACGCGTATTCGAGCACTCCCACTTGCACACCGGCCAGGGCAGCTATACTGACAGGGTTATCGCCTTGGCATCACGGCATGCTCGCATACGGTAGGGTTGCTGAACGGTATCCTTTTGAGCTTCCTAGGGCTTTAGCTGACGCGGGCTACTATACATTTGCTGTCGGCAAGCTGCATTACTATCCTCAGCGAAACTACCACGGTTTCCATGGTGCTCTTTTGGACGAGTCCGGTCGGGTCGAAACACCGGGGTTTGTGAGCGACTACAGGCAGTGGTTCAAGAGCAAAGCTCCGAATCTTGACCCAGACGCAACGGGAATAGGCTGGAACAGCTATCTTTCTGCACCATATGCACTGCCTGAGGATCTTCATCCCACTAAGTGGACAGGCGACAAGGCTGTCGAGTTTATCGAGAGTTATGAACGGAGCAGCCCTTTCTTCTTGAAGGTCTCATTTGCACGGCCTCACAGCCCCTACGATCCGCCCAAGCGGTTCTGGGAGATGTACGATGAAGAGCAAATGCCGGGACCTCATGTGGGAACCTGGGCAAGTAAGTACGCGCCAATAGACGATCCGAAAGATCTCAGCCTTTGGCACGGAGACCTCGGAATCAAACAGGTCAGGAAATCTCGGCGAGGCTACTACGGCAACGTCTCGTTTATAGATGAACAGGTCGGTCGCATTTTGCGTGCATTGGAGAAACGCGGCCTGCTGGAGAATACACTTATTTTGTTCACTTCCGACCACGGAGACATGCTCGGGGACCATCATCTTTGGCGCAAATCCTACGCCTATGAAGGTTCAGCTCATATCCCGATGCTGATGCGCTGGCCTGAGCGCCTGATAGCCAATGCTGAGCGAGGGATGGTGCTTGCGCAACCAGTCGAACTTCGCGACATCCTCCCCACATTTCTCGATGCGGCAGGTGCCCATATTCCTGATACGCTTGACGGCAGAAGCCTTCTCGCACTAGTGCGACGAAGTGATTCCAAGTGGCGGCAGTGGATAGACCTTGAGCACGGCACTTGCTATGCTAAGGAAAACGTTTGGACAGGATTGACGGACGGGCGCTGGAAATACATCTACCATGCTTACGAGGGTCGCGAACAGCTTTTTGACTTGCAGAGCGACCCAGGCGAGCTTCGTGATCTGGCTTCGGACAGTTCTTACACCGAAACTTTGAAACTTTGGCGCGAAAGAATGATAGAGCATCTCAGCGAGAGAGGGGAGCCGTTCGTCAAGGATGGAAAGCTCGCTATTCGCCGCCAACCAATGATCTACGGACCGCTGTATCCGCGTAAGGCCTAGCGCTTTCGGGTGCCACTCAGGAAAAAGTCTTTTTGCGGCCAGGTTTTGAATCCATTTGCTTGTTGTGGTATAATCCCAACACTGCGCGCCGCCAGGCGCGGATCTGCTGAATCCAGAGGGGATAAGTAAGGAGGAATTTGTATGTCGGCAGAGATGAAAGTGCCGTTCTACGGCCACGTCAGACAGTATCACAACCTCAAGTCCGAAATCGACAAAGCCATAGTGGATGTGCTCGAGAGTGGCAAGTACACGATGGGCCCCACACTTAAACGCTTCGAAGAGGAGCTGGCTGCCTATATGGGTATGAAGTATGCCATTGGCGTCAACTCCGGCACCGATGCGCTTTGGCTTACTCTTCTAGCATTGGGTGTGGGCAAGGGCGACGAAGTCATCACCACTGCCAACACATTTTTCGCTACAGCTGAGGCGATCTGGCTCATCGGAGCTACGCCGGTCTTCGTAGATTGCCACCCCGACACGCGCAACATCGATGTTACGAAGATCGAGGAGAAGATTACTCCCAGGACGAAGGCGATCATCCCCGTGCATTTGTACGGGCAACCAGCAGAGATGCGCGAGATACGAAAGATCGCAGACAAGTACAATCTCATAGTGCTTGAGGACTGCGCTCAGGCTTTGGGTTCAAGGGGCGATGACTTCAAGATAGGCGAGCTTTCCGACGCAGTTGCCACGAGTTTCATAACAGCGAAAAACTTGGGCACGTTTGGCGACGGCGGAGCGGTGATTACCAATCGCGACGACATCGTTGAGCCGCTGCTTCGCATGCGCAATCACGGATCGATCAAGCGGTCTGTTCACAGCGTCGGCTGGAATAGCCGCTTGGATGATCTTCACGCGGGCATCCTGTCTGTGAAACTGAAGCACTTGGACGAGTTCAACGACGCTCGCATCGAGCGTGCCAAGTGGTATGAGGAGTTTCTCGCTGGCACTAAGATCAAGCTGCCTTATTGTAAGCCCGGTTACCGACACGTCTACCATCTCTACGTCATCGAAACGCCTGGGAGGGACGATCTTCAAGCGTTCCTCCAAGAGCGGGGCGTGGAAACTTTGACGCACTATCCCATCGCCATCCATCAGCAGGAAGGATTCCCGTTTGGCGCAGGAGATCCGCATCCGATCCTGCCCGAAACCGAAAAGAACGCTGCCCAGTGCTTGTCGCTGCCGATGTATCCGGAGCTCACCAAGGACGAGTGCAAGTATGTAGCAGATTGTATTCTCGAGTGGGAGCGGTCCCGAGCTTGAGCGGTCTGGAAGCTTGGACAAGAGGAGTAACCGATGGGACAGATATACACGGTCGCGATAACTGGCTTGGGTAAGAGAGGAAAAGTCCACGCGGACGTCTTCCACAGGGTTGGCCGGTTCAAGGTTGTGGGGCTTTCGGACGTGGACAAGAGCAAATACGAGGATGCTGCTGCGCTGTGTGGCAATCCGCCGTTCTTCGAGGATACAGCAGAAATGCTGAAGGCCACCAAGCCTGATGTTTTCTGTTTTTGCACGCCTCCCTCGATCAGACTGCCCTTGATAAAGCTGGGTGTTGAGGCTGGGGTAAAGCTCATAGCGTATGAGAAACCGATGGCGACTAGCATGAACGAAGCCATCGAGATTCGCAATTTGCTGCGTTCTGCTGGGGTCAAATCGGTGCTAAGTCACCAGCGCAAGTATAATGTGCAGTTCCAAAAGTGCAAGGAGGTTGTCGATAGCGGCGCCTTGGGCCGTATACACACCATCTACGCTACTGGCACTGGCTGGATGATGCACTTGGCAACTCATCTCGCCGACTATATGCGATGGTTCAACGGTGAAGCTGAGGCAGAATGGGTCGTCGGCATGGCTGTGGGTAGAGGGAAGCTGACCGACAATCATCCGTCACCGGATTATTTGGCAGGGTTCGTTCAGTTCGCCAATGGTGTCCGAGGGATAATTGAGGTCGGTGATCTGGCGCCGGACGTACCTGAGGTGGACTACTGGTGGCGCAAGGTTCGGTTCATCATTCAGGGCACCGAGGGCTTTGCAGAGGTGCACGTAGGCGATGGGTGGCGCGCCGTTACTAAGAGTCGAGGATGGGAAGGCTCAGCTGAAGGTACGTGGGATGCCGATCATGAGCAAGTGCCCTACATTCAGGACATTGCCTTGTGGCTCGACGGCGTGAAGCACCATCCTTGTGACGGCGAGAGCGCCTACAAAGACCAGGAGATAATGTGCGCTCTTATGCGTTCGGCTGTCCAGCGCCGAAGGATAGACATACCCCTTGGTCCGGACGAACCAGAGTTGGAAGCACTTTCGAGGGTTCTGCCGGAATAAGAACAAACCTGCTGATATTCGGTCTTCTTATTGTTGGGTCTGCAGAAAAATGGGGACTGTTCACCAGTCCCCAATTCAGTTCAACGTGCGTTCGTTATTGCGAGGCCGTCCGGGATGGAACTGGGGCAGCTCTTGGGCTGCCCCTCGTATTTGTGTGTCTAGGACTTGCGCAAGCGCCGCAGGCCTGCCACTGAACCGAGGCCCATCAAAGCCATCATGAGTGTGGTGGTTTCAGGAATCACTGGCATGGTCAGGTTTGCAGTGTTACCGTAGGCGAATGACCATCCGCTTCCGTTCCACGTGGCATCGACTGATTCCTTTAGCGTCCAGCCGCCACCGGGCAAAAGTTCATACGCCTGGAACGTAAATCCCAGCGGATCTGACTTTGCTCCGTAAAAGGTAATGTCGAACTGAAGCCAAGTCGTCGTGGGGCCGATCGACCAAGCGAGAACCGGCGTTCCGGTAAGCGGTGCCGATTTCCATCTGTTATCCGTGAAGTTGCTGAAGACCGGGGCTTCGAAGAGGTCGCCGGCCGTGAACATCGCTACCTGCATGAAGTTGAAGTTGCCGACTCCTGTCTCCTCGAACCGCTGTACCCAACTGTTTGTGTCATATGGTTCGCCCCTATCAACCAAAGCCATTGCGTTTCCCAAGGCTAGGAGAACGAGCAAACCGCTCAGCGCGAGTATTCTCTTCATCTTTTTCCTTGCACCTCCTCTCTTCAAGTGAAACTGTATTTCCGGATGCGGGCAACCTCGCGAACACGCTGCCTGAACCTGGTAGGAATCCTAGGGTTTCCCAATTACGGCTGAATGGGGCTGGTATTACCAGCCCCATTCAGCGATTTCCCTGTTTTTTTCCGTTTCAGAAATATCTTCCTGTGTTGCTTGTGATGGTCGTCGCTTTTCCTGTTCGGTAGTTTTTAGCCCTTGCGCAGGCGTCTGAACCCGGCGATAGAGCCGATTCCCGTAAAGGCGAGCAGCAGAGTACTTGCCTCGGGTATCACGGGAACTTCGTTAAGATTCTGACCGTCCGTATAGCAGATGTCCTTGGTTATGTCGACCGTCGTCCAATCGATGTTCTTGACCGCGTTCAAGTACTGCTCGGCATACGGCCGTGCTTGAGGGAATTGTCCCGTCTGAATCTTGAAGACGCCGTTGTCAAGATCGAAGTCGTCATCACTTACGACTTCCCATATTGCAAGCTGCATTCCGGCCGACTTGGCTGGGGAGCTCAGACTGTCCCATCCATAGTTCTGAATGAGCCACACCTTCCGCGCCCAGTTGTCATCGCCGATTTCAGGCTTGCTCTGGTCTGGGGGTAGCGGTTTCTGACCGGTCAGTTTCTTGTACCAGTCGGGGCTTGCTATTGCTTCGGCCTCAATACAGTAGACCCAGGCATAGTACACGGTGTTCGGCGCTCCTTGGGGTGGGTCGCCAGGCTTTCCTACAAAGTCCTCCACCTTCACGTAGAAGGCGCCTGCTTGAACACCGCCGCTGTACCAAGATCCCCATGTGATATTGCCAACCTCGTAGATCGAGTTCAGTTTCGTCAGCCGCCAGTCTTCTCCCGTCGCGCGGGCGGCCAGGGCTGATGTGTTGGCCAGGACAGCGATGGTCAGGGCGACCAGCATTGGTAACACCAGTCTCTTCATGCGTCAGTCCTCCTTTGTGTTAAGATTTGTGTAGTTTTTGCGTCGGGTGAGGGGCATCCAACCCATCGGCCCAACGTACTGCCTCGCCCGCTGAAACGGATAATGCGTTATTTGCGACGACCTCCTGCCGAATCCACACGCACTTTGAGCAGGGCTCAATAGTGTTGTAGCACGAAATGTGCCGATAGTCAACTATTTTTGAAAAAAACCAGTATTTATTACAGGATAACACCAAGCTTACCTAGTACTTATGCTAGGTTTCGACAATGCGGAAACCTTAAGTCTCATGCGTCTGAACATTTTACATTTCGTCAAATCAACTGCGGCGGTCCTGTAATCCGTCGCCTCGAACTCAGCGCATTCCCAGGTAGCGCAAAAGCGGCGACATAAGCGATAATGTTCTAAGCACAGCTCGACAAGCGGGTTCGTGCCGGGTGTATTCCTGTAGGATTGGGGTATATGAAGCCGAGTGTGACGAGCTCGAGAAAGCAGGTTTTTTTAACCATTGCCCTCATTTGTGCAGGTCTGGCTGCTGTTGTGGCGATCGTCTACCTGCCGGTTTTGGATGCCGATTTCGTTGGTTACGACGACGAGCTCTACGTTACGAGGAACCCTTATGTGCAAGCCGGACCGACTGCTGAATCACTGCTCTGGGCGTTTACCACGTTCGCGGCTGGGAATTGGCATCCCCTCACTTGGATATCACATATGCTCGACTGCGCTGCTTACGGGTTGGATCCCAGAGGTCATCACCTGACCAATCTGATACTGCACTGTGCGGACACAGTTCTCTTGTTCCTTGCGTTTGCCGCAATGACGGGATCCATTCTTAGAAGTGCCTTAGTGGCGGCTTTGTTTGGGGTTCACCCGCTGCACGTTGAATCGGTGGCGTGGGTTTCCGAGCGCAAAGATGTCCTGAGCACTCTGTTTTGGATGCTTGCATTACTCGCCTATGCATTCTATGTTCGATCGCCGAATTTGCGGCGCTACCTCGGCGTCGTCGTAGCCTTTGTTTTAGGGCTGCTTGCAAAGCCGATGGTTGTATCGCTTCCCGCAGTGCTGCTGATCCTCGATTTCTGGCCTCTCAAACGGTTTGGGTCCAGTATCGGTAGTAGCCGCAGCGGTCAACTCCTGCGTTTGATAGTTGAAAAGTTGCCCATGGGTGTCCTATCCCTGGCGTCGTCCATAGTTACCTACGTTGCGCAAAAGGGGAGCCCGGGTTCCAAGATGGGTTGTTTACCTGATCTGCCGTTTAGCATCCGGTTTGATAACGCATTGGTCTCATATGTTGTTTATCTAGGCAAAACAGTTTGGCCAGCGAACCTCTCAGTTATCTATCCTCATCCGCAGAATTCGATCCCTATGTGGAAGATTTTTGCTTGCGCTGCGGTATTTGCAGCAATCTCTGGGGTGGTGTACTTCTTACGCAAGCGCCATCCGTACCTGCTGGCAGGCTGGCTTTGGTATGTGGTTACGTTGGTCCCTGTGATAGGGATTGTGCAGGTGGGCGAGCAGGCAATGGCTGATAGATACACGTATATTCCCCTTATCGGTATCTTTTTCGGTGTCGTCTGGTACGCATTGCGACTGGTAGAGCAAGTAGGAACTAGGCGGTTGTTCAAAGCTGCTCTGGCCGCGATCACAGCGGCAGTGCTTGTTGCTTATGCGGGTCGCACTCATGCGCAGACCTACTGCTGGCAAGATAGCGTCTCACTTTTCAGACATGCCTTGGAAGCAACCAGGAACAACTACGTGGCTCACCTCAACCTTGCGGTGGCGCTAGAAGCTCGGGGTGACTATGAAAGTGCGCGGCGGCATTACGAGGAAGCCCTTCGGCTTCAGCCCAACTGGGTGCACGCTCTCTACAACTATGCCGTCTTTCTGAGCAGGATGGGCGACGAGGCTTCCGCAATGGCCGTCTATCGAAAAGTGGTTCGCCTTCAGCCGGACCACGCCCTGGCACACTATAATATGGGTATCATATACGACGAACGAGGCGATCTCGATGCAGCTATTCGGGAGTACCAAAAGGCTGTTAGATCTGCGCCTGAGTTCGCCCCTGCATACGTGAATCTCGCAGTGGACCTATACGAACGCGGCAAGTATAAGCAGGCTTGGCGCCTTGTGCAAAAAGCGCAGATTCTTGGGTTCGAAGTGAACCAGGACTTTCTGCGCGCACTTTCTTCGAAGGTTTGCAACAGTGGAGGTAAATAGGTCTTGGAGAGAATAGCCGTTTGGATGATTAGAGAGAGTCTGGAAAACATTCCGGAATACCCGTTGCCTGCGGGCTACGGATTTCGCACCTTTCACCGAGGCGACGAGCGCGTTTGGGCGGAAATACAGGCACGGGCGGGCAATTTCGAGAGCGTGGACAAGGCTTTGGAGCATTTCGAGCACGAGTTTTCCAACAGTCTGCCGGAGTTTGAACGCAGATGCCTTTTTCTGATAGTATCTGCGACCAGCGAGGCTGTCGGTTCTACAACTGCCTGGTTCGATCCTGATTATCGTGGCAAAGACCACGGCCGTATTCACTGGGTGGCGATAGTTCCAGAGTACCAAGGACGCGGATTGGCAAAGCCTATGCTCGCTGAGGCGATGAAACTGCTGCGCCAATGGCACGAGCGTGCATACCTTGCTACCCACACCGGTTGCCTCAAAGCCATCAACATGTATCTTGATTTTGGCTTTGTGCCTGATATGACTAAGGAACGTGCTGCGGAAGCGTGGCGACTAATAGCCGATGCGATAAACCACCCGGTGCTGAACCGGTTACTCGAAGGAGAAGAAGCGTGAGAACTGTACGAGAGAGCGCGCTCAAATGTCTGAGATGTGGCGTAGGTCTAGACTACGCGGGCACCAAGTTTTTCAGGGAAGGGACCAACTGTGGCTGGCTCGGTTTCCTAAGGGAGCTTTTCGGGAGGAACGAAGCCTTTGATGTTTATTATCGTCCGCTTTGCGGGAAGGTCGAGTTCTTTCTGCATAATGTCACCGAGGAATCCGGCTCGCAGTAGAGGCAGTTTTCGAACCAGGCTCCTTTAACTCGAACCCTTTACCTGTTACTTGGCTTGACGAACGGTTAGTGTACCGTGTCGACAATCTGTTTCCAGACCACGGCTCTGATTGCATCCGCGGCGGTTTTTGACACCTCCTGCGGAGTTTTGCCCATCAGTTTCGCGTCTGCATCCGACACTACCAAGAGCGGCTTGTCGCGGACCAGAACCCCGTATCCGCTGGGGTCGGTCTTGATTTCATACATCTGAACGTTCGAGTCGAGCACATGATTTATGGCGTCGGCTGTTTCCTTCGCGATGTCCGCTGAGGTCTTACTTTCGGTAGCTGCCGGCCTATATATCAACGTGCCGGCTATGTACACTCCGGGGATTTCTTTCCCGTCCACGGTGTCTACCTTCACCTCAGCTTTAATTGCACGGGTGGTTTCCCTTCTCTTGATCGGGATTCCCAAGTCCTGGATAACCTTTTTTGCAGCGGCTACACGTTGAGCGTCCAACGGGTGCGACCTGTATATTCCCCAGTCGACCATCTCCGGTCTCTTTGCAAGCCTTTCCAGGAAGGTCAGAAGGCCGACTGGGTTGTATCCTGCATCACGCATATAGATGATTGCTCCGTAGTCTGCATCTCTTTCAGCCTGCATCCCGTATCCGTTCAACCGTGCGATCTGATAAAGCTGGGCGCCCAGGACAATGTTTCCCACGTCCGACGCTCTCGCTCCGCTCATAATACTCGCCAATAAAGCGATAGCTATTTGGTTGTTCAGGGATGCCTGCTTCTCGAGTAGATACACCATGTGGTGGTGTGCTGCGTGAACGATCTCGTGAGCGATAACGCCTGCCAATTCGTGTTCGCTCTGGACGAAGTCCAAGAGGCCTCTGTATACGTATATATAACCGCCTGGCACTGAAAACGCGTTTACATCTGGTTCTTCGATGATATTGAACTGATACTGAAACGGGGTGACCTTGGAGGAGCCGTATAGGGCTGGCACCTCTTTTGAGTTGGCAACGGCGGCTATCCTCTCGCCGATCTCGCGCACAGTTTTGAGGTCGGCCGCATTGTCGCTGAGCTTGTGTTCCTTGGCTATTTGTGCCGCTGCTTCCTGGCCCAGCTTGGCTTCTTTTTCCCCCAAGACAGGCTCAGATCTTACGGCCGTCCCTAGGATTAGTATTGCGGTAAACAGCGTTGCCGCACGGAGTATAAAGTTTCGAAAGACACAGGATCTTGCGCTCATAATTGTTCCAGGCCCATTCTAGTACTTGCTTGAATTGGCGTTCCGTTTGGGCAGCCAACTTCTTTGACGCACTGGGAGCTCTAAGTGTTGCTCAAATTACTAAGTCGATACTGCGCCTATGGTATCGCCGGCCGCGTTGTTTACGTGGTCGAGGGTGGGTATGTGCAGAGTAAAAGCCGTTCCTATGCGTCTTCTACTTGAGACCACGAGTGTACCGCCTAGAATCTCGATTAAGCCGTGCACTATGGATAGCCCAAGTCCAAATCCTGGGGCTTTGTGGCGGCTCGAACTATTTGATGATGCCAGTTGGCGGAATGGGTCGAAAATGACGGGCAAATCTCTGGCAGCGATTCCAGGGCCCGTATCGATTATCACCATATCGAAGCCTTTCTCACTCGACTCTACCTGTATCTCAACAGAACCCTGCGAGGTAAACTTCACGGCGTTACCTAGGATATTGTTGATTACGATCGCCGTTTTTTCTTCGTCGTAAAAACCCAGTCTGTCTCGGCCGTCTATTTTGAAATCAATTCTCAGTCCCTTTCGGATGGCCTCCGGCATAACGAGTGAAATGGCTTTGCTCACCATGTCTCCCGGTTTGCATGCCTTCGGGTGAAGCTCGATGTTTCCTGTTCTGACCCGAGCAGCCTCCAGCAGGCTGCCTACCAACTCAAGGAGACTATCCGCCGCGCTTACTATCTTTCCTAGCAGCTTGCGCTGCTCGCTGTTCAGCGGTCCCACTACTTCGTCCAGCAGCATTTCGGCGTAACCTTTTACTGCTGTCATAGGGGTCCTGATTTCATGTGTGATACCGTTCAAGAACTCTTGTTGCAGTTGGTACGCCTTCTCGAGTTGTGCGTGAGATTGACGAAGCTGCTCTTCGGCTAAACGCCTTTGGGTGATGTCGTGGATTATGCTGATCACGAGATCGGTTTCACCATGGCGTTGAATCGGAGACCACGACTGCGACACCCATCTCGTCTGTCCAGAGCGTGTAACAAGCCGCCATTCTAGATTCGTCAATACCTCGCCAGCTAATCCACGCTGCATTGCTTCTGAGAATGCGGTCCAATCCTCAGGGTGAACCATTTCGGGTGTGAACCGAGTTATTTCTTCCGGTTTGTATCCGAGGAGATCTTCTGCAGCGGTGTTTATGTGAAGGATCTCCCCAGCGGTACTCAGCAGCGCTATTATGTCGCTCGAATTCTCAACTATTGTTCTGTATTTTTCTTCGCTCTCGCGCAGAGCTTGCTCAGCTCGGTGGAGGTCGGTGATGTCGAAGATTATTGAGTCTATATAGACCAGATTTCCAGACTCATCGGATATAGGCTGACCGCGTTCGCGGCAAACCGCGATGGTGCCATCTGTGCGGCGAATGCGGTAGACGATCACGAAGAGTTTTCGAGCCTCGACCGCTTCTTGGAGGGCAGCGGCTACCGCTTCCCGATCTTCGGGAACTATCAAGTCGCTTAGAACTGTAGTCGGTTTACCTACAAAATATGTGTCAGGCCGTCCTGTAAGTTGGTAAATGGCTTGGCTCACAAAATCGATAATTGGCGGTTCGGCATTGATTAGCTTTCGAACCACAGTACCGGGGATGTTTTCGATAAGAGTTCGGGACCACTTTTCCTCTTTCTTAAGTGCCAGCTCTATTTTCTTTCGTTCAGTGATGTCGATTGCTATCCATGCAACGCTCTTAACGTTTCCTTCGCTGCCGATTACGGGGCTCAGATAATGTCTGAAGAACCGGCCTTCACGCTCATCCTCGAACTCGGCATCTTTGCCGGTTTCAACAACTTCCCTGAATACTTCTCGACGCCGCCTTCGTATGTCGGGGGGAAGCATCTGCCACAGGGATACGCCCTTGGCTTCATGTGCTCTGATTCCGAATCGTTGCGCCAGAGTCTCATTCGCCAGCAGCAGCCTGCCATTGCAATCGCTCAGCGAAACCGGATGCTTCAAGGCGTTCACAAAAGTCCGAAGCACCGTTTCACTTTCGCGCACTGCTTCTTCGGCTTGGACTCTTCTGGTTATGTCGGCGAAAATGCTTACGGTGCCTTGGATGTTGCCGCGTGTGTCGACAAGGGGCCGCCAAGAGACAGAAACCCATATCTTCTTACCATCTTTGCGCACTAGGCGAACTGTCTGATCTGATCCTGAGATTTCCTTTTTTATCGCCGACCACGGCTGAACAAGTCCCTCGCCGGGATCCTCAATAAGCTTTACGCCGCTCCGGATTTCATCCACCGTATACCCCGTGAGTAATCCCATCTGGTCGTTGGCGTAGAACACGCGGCCCAGAGCATCTTCCATTATTACGCCAGCGGGGATGGTCTCCGCAAGCGATCTATACAGCCGTTCTCTGGCTTGTAGCTCACGCAGTTCATCTTGTGCTCTCGTAACATCGCGGATGACTGCAACCGCAAAAACCGGGTTCTCAGGCCACGGCAGCACGCTGGTATCTATGAGCAGCTTGCTTCCGTCACGCCTAATGATGGTGTAGGCTTGCGAATCCGCGCGCTGGGCGCCTGCCATGCGCAGCCCTGCTCGCTGCTGCATGAGTTCGAAGGCTTCGGGAGTGGTGAACTCTGAGAGGCTTCTACCGATAACGTCTTCACGCCGGCATTCACCAATAAGCTCGAGCGCCGGCCGATTGATCTCAGCGATAACAAGACCGACAAGAGCTACGAGCGGGTTTTGGGTATTGCTGAGCACGAAGTCGCGCAATACTTGAGGGAGGTCTGGTACAGCGTAATTACGCCCCGGATTACCGTTGTTCATACGCACTGGCTCCCGGTTCTGCGAAGCCGTTTATCGTGCTTAGACATAAAGATTATGTGCACATCTACCCGGCAAGTTTATCCGTTATCTAGTGCGCAACTATGTTGACCAGCTTGCCTCTCACAACGATGATTTTTTGGATATTCTTGCCCTCAAGTTCAGTTTTTATTTTGCTGGAGGATAGCGCCGCTGCTTTGAGAGTCTCTTCGTCGGCGTCGGCCGGGACCACCATTCGATCTCGCACCTTCCCGTTGATCTGCGCAACTATTTCGATCTCCTCAGCCTTAGCAACTTCCGGATCGTATTCAGGCCAACTCTGTTCCAGTGTGAACCCTTTCTTGCCAAGAGTCTCCCACAGCTCGTCTGCTATGTGTGGAGCAATAGGGGAGATTATGAGCACTAGGTTTTCAATAGCTTCGTCGACAGCTGCTGACAGAGTGCATTGGTGATCACCCGCTTGCGATGCGCGAGGCAGCGCTGCGTAGATCTCGTTGACCAGCTCCATAAGAGCCGCTACAGCAGTATTGAAGGCGAAATCTTCTATGTCTTCTCCGACTTTGCGTATAGTCTGATGGGTTTTGCGCCTGAGAGCCTTTGCATCGGCGTCCAAGTTATTGCCAACATCCTCCAACACTTCTCGCCAGTTGGGATTGAACCGGTCTGCCCACTCGTTTACCAGTCTCCACACGCGTCCCATAAAACGGAACGCTCCATTCATTCCCTCCTCGCTCCACTGGATAGCTTCCTCGAACGGAGCGACAAAAAGTTCGTACGTACGCAGAGCATCAGCTCCGTACTTTTCCACCATCGAGTCCGGGGTCACGACATTCCTTTTGGACTTGGACATTTTCACCCATTTCCAGATGATTTTGTCCGCTGGGTAGTTCTGAGCTTCTTCAGGGGTGAGAGGAATCAAATCTCGTTCTGTCTCTTCGTCATCGGTTTCTACGTCGACTGATTCCCCTGCTTCCATAGTCCTGTGCGGCGTATATGCGAGAACCATGCCTTGGTTTTTAAGTTTGGCGAACGGCTCCACAAATGGCACAAGCCCTGCGTCATACAGGACTTTCGTCCAAAACCTGGCGTACAAAAGGTGCATCACAGCGTGTTCGGCACCACCGACATAAAGGTCTACCGGTAGCCAGTAGGCTACAAGGTCTTTGTCGAATGGAGCTGTGTCGAGATGAGGACTCACAAAGCGCAAGAAGTACCAGCTCGAACAAGCAAAACCGCTCATTGTGTCGGTTTCTCTTCTAGCAGGAGCGCCGCACTTCGGACACGTTGTGTTTACGAATTCCGGGATAGATGCAAGTGGGGATTCACCGGTGCCGGTGGGCTCGTAGTTTTCAACGTCCGGGAGCAGAACAGGAAGGTCTTTCTCAGGCACAGGAACTTGACCACACTTATCGCAGTGTATGATTGGAATAGGCGCGCCCCAATATCTCTGCCGAGATATCAGCCAATCGCGCAGTTTGTAATTGACGGCATATCTACCTTTGCCGGTCTTTTCCAACCATTCGGTTACCGCTTTCTTTGCGACCTCGCCTGGCGTTCCGGAAAATTCGCCAGAGTTAATCATATCGCCGTACTCGTCATGAAATATCACGTCTTGGTAGAACGGCTCGCTTGCCAAGAGCTGCATCAGTGTATTCACATTTTCCAGCGAAGGAGCTCGCTCCTTGATCAGCGAAAGTATTTCGCGTTCGGATTCCAGCGAATCGAAGGGCACAACCCCGCGGTTCGCAAATATGAATGCCCAGCGCTTTCCGACGATTTCGACCCACGCTTCAGTATTGGTTAGATAGGCACACGCGATGTCAATGTATGCGTCTGCCTGTTTCTCGTCTTCGAGAGTGACGTAGTAAAAGCTGTTCTTGTGCTCAAAATGTATACCTTCCTGCCGGAGTGCGTCCTCAAAACCCTCTTCGACGATCTCATCAAACACTCGGCTCTTTGAGATTCCGTCGGTCCTGTCGATTACTGGAATAATAGGTATGCCGTACTTCAGGGCGAATTCAAAGTCGCGTTGATCATGTGCCGGAACTGCCATGATAGCGCCTGTTCCATAGCCCATCATCACGTAGTCGGCTATCCAGATTGGTATGCGCCTATCGTTTACCGGGTTGATCGCGTAAGCTCCGATGAACACCCCGGTTTTTTCGCGTTCGGTTGACTGCCGCTCAACGGCACTTGCCCGGGCCGCTCGCTTTCTATACTCTTCCACCTCCTCGCGGAATGCCGGACTTGTCAACTTATCGACCAGAGGGTGCTCGGGCGCCAGAACCATGAATGTTGCTCCCCACAGCGTATCCGGTCTGGTGGTGTACACGACGATCTCATCGCCTTGTTCGGAGTGGAATATGACTTCGGCGCCTTCGCTCTTGCCGATCCAGTTTTTCTGCATCAGCTTAATGGATTCTGGCCAGTCAACTAGGTCAAGATCGTTGATGAGCCTCTCTGCGTAGTCGGTGATCTTGAAGAACCACTGCGGTAAGTCTTTTTTCTCAATCAGCGAGCCGCATCGCCAGCACCGGCCATCCTTTACTTCTTCATTGGCGAGAACCGTCGCGCAGGATGGACACCAGTTCGCCGGCGACATAGCCCTATATGCCAGTCCGCGCTTATACAAAAGCAAGAATATCCATTGTGTCCACTTGTAGTAGTCGGGCGAAGACGAGTTGATTTCGCGCGACCAATCATAACCGATGCCTATTAGGTTCATTTGCCGCTTATAATTCGCAATATATTGAGGAACCGTGTACTTGGGATGGCTCTTCTGCTTGATAGCTTCGTTCTCGGCAGGCAAACCGAACGCGTCCCATCCCATGGGGTGTAGAACGTTAAATCCCTTCATTCGCTTGTAGCGGCAGACGACGTCGGTCGGAATGTAGTTGCGGCAGTGACCAACCGATAATCCTGCGCCCGAAGGATATGGAAAGAAGTCAAGCCCGTAGAACTTGGGCTTGTCTGTTCGATCAGGAGTGCGGAATAGATCGGCATCCCTCCATCTTTTTTGCCATTTGCGTTCGATTTCTGCAAAGTTGTACTTTCGTTCAGCCATGTTCTGCCGTCCTGCCTGACACAATATAGACGCCAAACGGAACCGCCTAGCTGTGGAGGAGTTCCGCATATGGTTGTAGAGTTTTCAGCTTGACGGCTTGATTATAGGTTTGTTCACCAAGGAGTGTCAAGGAACGGGGGTCGACCGGTAGTGTCAAGCCTTGTGTGTAAATTGCTTTGGCCGGTAGGCCTCATCCCACTGTTTGTTCTGATGTGTAAGCACT
>JARYME010000040.1 GCA_029907315.1 Armatimonadota bacterium | reverse complement strand
ATTCGCGCGCACAGGGGTTAGGACCACAATTGTGTAGCATACCGCCCCCAAAACGCGCAAAGATCCGATTGTTGTAAGGCTTGGAGAACGTATTGAAGAACTCCGGCGAGAACTGCGCGCAGATGTCGTCCGAACAATGCCCCTTGCGCCCCTCCGGCTGCCAGATGTACGGAAAGTCAGTCGAAGTAACGTGGTCTATACCGCCCGCCGCCTTTATGCACTCTTCAGCAAACAAAATGAAGCAGTCGGTGATGAAGCTGGCAAGGTGATGAAGCGCTTCCGGATGATCATAACTCATCATGTAGAACTGCACACCACCAAGCAAGGTAAATGCCACGTTCATTGCGCCGCCCATGTCCAGGCACGACACATAAACCTGACCCTCCGTGCGCTCCGTAAACATCTTGATGCGTCGCAAACCCTCCGGAACCAGCCCATCTGTATGCGGATTCGGCATCCGAAGATTGTATATGTCGTCCACAGTGTGCAGGATCGGCTCCTTCACGTTGCACGTCTGGTTCGGGTCATCGCCGAAAACGACCTCCGCGCCCAACGCGCTCTCTATTACAACGCACCCTACGTCAACGCGCATCGAAGGGATATAGTCGTCCGGCACCATTTGCAAAGACAACTTCACAGATTCCAGCTCCAACTGGAACTGCTTTTCCGCATCCAGAAAATGCTCCTGCGTGGTGTAACCCCACGGGTTCGACGCAACCCGCATCATGATAGGGATGTGATCTACGCGCTTATAGTCCCACACGCGACGCACGTTTTCTTTGCGCCGCTCTATCTCGTCAGCCATTGCAGGCGAAATCAGTTTCACGCCTCACCTCTTCTCCATATCCACATCTAGTTTCCCGACCGAGCTATTGAGCCTCCATAATCAGCGCGCCACCCTGCGGCACCACACAATCCACGCTACCGCTCTCGATAGTTAGATCCTCGCCGGCAGGAGACCAGTCCGGACGATAAGCGCGAGCCTTCATTCGTTCTTGAACAGGGCTTATCGTCAGCTGCACGCGGTCGGCATCAGTGCAGTTCAAAATCGTAATGCGCTTAACGGCTTTCGGCAGTTGGACCTTCCTAGTGGCCGGGTTCTTTACATATAACACAGTTTCCTCCCTGCCTACAAGCATCATATCTGGCGAGCCGAAATCCTCACCGAATAGTGCAAATTTGCCCCTAAGAAGCGTTTCTTTGTGTTCCTTGTAGAAGTTGAGCCATGCCTTTGTAAGAGCACAGTGCTCCTCGGAAGCGGTTAAAAAGTCCACGGAAAGAGCAGGCACGCCGCTGCAGACCATAGTTGCTAGAAACTTGCCCACGGTTGCAGCATCCGCCTTCTTGCCCCAGATCATCGGGTCGTTCTTGACCTGCAAGTCATACGCCCACGGGCGCAGGTGTATCCCGGCGAGCCGCAGCACTTCATAGCTGTAAGGAG
Organism: Armatimonadota bacterium; assembly: GCA_029907315.1. Lineage (GTDB taxonomy): Bacteria > Armatimonadota > UBA5829 > UBA5829 > UBA5829 > CALJES01. The sequence continues at coordinate 25,500 of JARYME010000040.1, read as the reverse complement.
CATCCGACGGCTGCACCACGTCCAGCGCCACCTTTGTGTTCAGGTTGGCGTGCATCACGCGTGCCTCCGTTATAGCGTCGGGTTTTACCGATCGCAGGCCACCGCGCACCGCCGCCAAACACTCGACAAATGCATGCCCCATGGACTCTTCGGTGTGCGGATGGTCGGCGTAGCACGTACCGCGCACGGCATCCGCCGCGTCAATCCACATACCGTCGATATCATATGTCTTGGCGATCCAAGCGAACCTATCGAAGAAGTGTTTCCGCACCTCCGGATGCTTGGGGCACAGCTCGTGCAGCACGTTTCCGTCGGCATCGCGCATATGCCAGCTGGAAGTCTTCTCCTGATAGGCACGGCTCTTCTTACCCTCCCAGAACGGAGCACACCAAAGCATCACACGTAGTCCCATATCGTGAATTTGCTTCACCAAGCCGGGCATGTCCGGGAAGCGATCAGGACGGGCAATGTAATCACCCAGTATGCCATTCTCGAAGTCGATGTAGCCGCCGTTGGGATGGCAGTCCCAACCTGCGTCGATCAGGATCGTGCCAAAGCCCAGCTCTTTGCACTTCTGGGCGATCTTCAAGACACCGTCTTGCGTAATCTTGTCGCCATAACAGTACCAGGTGCAGTATACGGGTTCAGTCGCCCACTCGGGCAGAGGCTCGTGCTTACGCCCATTGTAGCGGTCAAATGCGCGCGCGTAATCCTCTTCCACATCAATCCACGGTCGTTCCGACATGTCGAAGATCAAAGCATCTTTGAAGCCCTGACCCTCAAACGGTACATCCTCACGCCGCTCGAGGGTCAGCACATACGCCTCGCCTTCCACTGCACCCTCTAATGCGCTGCCTCTCTCTGCGGCCGCCCAACCCACCGCTACTTTATTGATACCGTTGCTGTCGGTGACCAGTATGAAAGGCGCTTCAGCGTTCGTAGGCGCTGCCTGCTTGAAGTTTTCGGTAACGAGGTTTCGGTAGAGCGTAACGTTCTCAGGCCACTTGTGGTGCTCCCCCCAATAGTCCAGCAGACGGGCGATCTTATGCTGATTAGGCACCATCACAGCGTGCAAACCCGTCTTGGGAAGTACCACCCTTGCCGAATACGACTTGACAGCCACTTTCTGCCCAACCGGCGCCTTCAGCTGTACATGGAGAATCGTTTGCGCTGCTGACTTCTCCAGCTTTAGTCCAAGCGAGACACTGCCTGAAACGTAGTGTGCAGCTTGCTCAGACGACGACATAAGCAGCCATTCGCCCGAGCCGCCCTCAACGTCGAAGGTGAGATAGGTTTCAGGGATACCCGAAAAAGGTGCCCTGACAGTAGCGGCAGAAGCCGAAACTGCCAGGGCTGCCAGCACTACCAATGTAAGAGTCCAGTTGTCCAGTTTGTCCAACCCCCTGTTCTCAGCGTTCTGATGATGGGTTAGACAATTAGACAATGAGCTCCTGCAAGTGAAACTATACTATTGACCCGGTTCCGGAGCCTGAGGCGGCTGCGGACCTCCAGGAGGCGGAGGAGGAGCGGCGAATCCACCGGGCTGCCCGCCCGCGCCGCGAGAACCGCCCTGCCTAGGACCTCCACGCCATCCCACTGGGCCTTGCAGCTTATTAACCTGCTCAGCGGTCAGTACGCTTCTGATCTGTGCCCATGTCTGAAGTTCTGCGCTCAACACTGCCGACTCAGCCTTTTGAGCCTCGGACGCCAAGGCTTGTACCTTCGCCGAATCATACTGTTCGGCAAAAACAGCCTCACGCAACGCTCGACAGGCATCAGCAACTTTCTGCCGAAGAGACATAAGCTGCTTTTCGCTCTCCGTCAGAATGCTCTTCAGTCGAGTGGCTTGGTCCTCCGTGAGCTGTAAGTCAGTCATGCGATCCACCATTGCAGCCGTCGGCGGTGCAACCGCCATAGTGGCGCACATGCCAAAACCCATACCAAACCCCATGCCACCGCCGGGAGGAGGGTTTTGAGCACGTTGGCCCGTACCTACTCGCATCTGCGCATCTGCCGCCAGCGCGCAGATCAGCACCACAGCAACCACAAACAGCATCGTTCTTTTCATTGATGTCCCTCCAATCAAGAGCCGTCTGTGACCAAACACATCGTGCATAGCCTGCCCCGCCAGTCTGGTCACTCACAACCTTAGACGCAGCACCCGCACGCTTGTTACGCCTCGCTAAACAGTTATTCGAAAGAAAAACTGACCCCGCAGTGGCACGCTGTTAAAGTGCGTGCCCCAGTCGGCCGATAATCTTAACGGAAGACAAGGAAATACCGAACAGAGCACGTGTTCACAGAGGGAGGGTGCCAATTGCTGCACACAAGCCGCGACGCTGTCGGAAAGACGTCCGCTCAAAAATCGTTTGGTTCACCGTGTCCTGCTCATCTTACAACCCAGCAGGTTTATGAGCTAATTGCTCGAATGATAGCCTACGAAGACGACGCCCGAAAACACGGTGTCACCCTTGCCTCGGGCAGATTCCAGCAACTCAGTGCGTCCGAAAGGCAGCTCTTCAGGGCGGAGCTGATAGCCGAGTACATCAGATTGGCAATACGCCGTCTAGATCCAGAACGGACCGACTTCGAATCCGCCCTGGAAGCCTTTTGCAAGAAGATATGCGAGACGGAAGTTCCGTCGCTCGAACTGATGGGAACTTTCCTTGCGGCCCTCGATATCGCCTCCCGCGACGACCGACTCAACAACCTGCCGGAAGTGCGTGAGTCACTGCAAAGAACAATGGTCCTCGCCCTCCAGAGGTGCTCCGACACGCTTCGAGCCTCTGAATCCGCCCAGAACAAGCGCTGAGAGACACTGTCTCTTGCCTTGACTCAGCGACCAGTATACACGCTATAAGGCAGGCTCGAGCACTACTACCTGCCGGCCAGCAGGCAGACTCTCCCGATCTATCTCAAAGACGCTTCCGCCCGTCCGCACGACGTTGGTTTTTCCTTTGAGGAACTCGTCGACCCCCGCTATCGGGAAATTACACTTCGCAGTCTTGTAGTGCATAGGAATAACAATGTTCGCGTCAAGCTGGCTGGCAACTTCGTCTGCCTGTGCAGCATCTATAGTGAAATAGCCGCCCACTGGGACAAGGATTACGTCCACGTTGCCTATCTCCGCCGCTTGGTCGGCTGTCAAAACGTGCCCTAAGTCCCCCATATGCGCCACTCTGAGTCCGTCGGCAGAAATCACGAACACTGTGTTCTTACCGCGTTTTGCACCTCGAGCGTCGTCGTGATACGTGCCTACACCCAGGAATTGGGCGTCCTTCGCGGCAAATTTGCCTTCGCCCTTAATCACCACCGGCGAACCCTTGAGCACCTTCACCCCTGCGTGATCGGCGTGGTCGTGACTGACGGTCACCACGTCCACCGGCTCACTGTACACGCCGTAGTTGAGCTGTCCCGGGTAACCTGCCGGATCAAACGGATCCGTAATGATTTTCGTGCCCTGGCTTGTCGAGATCAAGAATGAGCTGTGCCCCAGAAACTCGATTTTCATCTCAGCCTACCTCCTTCTTTCCCAAATGTCCCAGCGCATGATATGCCCAGCCGAAATCGACGTCAAACGCTAACTCGCACGATCGAAACCTATTGCACTTTCTGAACGTTACGATATAATGCCGATTAGCAGCGTCGACCATATCCCGCTCGCGCGGAGCTCAGCGATGAGTTTGCAGGAATGCTATAGGCTACTTGGAGTCGGTCCCGAGTGGCGGCTGGAAGATGTGAAAAGTGCATTTCGCCGCAAACTGCTCGCCGTGCACCCAGACAGAAATCCAGCCGATCCCCTTGCCGCTGAGAGGACACGAAAGCTTCTCGAAGCGTACAACCGCGTTGTCGATCACCTGCGCGGGACTTCGGGTGCCTGCAGCTCCAACGTAATCATCGCGCGGGCGGCCGGTGCGTCTCGTCTGGTTCGAAATACGGGGCGCCCGCACCCTTCCGCCGGAACAACCGCTGCACTTATCGCGCTGATCACATTTGTCTTGATAGCCCAAGTTGCTCTGAACGTCGCTATGCACCAGCGCCAGTGGGTGTTTCGGCCCGATCCCGCTGCGTTTGCTCCTTCGGAACCCCAGCGCGACCTCCCCGTCCTGCTGGAACCGACTCTCTCCAATACCCAGATCTGGTACTGGACCAGCCGCTACGAGTTGACCCTCGGAGACCGCTGGGTTTACCGACAGATTCTCAGGGCATACCGCGCGGCCGCAGCCGAAGCCGCGCTGCACGGAAACACCAATGAGGCAGCTTTCTACCGGGCGGCAATGCGGAACTTGCTCAATCTCGAAAAGGGTAACCTTTTCCGAGGAGCAAACTGGTTCTAGTTTGCTCGTGCTGCCTCTATACAACGAGCGTGGACAATTGATTGTAGCACCATACTCAAAACAGTAGGGCTAGCAGCTCAAAAACTGCAGCATTATGGGTCGTCCCCGCGCTGAAGGTACCTCTCCGCCAGTATTACAGCCACGTAGTCGTCAAAAGGACGCCATGGTGTCTGAAGCGAGGTCGGAATAAGCCTCCGCCAACCTCTTCGAGGGTTGTCCTCGAAAAAACGCTTTCGGGCCTCGACGGTTGTCTGCTTCTCGTCGAGCACAGCAACCGTTAACCCAGCCTTCTGCGCTGCCGCCGCAATCTGAGCAGAGTTCGTACCGTTCCCAATAACGACCTCATCCGCCCCGTATTGGTCCGCCAGTTCGGTGAGATACATCAAGAGATCCTCCACAGGTAGAACTGCCCTGTGAACTACCTCAGGCGGTTTCGAAGATTCTCTGCCGTGCCTCACTATGGCCAAGCCGCACTTGCTGCGGCCCGGGTCTATCGCCAATATGGTTCGTTCCGCTTCGGAAACCACTACTCCGCCTTCGATATGCTGAAGCGCATGTTGTTCATATTCAGCGGGCCAGCAGCAAAGATGTCCGAGGAAGCGTACACTTCAACGTTCACCTTCGCGTTCACAGCCTTTATGCGCTCTACAACCGCCATAAGAGCTTCGACCTGGCTTCGCGGGTCTGAACCAAGGCTCATCCGTGGGTCGGGGTTCGCCACCGGGATTATCCCCGCCTTAACAGCCGCTTTGCTTACCTCGTTCTGCAAAAAACTGATCAGAGCCAAAAGCACCCTGCCTTCCGAAACTCGCCCGTCGAGCTTGGTTTCGGCAATCTTGTCTCCCTTGCGATAGGCTAGGGTGTTGTAATAGAGCACAAGTTTGACCCGCACTTGCTCGCCCGCAAGGCTGTTCCTCGAACAAACCACCTGAACCAGCGCATCGTACGGCTGAAACGCGCTTTGTGCGATAGCTTCAGCTGCCATCTGCACGCATGTGCTTTCGTTCTCGATGCGCACAACATAATCCGTCCCTACAGGCTGCGTAAACTCCACCGCCACCGCGCGACCGTTCGGACCTATGCCCGCACCTCGCTCAAGCGCACGCTGGCTGGCAGTGTCCAGCAGTGAAAACAAATCGCCCTTGATCCCAAACACCGACTGCCGCGGCGAAATGGTTCCACGTGCAATTTCGTCACCCTGCCGGAACCGAATGTCCCCGCCGATCAGCTTTCGTTCGAACTCCATCGCAGCCCGCTCCGCCTGCAGACGCGCTTTTCCCAATTCCACAATAGCCTGCTGCTGCAGACGGAGAGTTTCCTGCTGTTCGGCTATAGCTTTTTGCTGGTCTTGAAGCAGTTTCTGCGCGTCCGCCAGCTTCTGATTTGTCTCCGACAGACGCGACTGCGCATCCGCTAGCCGCTTCAAGGCCTCAGCCTGTTGGGCTCTGGCAATAGTGACGTTCTTCTGTGCTACTTCCAGATCCGCCCTGACCTTCGCGAGCTCGTTCTGCAGGCGAGCAAGCTCCGCCGCCTTCTCCCTCAGCTTTGCCTCTGCCTCGTCGCGGCTGCGCGTCAGGCGCTCAAGGTCGCGTTGACGGGCGGCGATTTCTTCTTGGAGACGCTTGACTGCGGCCTCCGCCTTTACTCTCGCCCGCTCCGCCTTGACTCGCGCATCCGCAGCCCTAAGCGCAGCCTCTCGCGCTGCTGCCACCTCCCTGCGCTGACGATCCACCTCGCGCCGCAGTTCGTCACGCTTCTGCTCCAACAACCGGATTCTCGCCGCCAGCTGCTCGTTCCGATGCGTCAGCTCAACGTTGCGGGCAAGGATATGCTCGCCCTCCGTCAATAAGCGTTTGAACTGCGAATTCACGGAAACCAGCGCCGCAAGCGTGAAGGCTGCAATCAGCATTCCGGTCACCGCGGTGACAGCGTATGCTGTGTGACGCGGGCGAAGGCGCCACAGGGTCAGCCGTCTCTTGCCCATCCAGCGACCCAGCTGGTCGCCGAAATAGGCGATAAACCCCGACACCAATATCACAACAGCGACAAACAGAATCGTGTATCTCATCGACTCACATCAAATATATATCACCCAGCTGTTCTTCTCATCAGCGCAGCCGCCGCCCCTACACCGACAACATCCGCCAAAAAAGCACCCGTCGCAGGCGGTATATGCCCCTGTATGGCTAAGGCAGACGTATAATGCCACAGCATCCAGTATATGAAGATCACCAAGATGCTCAGCCCAAATCCGACGCTCGAACCCGCCCGATGCGGCCTCACGCCTAACGGCGCCGCCAGCATGGCGAACACAAGACTAGACAGCGGCAGTGCAAGTTTGTTCCAACGATCGACTTCCAGTCGGCGAATCTGATCCTGAGGCCGGTCGGGATGCGCCTTGAGATATGCGACGAGCTCACTAAGCTCCGCAAAGCTCATCTTGTCCGCGTCTCGCTGTAGGCTCCTCTGGTACAGCGAAAACTGCCTAGGTCCTTTTCCTATCTCAACATCCCTAGTTTGGAACTCCGAGAACGTCTGAATCGCTGCGGAGTCCGTGCCTACGATCTGCGACCAGCCGTCGTAGAGACTCCACCTGTATTTCTTCGACTGATCCGTAATCCCGGCCCAGACCGCATGGTCCGCGTATAAGACCAAGGCCGGCTTCTCGCCTGCAAACTGCGTGATCGTCACATTCCGCAGGACGCCCCTTCGAGAATCCATCCCGCCCTTCACGAAAATCAGCGAATTCGTAGCGTCATCCCGAACTGTGAAAGGCTGGGCGGCAGGAGCCGCCTGTTTCAAAACCTCAGCTTGAATCTGTTGGGAACGCTCATAAGCCTGAGGTGCAATCAATTCATTCAGCGCCACAGACACCCCACTTACAACCAAACCCACGCCAATAATCGGTGCCGCTATTCGGTAGAAGCTAATACCGCATGCGTACAGCGCCACCACTTCGCTGTCGCCAGACAGCCTGCCCATCCCCAACAGAACCGCCAGCAGAGTGGACATCGGTAACGTGTAGACAATAATGGAAGGCAGCAACAGAACAACAATCCAAACGGCGGTAATCAACGGCATCCCGCTCATTACCCAGTTCGTGAGCTTCAGCAGATACGCGCCGGCAAAAAAGACTGACGTAAACGCCGCAACCCCAAATAGAAATGGGCCGACGAGCTCCCGCAAGATCTGCTTGTCAACGAGCTTCATCGGCAGTCCTCACATCTCAAACCGCTCGCCCAGATAGAACTTGCGAGCTACGGGATCGTTGGGCAGTTCAGATGAGGGTCCTGACGTCTTGATTTCGCCCTCCGACATTATATATGCGCGGTCTGTTATCGACAGGGTCTCCCGAACGTTGTGGTCGGTTATGATGATGCCTATGCCCTTATCCTTCAAGTGGCGCACGATGTCTTGAATGTCCCCAATAGCAATTGGGTCCACGCCCGTAAACGGTTCATCTAAGAGAATAAACTTCGGGTCTTTGGCCAGCGCCCTCGCTATCTCGACCCGCCTCCGCTCACCGCCTGACAAGACCATCCCCAAACTGTCCCTAACGTGGGCTATACCCAGTTCTTCCAGCAGCGCATCTACTTTGCGGCGCTGCTCCTTCTTGCTGAGTCCACTCATCTCCAGCACTAGCTGGATGTTTTCCGCAACTGTGAGCTTTCGAAATACCGACGGCTCCTGCGCAAGATACCCCAGCCCCAGGCGCGCACGCTGATACATCGGCCGGTGGGTGATATCCACACCGTCCAACAGCACGCGCCCCTCGTCCGGCTTAACCAACCCGACGATCATGTAGAATGTAGTAGTCTTGCCCGCGCCGTTCGGGCCCAGAAGTCCAACTGTCTCCCCTGTCTCAATCGTCAGCGAGACGTCATTGACCACCCGACGGCCTTTATATCCTTTAACGAGGTTTAGTGCTTCGAGTTTCACTGCTTTGCCTGCTGCTTCGGTACGATCTCGATCCTACTCGGCTTACCCGTGCTCTCTATCTTGAAATCGTAGTCCCCCGCCTCTTGCCCGCGCTTCAGGTTTATCGAGGCTTTATCTCCTGTCATTACCACCGGTTCCGCAAACACCGATGGGTCGTCCTGGACAATTCGCACGTTGCCCGAAAGAGTCGCCACTCCCTGCACACCGTCGTACGCAGCTCTATCGGCAGTCACCGTTGTGGTTACCAGCACCTCGCCCGTTTTGTTTCCTGCCTGGTCGGTTATCGATTTGGGAGCCGTGTAAACCATTTTCACCGGACCATCAAAATCCGCCTGCTTTATTGAATCCAGTCCGCGCACACTGCCGGACGTACCCGGCGCCGAAGATAGTGTCACCGTGACCCTCCGCGCCTCTGCGGACAGCCTTACCTTGGCAGCCGGGTTCGATGCAGACAAGTGCACATCTCCACTCGCTTCTATACGATTCATCGTGCGCGAAAGTTTGATCGTCTTCGCCTCAATGGAAACTCCTGCGCGCTCATACCCCTGCGCCGCCCACGATGTGCAAGCCAACACAGCCGACAATACCCACGAAATGCAGCACAGCCGCCCCCACATTCTGTCAGCGTATCGATTGTAGACGTGCCTCATTCCCCTATCCATCCCCTCGCGGAGTCAGTTATAGTTATGTTCTTCAGCGCCGTGTCCGCTTGGAACGCCGCGCCTTCCATTTCATATTTGGCTCCACTCGCAAGCTTGGATGTTACCTTAACCCCGCCATCACCTACTATCCGATTCTCCCGAGCATACCATTTCACCCAAGCGCATTTCACTACCGTGCCGCGATCCAGCGACTTCAAGGTTACCCCTCCTGCGGCGGTCAGCGTACGCCTCGCCTCGTCGGCTTCCACTTTCGGAGCCGCGAGCGTGGTAGTCAGCTTCCCATCCTGGTAAAGTTCCGCGCTGAAGTTGGTCATCACAGCCTTGCGTGTCACCTCGCTGCCCTCCAACTTTGCGGCAGTTGCGCTCAGAGTCATCTTGTTCTTATCCGTCCATCGAATGGTGACACGCTTGACTACCGTCTCCAAACTTGGTAGTCCGCTCGGTCGACTGCTTTCAACAGGCTGACTCAGCTTCTCCTCTGGCGAGCGCACAGGCTTTGTCTCCTTGCCCTTGCGCTGAGCTGACCGCCCTTCTAACGCACCGACCGCTTTCGATGCAGCAATGGGCTTGCGAGTGCACCCCGTGCCCGTGATTAGCACCAAGAGCGCAACAATCACTACCGCCGTGCGCCGAAGCACAACCTTATCCGCCAAGCCAAAGCCCATCTGCGTTCCGCCTGAAGCGGCCGAAAGCGCGGCCGCAGCCTTACAGCAAGCATACCACAACCGCAGGTTACACGGAAAGCAGGAACCTGTGTGCCGCCTGCGAAAGCACTAAGAGGAATAGACGCACACCGCGCGTAAGTTGTGTTAGGTTCGATGATTCTGGATTATCTGATCAAAAACGGCCATATCATCGACGGAACCGGAACGCCGGCGGTTCCTGGCGCTGTGGGCATCAAGGATGGTCGCATAGTACCTGTCGGCAGCACAGCAGTCTCAGCTGAACGCGTCATAGATGCGTCCGGTCAAGTTGTGTGCCCGGGTTTCATCGATATGCACTCTCACACAGATGCTACCCTGCTCATCGATCCGCGGGCTGAGAGCAAGGTGACACAAGGAATAACCTTGGAAGTTTGCGGACAATGCGGATCATCAGCCGCACCAGTGCTTGACGAAGCAGGACGCACCGAGCTGAACCAGTGGCGCAAGCGGCATCAAATAAGTGCCGACTGGACAACGTTGGATGATTTCCTACGCGTTCTGGAATCAACTCCAATAGCCGTCAACTTCGCAACGCTGGTCGGACATTCGAACATTCGCGCCGCGGTTGTGGGACTGGAAGATAGAGAAGCCTCCCCGGACGAAATTCGGAAAATGAAGGAGCTGGCTGCCGAAGCCATGCGCCAAGGAGCGTTTGGCTTATCCACAGGACTACAGTACCCGCCGAGCTGTTTTGCCGGGACAGACGAAATAGCCCTTATCAGTTCAGCCGTCGGAGAGCTAGGCGGAATCTACGCATCTCACACCCGTAATGAACGCGAGCGTCTGGCTGAATCCGACGCCGAAGCCATCGAGATAGGTCGGCGCAGCGGAGCAGCAGTTCAGATATCCCACCACAAGGGCTACGGAGAAGGCAGATTGGACAAAACGCTTGCCGCCCTAGAAATGATAAGGGAGGCACGGCGGTCAGGGCTGGACGTCACAGTCGACGTATACCCTTACACGGCAAGCTGCACCAGCCTTGCCATATTCCTGCCCCGGTGGGCTCACGACGGAGGCGACAGCGCGCTGCTGGAGAGGCTGAAAACGCGAAGGCAGGACCTAATCGCTGCCCTGCGCGCCTCTTCCGCGAAGCAAAAGCCCAAGTGGGAAGCTGTGCTGGTGAGTAGCGTACGGTCTGACGCGAACCGATGGTGCGAAGGACTGTCTATTGCTCAGATAGCAGAGCGGCGAGGCAGTTCCCCGGAGGAAACGGTTTTAGACCTACTAAGCGAAGAGGTCGCTTCGGTCTCGATCATACATTTTGCCCAAGCGGAAGAAGATGTTTCAGCAGTTATCAGCGCCGAGTTCGCGATGTTCGGCACCGACGCCTCAGCTCGCAGCACCTCCGGCGAACTCGCAAAGGGAAAGCCTCACCCCAGAGCTTTCGGCACGTTCCCTCGCGTGCTGGGACATTACGTGCGCGAGAAGAAACTGCTGCCGCTGGAGACGGCAGTTTACAAGATGACGGCTATGGCTGCACGCAAGTTGGGTTTACAGGACCGCGGGATTATAAGAGAAGGCTGCTGGGCGGACTTGGTCGTGTTCGATCCGAATACTGTCGCCGATACGGCGACCTACCAGAACCCGCACAGTATATGCCGCGGCATCAGTTATGTGTTCGTCAACGGAGAACTTACCGTAGAACACGGAGCGCTGACAGACGCGCTCGCAGGAAAAGTCATTCGCAAGGCTGCACGATGAAATTCCTTCGTAATCCCGAATTTAGGGGGATGCTACTCATCCTCGTAATCATCGCCGGTGTAGGATTCGCCTTGGCTGTCGCGACCGGCACGCTGGAGCTGTTTGCCGGTCCCCAGGCATTCGATAAGATCGTCTACGTGTCCGAAAAGACCGGCACACCGGAAATCTGGCTGATGAAACCGGACGGCTCAGGCCGAGTGGCTCTGACCTCCGGTGCAGTGGTTCGCTCCGCACCGGCAATCTCGCCACGGGCCAACCGCATAATATACGTCGGCAAGTTCGGAAAAACCGAACAGGTTTTTGCCGTAGGCACGCGCGGCGGAAAACCTGAACGATTGACCAGTGCCACTGGACCAAAACAACAACCGGCGTTTACACCCGACGGCACCAGCATCTCATTCATCGCAAGCGGCAGAGTCTACGCAGCAGATAAACACGGCGAACACCTCAGTCCGATTTTCCCAACGCCCCAGGAGATCCATGCAGCAATGACCGACCCCCTGAGACGAGGCGAGATGCCTATTTACATCGCCTATGCCTGGGGACCGGATTCTGAGGCAATCGTCGGCATTCGACAGGAGCCGGACGGCAGCCACTCCGCGGTTTTCCTACCCAGCCGGGGTGCGAAGCCAATGTTCATTCCGCTGGGCGTTTACTTGAACCAGCTCATTGCCGGCGCAGGCGCCGCTCAGCAGCGTGCTGAGATAACTCGCCGTGTCCAGGTAACCGGGGTAAGCTGGTCGAAAACGGACTCCATGTTCGCCATCACACTGACGGCAGAGTCCGACTCGTACTTGTTCGTCTTCGTGGTCGAAAAGGGGAATCCCGCGATCGCCGGCTTCAAGGCATTTCGCGGCGCCGTCATTGCACAGCCGACATTCGCACCGGACGGCTCAGCGCTCGTGGTAGCAGTCAAATCGTCGCGTAAGCACACCGAAGACGGCCTACTAAGGCTCGACCTGCAAAGTGGAACAGGGCAGCTCCTGGCTTCCGGTCTTTTTGAACAGCCGCTTTATTCACCGAGTGGGGACAGGATACTGGCTACCAGGTACGATCGAGCACACACAACAAAAGATCTGGTTTCCCTTGACCTGTCCACAGGGGAGCTGAAGCAGTTGACGCACGACGGTTGCAGCTACTTCGGAATCTGGACGCCGTCTGCTAAGTCCCAAGCCGGCAAGTAGCAATCTCCTGTCGAGCTTGGGAAGCTTGGAGCCGAAGTGCAGGTGGGCTTCAATCACGACAAGTGCAAGGTCAAAGGTGCCCGAGCGTCTAACAACTCTTTTGGAATGCAATCGATAAGGAGAGTGCCCTTATGTGTATACGCAGCCTAGTCTGCAAACTCGCGGCTGCTGCCGTCTTGGCAGTGGCCTGCGGTAACTGCTGGTCTAATCCTATGCTTTTGGCGCCAACCGGCACAACCCTCTCCACGGCCCAGTTTCGAGCGGAAGCGGCTCTGAGCCCGCACAACGAGCGCGGCAACTACTTATGGCTTGCTGCTGGCTTCAAGCAGTTCGAAGCGAGCCTGATAAGAATGAGCAACGTAGCCGGGGAAGACGCAAACGTGTTCGGGGTTCAGTGGTGCTTTCTGCCGGAAACATTCGTCACGCCTGCCATTTCGCTGGGCGTTTATGACATCGGGGCGCAAACAGACGAAGGCCTGGGCGTTTACCTCGCCGCATCGAAGCACATATCCACGAAAGTCGCTGCCCCATTCTTGCAAGATTTTTCAGTCACTCTGGGAATCGGGGTCGGCGGCATCAAGGGACCGTTTGCGGCCTTCGAAGCAAAACTGCCCGCGGGATTGTTTGTGCAGGGTGAGCACGATAGCCGAGACCTAAATGGCGCAGTTGGCTGGCAGCCCTTTCCCGGCTTTCGATTGAAAGCATATTCGATTCGCAAAGACACATACTACGGCGCGGAATTCATATCGCCCCTTTTCTAGGAGTCTCTGCTGGTACGAAGTATTCGAGTTTCGCGGACAGTTTGGATACTGCTGGGCATAGGTTTCTCCGCCGGGTTTCTGGGAGGACTCCTGGGGATAGGCGGCGGCTCGCTCGTTGTCCCAGCACTGGTGTTCTTTCTTGCATTCAACCAACACAGAGCACACGGGACTAGTCTCGCGGTAGTCCTAGGTATGAGCTTGGCCAGCGTAGCAACCTACTCAAGCCGCGGGCACGTTGACTGGCTCCTTGCCGTAGAGATTGCCGCGGGCGGTGTTATCGGTGCCATCATCGGAGGGCAAGCTGCCGCTGCGATGAGGAGCAGAACTCTGCGACGTGTGTTCTGCATTTTCCTTGCACTGGTAGGACTACGAATGATCATCGGCGGGCTCATAGCCCAAAACGGGGCGATTCACGCCGTCAAACATTCAACCGTGCCCGATGGAGTCGCCCGCTCGCTAGTGGTTCTCGGAACCGGTGTCCTGACGGGCTTTTTCAGCAGTCTGCTCGGGATAGGTGGAGGAACCGTGATGGTGCCGGCTGCCGTGCTGCTGCTCGGCGTCGACCAGCACACCGCGCAGGGTGTCTCGCTGGCTGCTATGATGCCCACCTCGCTTGCGGGCACGATTATTCACCACCGCCTCGGCAACGTGGAATTCCGAGTAGCCAAGTGGGTTGCCGCGGGGGCTATAATCGGAGGAGTGGGAGGCGCTTGCCTTGCAAGCTGCTTAAACGCTAGAATCCTGCAGATCTTGTTCGGAGGCTTTCTCGTAGTCATATCCGCACTGCTGGCGATGAAGAAGTCCTGAAACGTCAGCAGTGGGGGTCAATCTACATCCCACGTTGGTTGGAGGATCGATCAATCACATGAGCACACAGTACGTAGTAGGAGTGGATCTTGGAGGAACCAACGTTCGAGCTGCCGTAGTCGACTCGTCAGGCAAGATACTTGGCGAAGCCAGGACCGATTCCAAGGCTATGGAAGGTGCCGATGTCACGCTGGGCCAGATCATCAAAGCCATACGCGCCGCCGTCGCCGACGCCCGCGTGTCCGAGGGCGAAATAGCCGCCTGCGGTATGGGCATTCCCGGAACCGTGAAGAACGCTGAGGGGCTTGTCCTGTGGTCACCCAATTTCAAAGACTGGAACGGCATCCAGGTGCGCGACCCGATCGCCAAGGCGATAGGAGCGCCCGTTTCAATGGGAAACGATGCCAACGTGGCAGCCCTCGGTGAATACGCTTTCGGAGCCGGTAAGGGTGCACGGTGTATGATCATGCTCACCCTGGGCACCGGCATCGGCAGTGGGCTGATTATTGAGGGCAAGAGCTGGAACGGTGTAAGCGAAGTCGCACCGGAAATGGGACATCATATCATCCTCGCCGACGGACCAAGGTGCTCGTGCGGCCGATACGGATGCGTCGAGTCACTGTGCCGGAGAGATGCTATCGTCGACCGCGCCGCACGCAAAGCCCATCAAGGTCGCTACACATCGTTAATAGAAAAGTCGGGGCATGATCTCAGATACGTAACTCCTGCTATGATAGCCGAAGCAGCAAGAGAGGGAGATCAGGTATCGATAGAAACATTGGAAGAAACCGGTTACTACCTAGGAATCGCAGTCGCAAACATCATCAACATCTTCAACCCCGACAAGGTAATCATCGGCGGCGGCATCGCCCAAGCAGGGGACCTGCTCTTTGATCCCATCCGGAGGACGGTCGAGGTAAACGCGCTCTACGAAGCGTTGCAAGTCTGCGAAATACTTCCGGCGGCGCTTGGAGACGATGCGGGCGTTCTCGGCGCCGCAGCTCTGGCACTCCAATCACTGGGCGTGAGCCTCTGACGGTCGCGTGCCGTCCCGACATCTCCTTTCGCCGCAGCTAACATTAACAAGGGAGCGGTCCGTTGGACCGCTCCCGCCTTGTACACAATTCCACAAAACACCCCGCAGGCAACCGCCTCTTACACTCACTCGCCGACTTCTATATTCTCCAACGGCTGCGGCCTATGCCCGAACGTGGGAACCGTAGTCTCCAACGGGGCTGCCCACTTCACGGCATTGGCTATAACCTTCAGCACTTCCTCCTGATAATAGGTCGGATACGACTCATGCCCAGGCCTGAAGTAGAATACTTTCCCCCGGCCGCGGTGGTAGCAGCAGCCGCTTCTGAAAACTTCACCGCCGGCGAACCAGCTTATCAACACCAATTCATCTGGCTGAGGGATATCGAACCGCTCGCCGTACATCTCTTCGTGAGGAATCTCGAAGTACTCCGGTAGCCCCTCCGCTATCGGATGGGCCGGATCGATGACCCAAATGCGCTCCTTTTCCGCTATCTCACGCCACTTCAGATCACATGATGTGCCCATAAGCGCACGGAAGATTTTGGAGAAATGACCCGAATGCAGGACGATCAGGCCCATGCCCTCCCAAACGCGCCTCTGAACCTTCTGAACTATATCGTCGCGCACTTCCCCGTGAGCAGTGTGTCCCCACCAGGTCATAACATCAGTACTGGCGAGCACCTCGTCCGTTAAACCGTGATCCGGCTCGTCCAAAGTTGCAACACGCACCTCAAAGCCCTGCTTGCGCAGATAATCGGCTATCGGTGCGTGCATCCCGTTCGGATATACCTCCTGGGGTTTTCCAGGATGCTTCTCGTGGCGAAACTCATTCCATACTGTAACTCGAATCGGTTTAGTCATAGCACTCACTCTCTCCGTGGAATTGCTGATTCGGCGAAAACGCCGACATTTTCAGTTAGATGCCGAGCTCAAGATATCCTGCGCGGTCGGATATCCGGTCTGAATCGCACGTCAGCTCAGCCAACCCTTCGACCGCCAATACTCATATTCATACGGCCAGTGATCCCTGTTTGCTGCGATCAACCGCATGAAACGCTCTCGCATCTCAGCGTGCACCGCTTCTTGATCCTCATAGGTGCGTCCTTCGCGAATCGCCTGCACGAGGGCTCTGCCCAATTCAAAAGCCTCCTCTTCCGCTTTTTCGTAAAGACCCGGCACGGCTCTGGACGCACCGACCCCGCCGACCACATTGCAGCCCAGCCGCGTGAGAACCCCATTCATATAGCTGAGGCCCAGGTCGTACTCAGTCCCGCCCGCTGCACACACCGAACACGCATACTTGCCCAGGAAAAGCTGGCAGTGAATCACATCAGCGAGCCGGTCTATGACCGTCTTCAACTGCGCCGTCACACTGTTGAAATACAGCGGCGAACCGAGCACGATCCCTTGTGCACTCAACAGCTTCTCCTTAACCTGCCCAAACTCGTCGTCTCGGGAGCATTTGCCTGTCGCATGACACGAGTCGCAGGCTACGCAGTAGGCAACCCTGACGCGCGTGATGTCAACCAACTCCGCGTCGGCGCCTGCTGACTGCGCTCCGTCGAGCACTCGCTCCACCAATCTGCGAGTACTGCTCGCTTCGCCCCTCGGGCTTCCAGAGATACCTATTACGTACATATCAGCATGCCTCCGGTTTACCATCCAGCTCCAACTTGATGACTGTATCGTACCGATCAGGAGGAGTCTTGGGGAGTCCCTTCAAGAAGGTTCGCGCGTTCGTCCCACGCTCTACAATGGCCTTTTGTCCCGTTGCGAGCACGGTAGCCTGCTTTATTTCGTTCTTGATCCCCGGCACCGTAATCTCGCCTTGCTTCGGCCAACGGAACACGTGCACGTAGGCGTTGTTGCCTTTTGCGGTAGTCAAGCCTACACTCTTTGCCGTAAACGGACACCTCTCAGAACCGTAAATTGATTCTCCGTTCACGGCAAGCCAATTGCCTATTTCCCGCAACCGCCAGACCTCCTCCCTGCGGATCGTCCCATCCGGTTTGGGACCGACGTTCAACAAGAAATTACCCTCGCCGGAAGCCGCGGTCACCAGGTATTGGATCAGCTGCGGCACGCTGCGGAAGTTTGATTCGTGATGCACGTAGCCCCAGGCGCCCGTACCGATTGTCATGCACGACTCCCAGGCGCGCCCCGACTCGCTTGCAGCCACGCGCTGTTCAGGCGTATCGAAGTCCTCCGGCAGACCCGAACGATTATTGATAATAATATCAGGCTGCAGACTGCGCACCATAGCGTTCAGCTCGCGAGAGCGCCAAAAGTCCGCTATCTCTTCCTGCTGCAGCCCAGGCACCCATCCTCCGTCGTACCAAAGGATATCGATCTTGCCGTAGTTGGTCATCAGCTCGCGCACCTGAGCATGCGCCTGTTCAACCAGGGCCTTGGCACTTTCCGGATATGCCTCTCGGTCGAAGTAACCGGGGAACCGCCAGTCCAGAAGCGAGTAGTAGAAACCTACCCTTAGCCCCGCCTTTCTAAGTGCCTCCACATACTCCGCAACAAAGTCGCGCTTGGCAGCGGTCTTTACACTGGTGAAATCGCTTACCTTACTATCAAACAGGCAGAAACCATCGTGATGCCGAGTGGTGAGAACCATGTACTTGGCGCCGGCTTCCTTGGCCAAAGCTGCCCAGGCGTTCGCATCAAACTTGCTGGGCTTAAAGCGCTTGGCGAGCTGGGCGTACTCATCCGCCGGAATGCGCTCCAGAAACATTACCCACTCGCCTCGACCGAGAATTGCGTAAAGACCCCAATGCACGAAAATCCCGAATCGCGCCTCGTTAAACCACCTTATGCGTTCCTCGTAGCTCTTTTCGGTCGACACCATCCTTACCTCCAGTAGTAGCGATTGTGCATTCCCTTTGCTTTCCAGACCCGTCGCGGGCCGATCAGGGGTCATTTCCTGAAAGGCAACCAGACTGTCATATGCGAGGGACCACGATTCGCCCAAGCATAATACGGTATCAACATAACATCGACCTCCCGCATAGGCAGGTCCACGGACCCCCTAATGCGGTACAACGGACCTCGGTCCGCCGACGAAACCGGCGTTCGACCTTTGCCCCTCAGGACGCATATCCCCCCGAGTAATTCGCTTCGCTCAACTTGAAACTCGCCCGATGCGAGCTCCAAATCCCTGATCGACGCCCCAGGATTATCCACGCTTTCGGCGCAATATACCAGCGGACCGCGCTGAACAGCCACAGAGCACATATCCTCGCGCACTCTGGAGTCAGCCTCCACGAGCACCACGGGCATTCCCAAGTTCAGATGAACTCGGTCGCCGCTGTTCCATAGCCGCTTGATCTGCAGATAGCTCCGCGGCTTCGGCTCAGCCTGAATCTCCTGCCCGTTCACAGCGGCGGCAGCGCTGCGGCACCACCAAGGTATCCTAAACGAAAGCGTCAGCTCCGCAGGCTGGGAGAGCTCAATCGTGACGTCGACGTTTCCGTCCCACGGATAATCGGTCACGACATCCAGGGAGAACGCGGTGCCGTCCGTCGTCTGATAATCGACGCGCGAGTTCGCATAAAGGTTGACGCGAACCTCGCGTTCGCCCACTGAGTAGACATAGCCCGGAAGGCTCGCCAAAAGACGCACCATGTTCGTAGGACAGCAAGTCGTTCCATACCACTCCTGTCGCTGATGCTCTCTGAAACACGCAAGGGGGTTTACATAGAAATACGACTTGCCGTCAAGCCCGACGCCCGAGATAACACCGTTATACAGCGCGCGTTCCATCTCGTCGGCGAAATCAGCCTCGCCCAAGGTCTGAGCCAACCTGTAGTTGAACATAGCGTTCGCTACCGCCGCACAAGTCTCCGCATACGCGCGCTCGTTCGGAAGCTCATACGGATCGCCGATCGACTCCCACTGATACCTAGATCCTACTCCGCCCGTAACATACATTTTCGCGGAAGTCAGGTCGCGCCACAAATTCCGCACGGACTCGCCGTAAATCGCATCACCCGTCTCCGCAAAATAATCAACCCCAGCGCAGGACAGGTACAGAGCTCGAACTGCGTGCCGCATCCAAGGCATTTCGCCGCGCGCGTTCATAGCACAGATGTCCGTGCTCCCCGGCAGGCCAAAATAGGATAGGAAAAACCCTGCCAGATCAAGATACTTCTTCGCTCCAGTCGTACGGTAAAGCTCGATGAGAGCCATTTCGATTTCCGGGTGACCGTCCGCTTTTTCACGCTTGCCCGGCCCGAACTCCTTGGTCAAATAGTCGGCGTATCGAATCGCAGAACCTAAAAACTTATCGCTCCCGGTCACTCGATAGTGCGCAATCGCAGCTTGAATCATATGGCCCGCGCAGTAAAGCTCGTGCTCGTGATCCAAATTGCGGAAACGCTGGTCGGCAAGTTCTCCGTGAAAAAGCGTGTTGAGGTAACCGTCGGGCTGCTGAGCTGCCACTACATCGTCTATGATGGATTCCAGCACAGTGCGGCGCTCCGGCTCATCGTAAGTTGCCAGATCCCAGGCAGCCCCTTCCATCCACTTGAACAGATCCGAGTCCGTAAAACAGGGTCCCCGCCGCTCTACCTTCTTCCGCCCGGAAACCAACCTGAAGTTATCCACTACACCGTGCTCTTCGAGGTGATTCAGCAGAACCGGCAGACCGCGCTCGTGGTTGAGGTCCATCTTGACCTTCCAAAACCCGTCTCGCATTCGGACTGCGTCGACAGGAACCGGACGAAATGGCGTTCTCCGGCTCGCCACTACGGCAGCATTGGCAGGCATTGTCATGACCTCCTGCAGTGCAGTTTATAGACTAGCCAAACTGCCACTACTACTGCAGGGTTCTTATGTCCTGCGGCAAAGTTACAACTATCGCGCGCCACGCGTGGCCTCGATCATAGTAGCTGCTGCTCACGCCAGTCACCACGACAAACGAGCCGACCGCCGGCTTGGTAAATGTGCCGCAAATTACGCGCACGCCCCGCATACCTGAACCGTCGTCGCAGCCGCTACCGTCATCCAGGTAGAAGTAATCGGATCCTTGGGCCGTTACACGGCCTGCAGCGCGCACGCGCAGTCCCAGATTGTTCAAGCCTTCCGCAGGAGCCAAGACCACACCGGATCTCGTCTTTCGATACTCCCAGACAGCAGGCTGTAGCCCAAACGGACCGCCGCCGAGATCACGCAGCCTCAGCGCCACGGGCTTAATTTTGTCGGAGCTCGTTCTCGGAATAACCATAAGCGCCTCGAGGTATCTCTCGTCTCCGGCGGTTCTCATCCTGCCCAGAACGCTCACAGGCTGATTCAGCGTCAATGAAGCACTGGTTTGCAACTTCAAACCGCACGACCTGCCGCCCGCCTCCTGAATATAGGCTCCGTTAGTCTTAGAAGTGACAACCACCGATCCCAAGCACACGAACGTGCCGTCCGGACTGGCTTTTGCCTCAGCGATCGTGGTCACCGGAACCAGCGTGAACTCTGAACTTATCGGGCATCCCAAGTCCGAAGCCAGCTGTGTCATTTGGGATATCTCGTCATTGAGTACAGAAATCGACGTTGAAAAATACCCCTGCGAGCCGCCAATTGCATTCACCCAATTTTGAATCGCGTCCCTCGCCTGCCTCAATCCCGACACGTAGATGTAGAAGTAGTTCGCGGCTGCAGCTCGGTTTGCGGGAGCAACTTGGCCATTTACTACTAGCGACTTGAGTTCGTACAGCGCTCGCAGGGCTGTTATGTAGCCATGAACGACCAAGCTCTCATAGTAGAACTCAGGGACGCCCATCCGCATCGCAATCTGCAGTCCCTTGGTCGCCGCAGCAACATCGTCGTTGAACTGGGTCACAGTCTTTATGTCACCCCACGGCGCCGGGAAGTACCCGCCGACTCCCAAAGAGGGCAGAGTGCCGTTTTTAAGGGCAGTCGCTATGGGACCGCACTTCCCATTCCGAAGTATCCCGCGCGGATACTCCGAGCCGTATACGTCCCACGAGACAGGACCCATAGTTTCGCACCAATCCGCAAACAGTTCTGGATCCGGCAAGCCTTCGCGCACCGCCCAAGACACGGCAAACTCTCTCGGAGTCCTGCCGTCAGGGTTCCACGTCCACTCAGCAGCGGCTTCCGTGTTGAACCGATTGTAAGCGATCCCCGGAGTGGGATACCCGAGAAGCCCCGATACGCCTTTGCTCTTGAACTCCTGGATGCGGTAATGCACATACTGCGGACACGTCCAGGGCTGGAAGCACGTCGAGAATGCACTCAACAGCGGAACCTCACCCAGATATCTGCCGGCTGCAGCCCACTGCGCCAGTGCACTATCTACAACCGGTTTCTCAGAAACCATGTATGTCAGCAGGCTGTCGTAATGCCAGATCTTGACCGTAGGCTCCGACTGCAGCTCCTGAACGATAAGATCGTTGTCGTCTCGCGTCTTTTCAGACGTTAGAATCCTGAGGCCCATCGGCCCCACACTTTGCATAGCTTTCTTCCACGCCGCAACAATCGTACGAGCTTCCAGCACGTTACGATTTGTAAGCTTGCAACTGGCACACTTGCACCCCTGGGAAGCGGGAATGCTTTCGGTCATCCACACGTCTACGTCCTGAGAATACGGTAAGTTCTTGAGATCGCTGATCCACCACGCAAGCACCTGCACGGCTTCCGGCTGCGAGTAGCACCAGGCACCGTAGGTGGCGTTGACGCCGATGAGGTTCGGATAGCACGTAAATACACCCGTGCCAGCGTGCTGATCCATATGCAGAACGGCATGGCACGGTTCCACCCCGTAGTACGGTCCCTCCGTATACATCCTTTCGTACCCGGACTTGGCACTCGCATGCCCCACGCAGTTCGAGTCGAACCACCTCGCTGCAATTTGCTCTATGAAGTTCATCTTCCGGTCCGCCATCCACCGCGTTCGAGCAAACGAATCGTTGCCCCAGACACCACGATCTCGGAACTCAGGCCAATCGGTAACCGTGATGATGGGAATCTCCGCAACCCCGCCGAAAACTCGCGGCTTTATGAGCTGCTGGATGGTCTTCGCACCGTAGTACACACCTCGAGGAGCAAGCGCAACCACGCGCAGCCCCGCGCCGCCGGGTTCGGGAATAATCCGATACGCCTGATCAGAGTTCTTAAGCGAAGTCAGAGGACCGGAGTCCGCACCGCCTATCTGAAGCGTAATCCTGAAACTCGGGTTTGCAGGATTCTGTGCGCCTGCGTCCAGTCCCATGCACTCCCGCAGCTCCTTAACCGCTTCATCAATCACAATATCCGTCCCGACAGGTGCGTCTATCGCAACTGTGCCCACATCGACACGCACCTTCCCAGAGAAAGAAATGCTTCGCGGCAGCGGAACAAGATGCCTCGACCACCACGCGGCTTCATCAGAGCTCACGGGCAATACTTCCGCACAGACATGCTGCTCGCACAATGCAAGCACCGCAAACACAGCGAGCGACACGGTAAACAAACGCTTCATCAACTGCCTCCAATTGTGCTCTATAAGAATTCCCGGTCGATAATAACAGCCTGCCCAATACTGCGAGCAGGCTGTCCGCTTCTCACACTCCAGTAATATCCCATGATGGGATAACTGTCAACCCGTTTCCAGCATGAAATCCCCTTACCCTAACCCTGTCGATTCGCGAGACAAATATCCTGTGTATCTCATGCGCTTCTTCAGAGGTATTGTTCCTTTCCCTGCTTTTTCAATTCTTCCAGCAGAGCTTTTATATCCTGGGATCTACCATTGGGCAGAACTAATATCACGTCGCCGCCGTCGACTATGATCATATTGTCGAGCCCTATCGTGGCTATCAAGCGATCTCGAGAGTGGATCAGACAATTGTGCGTATCTATGCCCACGTGGCTTCCTACAACCGTGTTGCCGTTCTCATCCGCATCCATTATCTCGTGCAGGGCAGACCAGCTTCCGAGATCGCTCCATCCTATCGCCGCCGGAATAACGTGAATGTTGTCGGCGTGTTCGAGAATAGCGTAGTCCACCGATATCTTTGGGAAAGCCTCATACACTTCCTCGAGAACAGTCTGTTCATCCGGCGTGCCGATGGCGTTCTTGAATCTCATCATCAGCCTGTAAATGTCCGGCGCGTGAGCCTTGTAGAGATCCAAAATGGTCTGCGCACTCCAGATGAACATACCCGAGTTCCAGACGTAGTGCCAAGACGACACATATTCCTCAGCAGTCCGAAGATCCGGTTTCTCCTTGAAGCTGATAACCTCGTGGACATCAATGTCGTCGATCGTGCGATGGGCATCAGACATCTGTATGTACCCGTATCCGGTTTCCGGACATGTGGGCCTTATGCCTATTGTCACCACATTCGGTCCTTCCGACGCCACCTTTTCGGCAACCTTCAGTAGCCGCCGAAAGAGCATTTCCTTTGTGATAATGTGATCCGCAGGAGTTACCAATATGATCGCGTTCGGGTCTTTGCTGTGGATTACTGTTGCAGCGATGCCCACAGCCGGCGCAGTGTCCTTTGCGACGGGCTCGCCTATCCAGTTTTCGGGAGGCAGCCAAGGCAACTGTTCCTTGACTATGGGCTCGTGAGAACGGTTCGCGATCACGTAGATATCCTCGCGCCGCACCAGCGGTTCAATCCTCCGGACCGTCTCCTGCAAGAGAGTCCTGTCACTGTATAGCGCTTGGAACTGCTTGGGTCTATTCTGACGGGATCTGGGCCACAACCTCGTCCCAGATCCACCTGCCATAATAACTGCATACATACGCCCACCTCCTGAGAAAAAGACCTGCCTGCTTTCCACTATCCGCCTCAGACCACCCCACCGCGCATCGTGCACCGATAGACCGTTACTCCTGCTGCAGCAATATATGCGCGCGCCGAGTCGGCTCAGGTATGCGCAGACCGCGGGTGCACTCTAGAGCAAAACGGGCAGCGGACTCGATGGATATCCTGTGGCCAGGCGAGACAAAAATCGGCTTAACGCCAGTCCTGGTGCGAACGACCTTACCTACCACATCACCCTCCGGAGCAACCAAATCCGAAGTCGAACCCGCCACCGTGCCCGGCTCCTGATACCGCCCAATAAGCAAGCTCTTTGCGCAGCCGATAGACGGAACGTCCAGCACAACCCCTGCGTGACAAGCTAAACCGAAACGGCGCGGATGGGCCAGCCCGTGGCCATCGAAAAACACCAGATCCGGCCGCTCGTGTAGCCGAGCAAATGCCTGCAGCACCAACGGTACCTCTCTAAAAGCCAGCAGCCCAGGAATATATGGAAAATTGACGCTGCCTTCGCAGATGACAGCGTCAACCGTCTCCAACTCCGGATAGCTCAGCACGACGATTGCGCATCTGCCCTCGCCTCGCCCTCGAGTAACCCGGACATCTACGCCTGCAACAGTCCTCACGCGGTCGAACTGGTCCCGCAGGACCACTCGGCCACACAAACGCAGTTGAAGCTCCACTGCTTCCTGAGGAGTGAGGTCCCATTGTGCGGCGTCGATCATAGCCTTAATAGTATCACACATCAGTCACGCAGGAGAATAACGCCCGAGAGTCTAAGAGACTCCCGGCGAACTCCGCCAACAAACGCGCGCAAGAGGTGGTCCGCAGCGCACCGGGAGGTCTCGGCATATGTTCATTACCGCCGCCAGCTTAATGATACCTTTCCTTGCAACCTCGCAAACCCAGCAGACAGGCAGTAGACAGTTCATTTCGCTGGACGGCAATTGGAAGCTCGCCCCCGCAGGGACCAACCAATCCTACGAGGTCGTAGTTCCAGGCTCTTGGCAAAGTCGCATCCCCGAACTCAGGGACTTCGTCGGCCGCGTGGAGTACACCCGCCAAGTAAGCATACCGGAGTCCTGGGCAGGAAAGAGAGTTTACATCTGCTTCGGAGCTGTGGATTACCTCGCGGAAGTGAGCATCAACGGCCAACGCATAGGCTCCCACGAAGGAGGCTATACGCCGTTCGAGTTCGAAATCACGTCCTATGTCAGATTCGGCCAAGATAACGATATACGAGTAGACGTCGTCGACTCGGGTAAAGACCAGCCGGTCGAAGGGATAAAGTTCGAAGAAATTCCTCACGGCAAACAGAGCTGGTATGGCAACAACAGTGGCATCTGGCAGAGCGTGCGACTCGAGGCCAGAAATTCACGTTGGATCAAAAGATTAGTTGTCGATCCTGACATCGACGCATCTACCCTGGCTTTGCGCGTGGAGTTCGACGGGCCAGCTGCAGGAACGCTGCGACTCTCTTTCACCTCGCCTGAGGGCGCCGATCCGGTCCCCAATCTCGAAGTTGAGCTTTCCGGTACCGAGACGGCAGTGGAGCGAAAGATACAAGTCCCTCGCCCCAGACTGTGGAGTCCCGACCAT
>JARYME010000003.1 GCA_029907315.1 Armatimonadota bacterium | reverse complement strand
CGCCGAGTCGCTGCACGATCACCCCGCCGGAAAGCAAGTTCGCCAGACTGGCTACGTACCGACCGTAGGTTATCGGTTCGTGAAAAGGCTCGGTGAAGGACGTCGACACGAGAAGCGCAAAGTTCGTGTTGCGCGTTTTCTTCTTGGCGTAGCTGTGTCCATTGACGCTTATTACACCGTTGTGGTTTTCTACCACTACTTCTCCATTGGGGCATACGCAGAAGGATCTTACGCGGTCGTCGAACGATTTGGTATAGTAAATCAATTTTGGCTCGTAGACGGCGTCTGTCAGCTCCTGCATAACGGCCGCTGGGACTTCCACTCTCACTCCGATGTCAACCGGATTCGTTTCCAAATTCAAACCCAGCCGCTCAGCTTCTCTGCTCAACCAATCGGCGCCGACACGTCCGGGCGCTGTTATGACGTAAGCGGCTTCTATCTGTTCGCCGTCTTCGGTTTCCACGCCTATCACTCGATTCTTACGGGACGATTCTTCAGTCACCAGGATGTGTTTTACGGGGGTATTCGTGCGCACTTCAACCTTGTCTCGTAGAACGTCTCGCATCCTGGAAAGCACTACTGGGCAGAGTTCTGTGCCGAGGTGTTTGATTTCAGAGTGGATTAGCTTCAGCCCTGCCAATTGAGCTCTATGCTCGATATTCGCAACAACGTCTTGGTCTGTGCCGTATACGGGAAGAGGTCCGCTGTACTCGACCCAGGTTTGGTCGACCTCTCGGAGAAGCTCAACAAGTTCCTTTTCCGGCACCAGGGTGTTAAGTTGGCCGCCTACTTCAGGGGAAAGCGTTAGCTTGCCGTCGGAAAATGCGCCAGCGCCGCCCCATCCCGATAGCAAGTCCTTCTTGCGATCCCGCTGATCTATGTCCGGTCCTTGCTCTAAAATCAGCGTGCGAACGCCTTCGCACCTCGCAAGTTCCAGTGCTGCAAAAATACCGGCCGGACCGGCACCCACTATGATGACGTCGTAACGCATGCGATGCTCGTCAGTCGCCGTTTCCTTCTACCTTACGTTTGATCGCGGCAAGCATGTTGTCGACGTTTTCTTTCATTTTCTTGGCTATGAGGCCCTTTATGAGGGGTCCGATAAGCGGCACATCGTACTCTACTTCGATCTCCGAATCAAAGCGGGTCCGCCCGCCGAGATCAGTGAACTTCCATTTGCCGCTGTATTTTGTATAATCGCCGCTGACCAGGTGGAACTCGCAGGTGTAGTTTACATCGTCCCAAATGTCTTCCTCAACCCATTTGACGGTGGTCTTGAACTCTTTTACGATTCCCACCCATTCGCTGACGACTCGCGATCCATCGTCGCTGCGTTCGATCACCTTTACGCTCTTAAGATCGGGCATGAACTGCGGAAAGGACTCAATGTCCTTCGCAAGTTGGTAAACCTTCTCGATTGGTCCGTTGATCTCAACGGAAGATTCAACCTTTGGCATATTTCCAACATACCACCTGGCGCCGAATTCCTTACATCTGCCACTTCCCTAGTCGGTTCTTGAGTGCCTGCTGTTCTTCAATGAATTCCTCTGGCAGGTCGTAACCGAACTGGTCGAAGAACTTTTGCATGGACTCCAGCTCTTCCACCCAAGGGTCCCTATTGACTTCCAGGAGCTGATCCAGGTCTTCGTCGGAGATGTCGAGGCCCTCAAGGTTCAATGACGCCTTCGTCGGAACCAAACCGATAGGCGTTTCTTGAGCTTCCGCTTCGTTCTTGCAGCGGCGAACAATCCAATCGAGCGCGCGGAGGTTTTCGCCGTACCCTGGCCACAGGAACTTTCCACTGGCATCTTTTCGGAACCAGTTGACGTGGAAAATCTTCGGCGGGTTGGAGAGTTTTGGGCCCATATCCAACCAATGCCTGAAGTAGCGAGCCATGTTGTAACCACAGAATGGCAGCATCGCCATCGGGTCTCGGCGGACAACTCCCACCGCACCGGACTGAGCAGCGGTGGTTTCGCTTGCCATAGTCGCTCCCACAAACGTGCCGTGTTGCCAGTTAAACGCTTCATATACCAAAGGTGCAAGCCGCGCTCTCCGCCCGCCGAAGAGTATGGCGGAAATCGGCACGCCTTGAGGATCTTCCCAGTGAGGTGAAATCGAAGGGCACTGCGCGGCCGGTGCTGTGAATCTGGCGTTGGGATGTGCGCCAGGTTCGCCTGATTGTGGCGTCCAAGGTTCGCCTTTCCAGTCGATACCTTCCGCTGGTGGATCCACGCCCATGCCCTCCCACCAGACAGTCTTATCCGGTGTCAGAAGAACATTGGTGAAAATCGTGTTCTTCTTTATAGTCTCCATTGCGTTTGGGTTCGTTTGGTAGCTGGTGTATGGTGCAACACCGAAAAATCCAGACTCAGGATTGACTGCCCAAAGCCTGCCGTCCGGTCCGATCCGAAGCCACGCTATGTCGTCACCTACTGTCCACACCTTATATCCGCTCATGGATTTTGGCGGGACGAGCATAGCGAGGTTTGTTTTGCCGCATGCACTCGGAAACGCGCCGCAGATATAGTGTATGTCGCCATCTGGAGTTTCAACGCCGACTATAAGCATGTGTTCCGCCATCCAGCCTTCCAAAAGACCTAGATAGCTGGCGATACGGAGGCTGAGGCACTTCTTTCCAAGTAGAACATTTCCGCCGTAGCCGGAGCCGTAGCTCCAAATGGTGTTGTCTTCAGGAAAATGAAGAATGAACCGCCGTTCGATGTCCAGCTCACCTTTGCTGTGCAAACACTTCGTGAATTCGCGATCCGTTCCGAGTTCCTTCGCAGCAACTTCACCCATGCGCGTCATTATACGCATGTTGAGAACTACGTATTTGCTATCGGTGAGCTCAATCCCTATCTTCGTAAACGGCGACCCAGGTGTCCCCATAAGGAACGGGACCACGTACATAGTCCGTCCTCTCATGGAGCCTTTGAACATAGCGCCGACTTTTGAATAAGCCTCTTGCGGGTCCATCCAGTTGTTGGTGGGCCCAGCATCTCGCTGGTTGCGAGTGCAGATAAATGTCAAATGTTCCGTGCGGGCGACGTCATTACGTGCCGTGCGGTGTAGAACACACCCCGGGAGCTTTTCTTGATTCAGTTCTATAAGCTCACCGGTCTTGAAACATTCTTCTTCGAGACGGCGCTTTTCTTCAAGCGAACCGTCGCAGAATACGACCTCGTCCGGCTCGCAAAGCGAGGCCATCTCTTCAATCCATGCCAGAGCTTCTTTGTGTCTTATCTCCAATGCGTTCACCTCGTCCGTCGGTATTGGTTCCCTCCCGGCATACGCCGAGTTTGGGAAGCTAAGCGGCGGCTGAAGGTGGAAAAAGCCGAATGCGTCGCGACGTACAGCATTCGGCTTCTCTTCCAGTACAGGAACTCCCTTCGGTGTCGCAGACCAGTGCAGGCTGGACGACACGCAAGAGCAACACCTGGTTGTCTGGAGAGCCCGCAATCGCCGCGCCTGGCAACCCGTAGGTCGCCTTCCAGTGATCTTGGACTTCGACTGTATTCTAAACGCCTGGGCAAGATAAAGTCAAGCAGAATTATGCCAGCGACTGCGCAGCTCGAAAGACGGGGGCACGCGCGGGCTACTGCACAGAGCAACCAGGTCAGAATCCTTGTAAGCAGATGGAGCTCGAGGGTTGGCGTGCGCCGCCGTATCCATCAGTACACTTCTGTGAGCGCTTAGTTCCCAACGTACCAAGCCCCGCGTTCCGCTATGAGCTGCTTGTAGCTTCGCCAAGCTGCGTGCGTGTCCAAATACGCAATGGTTGTGCCGTCGTAGTGGACGTTGGAGGGTACGTCAAACCAACCGCCTAACTTGGGGTCCACAACTTTGAATGATCCGTCGTTTATGGTTTTTCGACCTTCGTGGATCAGTAGCATAACCTGTTTTGTTCGAGCAACTGTGTCAATTACTTTCCCACCTAAGCTCGAGTTCATCGAGTAACTCAGCGGGTAATCGGTCTTTGCCCACTCATATATATCCTTTTGTCCGCGTTGGAGCGCTAAAGCCATAACGTCTTCCGCCGGCACTCGCCAGTCCCTGCTGCACATATACATAGCTCGGCTGCGAACGTAAGGCCAAAGTTGACCCTTCTCCGGATTCACATATCCGCCCCATGTGCCCCCATACCAGTTCAACGTGGGATCTGATGCACCGGGGTTGGGCGGTTTTCCACCGTAATCACCGGCATATCTGATGAACGCCTGTGCAAGTTGCCTCAGATGTGAAAGACAGCGGCACGTGTGAGCACGTTCTTTCACCGCGACGAACACTGGCATAAGAACTGCTGCCAGTATCGCAATAATTGCTATGACTACAAGCAGCTCGATTAGCGTGAAGCCTTCGTCGGATTTGTTTCGGAGCATTTTTCTTGGGCGCCTCCCCACGTGTTGTTTTTCTTAGGCAGCGGCAGCTCGGCTGGCCGTGCGGATTGAAGCTTTCGTAATCTTACCCAGTTCAATTATAACCTGCAAAGCCATCGAGTGGTGAGGTTAGCGACACAATAAAATAAAAGCCCTGGTGTCAACACCGGGGCAAGAGGAATGGGAAGGGGGTGCATGCGCATTGCTGCCCTTTTGGATTATTCCACATAAAACAATTTTAACACAAGGAAGAAGTCAAAGCAGTGTGAAGTTGTGCAGCTGGCGGGGCGCACTGTGCGATTCGCCATTTGGATTTCGTAGGATAGCATCTCAAGTCGCTGCATCTTCAATTTTGGTTCGGTCCCTCTTTCCCTTTCGGTAACACTGTACGCCGTAACTCCTGACCAGATCCCTGCATATCCTCTTGGCTATGTGGTCCGGACACTCTAGTACCAGCGCTGCTGACTCGGGTCTGCCGTTAATCCATATGCATTTCATGTTCGGCGTCACTTCGGCGAGGATGGAATCAACTTTCTTGCGCTCTTCGTCAGTGAGGAATGCGAGGTCGAGCAGGCCGACAGAATAGGGCATTCAGTGCGTACCTCCATATAGTGTCATTAATTTAATATTATACCACAATGACGTAGTAATGTGAACTATCCGAATAGTTTTTATTAAACACGCTCTAACCAAATTGCGTTGCCTCAGTATGTGGTGTGCAGTAAAGCGCTATTAGAACATCTGCTAGCGAAACGATTTCTCAATTTTGATCTTGAATGTTGCTGGTGTAGAACCGGTAGAGGAGAGCGCTTCTCTCTACCCTTATCTCGTTGAAGTGCATTCGAGTTGGATTAGCTAGGATGAACGAAGGATCGTTACAGCGTGACGTTCTGGAAATTACGGATTTCGCGTCTAACCGTAATGCCCTTTTTATTTATTGGGCACGAGGGATGCAATGAGGCTCTGAGTATTAGGCAACCGTCACCTTTAACAGTAATCTTGACGAGTTGATGCTATCTTGTACGATGCTGCAGCATCAGGCTCTTAGCTGTCTGCAAGTCCGGCGCATTGTCGATAATCGTAATACCGGTTTTGATCGATCTCGGCACGCGTTCTCTGCCAATCCAACCCAGAACGGCAATGCTCTTCGGTGCAGCTGCTTCGTAGACGGCTTCAAGGTCCTGAAACTCAGGCTGTCCAAAGTTGATTCCCGTCAGGCCTTTTGTCGAGAGGACTTCAGGCAAAATCTGTTGTCCGCCGCCGCAGTAATGTATCCATCCTCCTCCGAATTCCGAGAAAATCCTCTCATTGTAAGGTTTGCAGAACTCTTTGTAGAGCTCCCTGGACAGGTTAATTCCGCTGTCGTCGCATATTCGCACGGCACCTCGGACTATCATCTGCGAATGATAGCTATAGTGGCCCGATTCGCCCACCAGATCTTTCTGCGCCCGCGTGTAGCGAATGTAAGTGTCAGTTACCAAATCAAGTAATCGATGGACGCGCTCTGGGTTGTCGTATAGCTCAGTATAGATTTTATGTCCCATAATCAAGTGAGCGTTGTCAAAAGGGCCTTGTGTGTCGGAGAGGTATATGTGTACCCACCTGTTCAGCTTTTCGTACTGCGAGAGGACTTCGACATAGAAGCGCTGCGTTTCGAAAACCTTCTCCCCCAAGCCGCTGTTGATGTTCACGTCGCCTGATTCCAGTACTTTGTCGAGCGCGGCGTCGTCCAAGTGCTCAACCCAGGGCATGGTGTTGTCTTCCGTCAAATGAACTCGACACCCGAACATTGAAGCGATCGCCCCTACACCGTAATTTGCGCGCACTGTGAAAACCCGGTCGTCTCTGACGTTGGCTCCAACCCATACCGGTGCAAGTTCGGACAGAAGCATCTTGGCCTTGTCGGAAAAGATTTCTTGATAGGTAAATGATGGCCAGTCGGGTGCCGGGCAATTGATTGTGAGCGGCAGGCGTTCGATAGGCTCGTACGCTACAGCACGCCTAGTAAGGTCCTCTGATTCCGCTTGGTGGTTTGGATCAATCGCTTTGTCCAGTTTTTCGAGATATTCGTAAAGCACCGCAATACCTTTCGTTTTTCCCAACGCTTGTCCCAGTTTTTTCACTGGCGCACTATGGCCTTGTTAGTCAGCGAACTTGCGTCCTCGAATTTCCTCACCAATTGGGCGTTTGCAAACCCATCACGTACTCGATAAGCGTCCCCGTTGGCACGCCAGTCGCACCTTTTCTAGTTAGTTCGTTTTCTTTGTCGGCCGACGCTGCACTGAGGTCAATGTGCGCCCAGGGAGTTTCTCCAACGAAGCTTTCTATGAACAGGGCACCGATGATTGCTCCGCCGGCGTGGCCGGCAGTGTTTTTTAGGTCTGCTACCTCGCTCTTCAACCGTTTCCTGTAGCCCGTATGCAGTGGTAGTTGCCAGAGCTTCTCTCCGCACGATTCTCCGGCCGCGATCAATTTGTCGGCTAAAGTTTGCCTGTTGGCAAACACGCCTGATATTTCGTCACCCAGAGCCGTCACGCAGGCTCCCGTCAGAGTGGCACAGTCGATAATTTCGTCGACACCTTGCTTGACTGCCCAGGCTACGGCATCGGCCAATATAAGGCGACCTTCGGCATCAGTATTCGTTACTTCAACCGTCTTGCCGCTCAGGGACTTGAATACGTCTCCCGGATGAATGGCTTGGCTTCCGATAGCATTCTCGGTCGCCGGAACTATACCCACAAGCACGACAGGCGGCTTGAGCTTGGCCAAGGCACGCATCGCAGCAAGAACGGCTGCGGCGCCAGACATATCGTCCTTCATACCGCTCATGGCTGAGTGGCTCTTGAGTGAATAGCCGCCGGAGTCGAAAGTGATTCCTTTGCCTACAAGCGCTATCTTCTTGATGTTAGTCGAGCCGTTTGAGTTCGGCGGGACATACCGAAGTTCTATGAAATACGGTTCTCGGGCGGCTCCTCGTGCAACGGCAGTCAAAAGACCCATCCCCGCTTCTTCGATACCGCGCCTATCAAGTACGGTGCATTCCAAATCGTTTTCCCTTGCAATTTGCTGGGCCATTTCTGCCAAGTAGCTGGGCGTTACTACGTTGGACGGTTCGTTGGCAAGATCGCGTGCGAAACAGATTGCGTGGCCGATTACCTCGCCGCGGGAGATACCACTGCGGATATCAGACAGTTTCTCGCTCGATATTTCGACTATGCGAAGAACTTCAATTGGGTTTGGTTTGGTATCTTCGGTTTTTAGACGATTGAACTCGTATGTGCCCAAGATGGTGCCCAACGTAACACACTTAGCCGACTCAGCAGGGCTAAAGCCGCCTGATCCGGCGCCGTGAAGTACACTGGCTACAGTACGTGCTCGTAGCTTCATGCATTCGCGTGCTGCTGCACCGGCGGCTCGCATAACCGATAACGAATCCAGATCCTCCTTTTTCCCTAAGCCGACGACAACCACTTTGGAAGCAGGAATCTTGCCACACGTGCGGAGAACCAGCGTATCACCCAGGCGTCCTCGGAAGTCCTCTTCTTCAATCGTTTTGGCTATAAGTCCCCCGAGCGCTTTGTCTACTGCACCCGTCGCCCCACCGGGTTGCTTTACGTCTTGGAATAGGTTCACAATGAGGGTATCGCATTCTTGATCGATGAGTGAACCGCAAACTGCCTCGAACCGCATTTCTGTGCCTCACACACAATAATTCGCAAAACTGCGCCAGGTCCGGCAGGACACCTGGCGCAGCACATAGGAAAGTCAGTTAAATCGGACTTTCAGCTTCGGGAACTGTTCATCCTGTTTTCGTCCCTGCGCCAACGGCGCTCACCGCCTGGTCCTCTCCGTCCGAAATCCGGGTTCTCCTCGCGCAGCTGATGGAACACGGCGTGCATGTCTTCACGGTACTGATCGCGGAACTGAGGATCCAAGCTAAACATTGCTCTCATCCGGTCAGCAAGCAGGGCTCGCCGAACCTCCGGAGCAAGACTCATTTCCGCTGCTATCTCTGCAGCAAGTGCCTGCCGTCTTTCTTCAGGCGTCATTTTAGCCAGCTGCAGCGCCCTTTCCTTCGCATCCTTACTGAGTACTGCAACAGTCCCCGTGCTCGAAGCTGCCGTCTGTTCCTGGGTGGGCTCAGATGCAAGTACAACATATACCGAAACCCAGCTGTAGCCTTCAGGGAGCTTTACGGCTGACGTGTCGGGCGCATTTGGCAAGTCCTTTGCTAAAACGGCGCAGGTTTTCTTCGTCGGATCTTCTACTGCGAGCCCGACTAGGGGTAAAGAGGCGATGGCGACCATTGCAGACTTGATCTGATCCAGCTTGACTGGTTCGTCTGCGGGCTTAGCAAACTGGAGCTTCTTCCATACTGCGTTCTTCAGCTTTGCGATCGCGTCTAAAGCTTGTGTCAACTCGACGTCCTTCAAGTTCAGGGTTATGGACCCTTGTACTTTGGGGTCAAGAACTATGGATAACCCCGTCTGCTTGGACAGATCGTCAATTAGGTCTTTGACCGGCACATCTTTGGCTTCAATCGTAACCTTCGGCTGCTCTGCGCCGAATGCCGTCCCTGCAATAAGCAATGTTAGAACGACGCCCACAACAACTCGCGCTTTCACTGCTGCTCCTCCCCTTTGCAACAATATTTGGGCATTGCTTGTACTCTTCGGAATCATACACATGTAGACGATTGGGGTCAATACTGGTTACGTTTCGGTATATGCATAGCGACTATGTCCTCTTCAACTGCTGAGGGGAAATGTCCCTATGCATTATACAGGAAAGGTTATAGGATTAGGTTAGTCAAAAAAGAAGAGACTCGTTACTACATACTCAGGCGTGCGTTGGATGGGACGTTGAGTTTGCAGGATGTAGCTGGTCAAACAAGTGTCAGCTATCGCCAAGCTAAGCGGGTAAAGACGATGGCACGGGAGGGTCTTTGTGGTCTGGCCCACGGCAAGCGGGGCAGGAATCCGTTCAAAAAGCTTTCTGAAGGATGTGCGCCAGCGGATTGTTGAGTTGAGCCAAGAACCGTATTCGAGATTCAACGAAACGCACTTTGTTGATGTTTTGTACGATGGATGTTTTTGCATATCTGGTGAGAGCGTGCGTTGTATTCGTTGGGAAGCGGGGATAACTCCGGGTACTCTTGGACATACTGCCTGGTCCCGGGAGACAAAAGCTGTGTAGGCTTGGAAGTGGAGTTAAGACAGCTTTTGAACGGCTTTTTGACTGTCCCAGAGCGTCTCGAAATATGTAGTACCCGGCAACTCTGCATGGGTGTTGCGGACCGCACCAAAAGCCGCCCGTGAGGGTTTGGAAGCATCCAATACCTCGATAGTCGCTAAAAGGGACGCCGATCCTTTCCAACGCAGAACTGATGATTACCCGCTTTTGTTCATACTATCTTTTGCTGTGACGTTCTCCTCTGAACCGACGAATATTGCCCAGCGACGGTTTACATCTGTCAATCCCTTTATAGCTCATTAACAGCCAAGTAACACCCTTGCAACACCCGTCTTGTTCAATAGCATCGGTTGCCTCAAAGGCGTTTGAAAATAGCATCGTGCGGAGGGCAAAAAAATGCAGTATCCAAAAACAACTATCAACCTAATACTCATCCTGCTTGCCGCTGTTCGCGTACACTGTTGGTGTTCCGAGCCGGTGAGCTGGGACCTCAGTGTCACTCACTGCGGAAAATATGTATGGCGCGGTATCCCTCAGACGACTGGGTCTGCGCTGCAGCCCTCTCTTACACTAGCCCACGGTAGCGGCCTAAGCGCGTCCATTTGGATCAACCACGACGTTGATTCAAAAGACACAACAGAAAAGAACTACATGTTGTCATATGCTTGGTCGCAACCCAACGGCACAGAGCTCAGCCTCTCGTGCGTTCGTTATGTCTTCCTCGGCTCAGCTGTTGCCGACACTACTGAGCTAGCAGCGTCCAGTAAGTTCGGCTCGCGGCCGGAATTTGAGATTCTTGCATATTACGATGTTGACAAGGCAGATGGGCTTTACGTGAGTGCTGGAATCTATCAGCAGCTGAAGGTTTTCGGTGCCTTGTTTGGCAAGGAACTTCAGCCTGAACTCTCTGCGAGAGTCGG
The DNA here is from genome assembly GCA_029907315.1 of Armatimonadota bacterium. Lineage (GTDB taxonomy): Bacteria > Armatimonadota > UBA5829 > UBA5829 > UBA5829 > CALJES01. The sequence goes on along the minus strand of JARYME010000003.1, from coordinate 55,377 downwards.
ACTGGCAAGCGCCAATCACAATGCTTACTGGTTTGGAGTGGACAAGGCTACCCTGAACGACTTGTGTGTAGCACTAAGCTGGCCTGTTTATGCGAACCGAGCTACAACTGTCACCCTTTCGACGACGCTGAGCACGATTGTTTCGAGCAGCCTTCGCGCCGCGCTTCGAGGTCAGGAATTGGATCCTACCAATTTCTACGTTTCTCTAAATGTCACGGTCGGTATGTAGACGGGCGTGGTAACAATTAGATTTAGGCGATTGAAGCGGCGACAAGTCAAAAGTCTGCAAACGCTCGGCAAATCGATCTTAACGATCGCGAAATCTCGTAGCAACAACACTATCCGACAATGCATACAGAGCTAATACACAGCGGTAAGGAGGAAAGCACAGACATGAACATTAGAAGACTCCGGCTGAGGTCCGGCGCGTCCTTATATTTGCTGGTTGCAGTACTACTGGGTATTGGGTGTACTCCTGCCGTGGCAGGGTCAGCTGCTAAAGTGGACGCTGGGGACACCGCCTGGGTGCTAGCGTCTACCGCCTTGGTTTTTCTAATGACTCCCGGGCTTGGTTTGTTCTACGGTGGGATGGTCCGCAGGAAAAATGTCTTGGCTACCATAACGCAAAGTCTTTTCATATGCGGCATCGCGGGCGTTCTGTGGATTCTTTATGGATACACTCTAGCTTTCGGTCCCGACTTGGGCGGGTTGATCGGCTCCTTAGACTGGATAGGGCTTCGGGGCTTAGATATGAAACCGGCTCCCGATCCATTCAGCAGTTTATACGGCTCCACGATACCGCAAGAGGCGCACGTTATATTCCAAGGCATGTTCGCAATAATAACGCCTGCGCTTATCACTGGAGCGTTTGCCGAGCGAATGAGGTTCAAAGCGTATCTGATTTTCATAATATTGTGGGCTACGCTTGTATACGATCCGGTGGCACACTGGGTATGGGGACACGGCGGATGGCTAGGTGAGCTGGGCGCCCTGGACTTTGCAGGCGGCACGGTTGTACACATATGTTCAGGTGCAGCTGCGCTTTGCTGTGCTCTCGTGATAGGTAGACGGAAAGGCTACGACCGCGAGCATTTCAGCCCACACAACCTGACCCTGACTCTTGCCGGAACCGGTCTTTTGTGGTTCGGCTGGTTCGGATTTAATGCAGGCAGCGCCCTTGCAGCGAACGGCCTGGCTGCAAACGCGTTCGTCGTCACAAATGCCGGGGCTGCGGCAGGAATGGTGTCTTGGGTTTTGGCCGAATGGGTGCACCGTGGAAAGCCCACTGCTCTGGGCGCAGCATCTGGTGCCATTGCAGGATTGGTAGCTGTTACACCTGCATCCGGCTTCGTAGCTCCCATTGCGGCCGTAGTAATAGGTCTGATTGCTGGTCCCGCCTGTTATCTCAGCGTTATGGCGAAGACCAGATTCAGATACGACGATTCGCTAGATGTTTTTGGTATACACGGAGTTGGCGGGATCTGGGGTGCGCTCGCAACAGGTCTATTCGCAGCCTCTTCGGTAAACCCAGTGGTAGCGACTGATGCTCAAGGACTATTCATCACTGGCAGTGCTGTGCTGCTTGGCAGACAGCTTATAGCTATCGTATCCGTGTTGTTCTACTCGCTGATTGTCACCTACCTCATTCTCACACTCGTGGGTGTCCTAACCCCTCTGCGAGCGTGTGAGGATGAGGAAGATGCTGGAATGGACATCAGCCAACACGGCGAGGTCGGCTATGCATTTCATCCGTAGCACAAAGCTTGGCTAAAACAACCTGCTATGCTTGCGCGTGGAAAGGAGTGTTGAAATGATTAAGGTAGAAGCCCTCATCCGTCCGAGCAGGCTTGAGCGCGTAAAAAATGCGTTGGACGACATTGGCATACACGGCATCACCGTAACAAGTGTTCTGGGTGCAGGAAAGCAAAGGGGTCACACGCAGTACTACAGGGCAAAGGAACTGGCGGTCAATCTGCTTGAGAAGTGCAAAGTCGAAACTGTTGTTCCTGATGAACTTGTGGATGACGCGATTAACGCGATAACTAAGGCTGCTTCGACTGGGGAAATAGGTGACGGAAAAATATTCCTCAGTAGAGTTGAGGATGCAATCCGAATAAGAACAGGTGAGCGGGGCGAAGGAGTGCTGTAGGTATAAAAAATAGGAACAAAACGTCCTATTCTCAGATGCGGGCGGGCTGAGCACATGGTGCGACCTTCCGGGCGGCGAGCGGACCTATTGATGACGAACTTTCCCCGTCGTAAACCTGGTCCTGATCTGCCCGAAGGCGCGATCAAAACGATAGAGCTCAGCCCACCTGCCAACTGGCTGATCCTACTTCGAGTGTAGCCGATAACCTCCTTGTCCCTTCCCACCTCCACCAACACTCAGACTCTGCCCCAAAATCCCCTTCAAGATTCGCCGCCATCTGCTCAGATAGGTCGCCAAACCTGCTGTGTCCTAGATCATAACCCCGCATCTCCAGTTGTTTGAACATAAGCGATATTATCCACAAGAAGCTCTCGTTTTTAGCGCACAGCGGAACCCTTCCAACGGAAAGAATACTCCCCAAAACAATTTACACGCTTATAGGAAGGGTACACTAACCAAGGTGTAGTGAATTACGGAAGGAGACGAATGGCATAGCTACACTCGGCGTTGGCGCGATGAAAGTATCTTTTCTGCTTCTCTATATTTGACAACCGTCCGCCTGGCGACGTTGTACCCGCGTTCGCGAAGTATGTCAGCTATCTGTTGATCGCTCAGAGGGTTCGAGGGATCTTCGGACTTTATGAGTTCAATAATCATGTCTTTGACCGAGGCCGAACCATCGAAGAAAAAGTCAAATGGCACCACCTCTTCACTGGGCAGCTGCACGTACTTTCCCGCTGTTGCACGGCTCACCGTCGATTCGTGCATACCGAGCACTTTTGCTAATTTCGTCCGAGTAAGAGGTCTTAGAAATGCACGTGAACCTGTTTCTATGTATCCCTGTTGGTATTCGACAATTGCCTTGGTTATCTGACGGAGTGTCCTTCGGCGCTCATTGATGTATTTGATAAAAAGCTCTGCACGTTCTACGAACTCAGTGACGTGTTTTCTGTCTTCTTCGCTGTATTGGTTTGCCTTACCATTTTTGAGCTCTTCATACATTGCGCGGTACTTAGGACTGACCCTGAGGAAATACTGTTCGTAACCGACCACTTCTACTTCGTATCCCGCTTCGGTCTTTCGAACGATTACGTCCGGTTTAATGGTTCCTGCGGTGCTCCGGTCCGAGTCGCTCGCGAATGGCGACCGAAACGCATTACCAGGGTATGGGTTGAGCTGCTTCCTGATGAATTCGATTGCTTCAACCACTTGCTGGACAGGGACTTTAAGTCTGCGTGCTATGCGACCTGTCCTTCCCGAAAGCATATCCTGGAAAAAATGATCGACTATGGCCGATGCTACGGCGTTACCTCGGTCCTCTTCAGCAAGTCTGGTCAGCTGGATTCTCAAACATTCTTGCAGGTTGCGGGCGCCTACTCCCGGCGGGTCGAACGTCTGTATCACGGAGAGTACGGATTCGACTTCTTCAGGGGATTCGCCTAGCTCGAATGCTATCTCCTCTACCGAGCATTCCAGATAGCCTGAGTCTCCTATGTTGGCAATTATGTAATCTCCTATCCGCCATTTCTCTTCGGGTAGCGACGCACGCATCATTGAAGTCAGATGCTCGTGCAGGGTTATTTGCTCGCCTATGTTGGAGATAAAATCGGTTTCCTCATCTGCGTCGGCAAAAAACTCTGCCGGTTGTTCCAGTTCGTAGATTGATAGGTCGACTTCGTCGGAACTGACCAGCTGTTTGCGTAACGGGCAGTCTATGCAGAGCGTTTTGGGCTGGTCGCAGTTTTCACACGCGTCTTCTTCCGGTACTTCCAGCGCCGGATTCTCAGCTAGTTCCTGCTCTATGGCCTGTTGCAGTTCCATAGTGGTCAGCTGCAGGATGTTGTTCGCCATTATCAACTTGGGGTCGATTCTCTGATTCAGCGTTTGTTTGAGACCATGCTCGAGCCGCACTTGTTACCTCACCTGCCTCGGCAAATGCAGCAACTGGATTCCTGGCTTGCTCGGAGGGTGCTTCAGCGATTTTTCGTGTGTAGGTCAGCTGCAGTATTGATGTGCAGAGTGCCTTGTCGGCGCTTGCTGGTGGGCTCTACGCGCCCTTCAACTCTTCGAGTCCTGTGCACTTTTGTTTTCGAAGTACTTGCGGCGCAGGAGCTCGACTGCAGCGGCCTTATCTCCAGGTTTGAGTCTTCCGTCCACTACCTCGGATTCCAAAAATGCTTTCAAGGCCCCAACCTCCGGGCCCGGCCCAATTCCGAGCACAGCCATGATCTCGTTGCCGTTGAGTGGACTTACGAACTGTCTGCCGCTCATTTCTTCTCGGACCTTGGCGATGCGCCGTTTCAATTCCTCAAGGTCGACGTACGCCGCATCCGGATTGGCTGCAGCTTTGTCTGCCTGGGTCAGTTTGATCGCTTCTTCCAACAGATCGCCAAGATCGCGAATCAACCGGCGGACAGCCGCATCAGACCACTGATTGTGATATTCCCCAACTCGCAGATGCATTAATATGAGAAATGCAACTTTGTCGATTAAAGAGTTGGGAAAACGCAGGCGCTGCAGAAAGTCCCGAGCCATTTTAGCCCCTACCGTTTGGTGGCCATAGAAATGCACGTTTCCTTGTTCGTCGACTGTGCGGGTCTGCACTTTGCCTATATCATGCAGAAGGGCAGCCAGTCGTAGCAGCAGACCTTCATCGGGAGAGATGGCTTCAACAGTCTTAAGCGTGTGAGTCCACACGTCGTAGAGGTGGTACACGTTCTGAGTTACGCCTCGCATTGCTGCAAGCTCCGGAGCAAACTGCTGGAGCAGACTAGATTCCAGCAGCTTTTCCAGTCCCCAGGCTGCGTTGGCTGACATCAGGATCTTGACAAACTCGTCTCGGATACGTTCGGGACTTACGATTTCAAGGCGGTGAGCCATTGATCTGATGGCGTTAAAGGTCTCTTCGTGGATGGAAAAACCTAGCCTGGTCGCAAATCTAATTGCTCGCAGCATGCGCAAAGGGTCTTCTTCGAATGTCTTCTCGGGGTCTCGCGGGGTGCGAATTATCCGGTCTCGGATGTCGGCCAGAGCCTTGCCTGTGAGGTCCATAACTTCTCCTGTATGCAAGTTTTCCAGGAGGGTGTTGATGGTGAAATCCCTACGCATCACATCGTCAAGCAGGGTTGCTGGTTCCGTGTAGGGCTTTCGACTTGTCGGCTCGTAGGATTCTTTGCGGGCGCTCGCCAGCTCTACCTGGGTGTTGCCAATAGTTATCATGGCTGTTCCGAACCGAGGATACGCTACTGGCTTGTGTTTGCATACGCCTTTGCTGAAGAGGAACTCTGCCAGCTCGAGGGCGTTTCCTTCAAGCACGATATCGACGTCTTCGTTTTCAGTTTCGGAAGATTCTGCGTGTCGGTTGCGCGAATCTGGCGGGAGGTACTTGGCGCGTACTGCGCCACCCACCACATAAAGCTTACCTTCGTAAGGCGTATTCTTTGTTGCTTCCCTAAGGATTGTCAGAGCGTGCTGCATCGCTCAGCTTTTCTACGGCGGATCGAATTGTAATCTCCAATTCTCGCTGTTGCTGCAGAAGCGTTATATCCCCCCGCGTTCGCTCTAGAACACCGCGCACCATGTCCGTCTGCCTCCGCAGTCCTTGGGTAACGGCGTCTGGGTAATCGAAAGTAATCAGCGCATAGTAGGCTTCGTCCATTATGTTCAAGATGCGCTCGCCCCTATCAAGGTCGCCGTGGCGTAGCAAATCCAGTACGTGCCGACGGCACTCACCGATTGCCTCCGCCAAACCATTCAGGTAAGCGGCCGGCTCAACGCCCAGCTCATCGTGCCGAGGCAGAGGCTGTTCTCTAATGATTGCGTAAGTCAACTCAGCCTCAGCATATTCCTTCTGGGCGTCTTGTACATACCCCGCGTAGTAGATCTCGGGGTGTTGTTTGAGCATCTCGCGCATTTGGTCGGCTCGGGCTCGAGCTTCCGACATTAGCTCTCGAGCAGTTTCATACTCCTCGCGATGACTGGCCCTTATTGAGTTTGCCGAAAATCGAATTACCTCGCGAGCTATGCGCAGCGCCTCTTCGCGGGCTTGATTTGTGGCGTCGAGCAGGTTACGCAACTGTTCTGCTATGTCCGATATACTTGCCAACTTGCCTACTCTCCTTTCAAGGATGGGGTTTCGTCTTCTCATACAGCCGCAGCAAAATGCTTGCGGCTTCATCAAATGGGTTGTGCCAGTTAGCACAACGGCGGCCCGCACCCGGGGCCGCCGCTATATTGCAAGGGGCATTTTACACCTATCTCTTGGCCTCCTCGAGGCGGTCGAGAAGATCCGACACAGTCTCGATCTTCTCAAGCTCGAAATGGGCATCTATGCATTCATGGATGTCGATCGGCTTCATTCTCTCAAACCGCTTCTTTTCCTCGGGGGAAAGCTCGCACGGGGTATCGTTGAGGATACCTTCTTCCCATTCTTCTTGCTTGACGAACTGTTCGCCAAGCTTCTTGCACCTGGAGCAGCGGTACTTGATGTAGACAAAACTGGGGCCGACCAGTCGCAGGTAGTAACCCGTCTGAACCACATCCTTTGCATAGATGCGCTGGCCGCAGTTGCAGCGTATTATGGACCTCGCGCTCAATGTACACCTCCCTGCGCCGGATGGCTCAGTCGCCTGCCTCCCTGGCAATTGCTGCGAAGAGCCGAGGGTAACGGGTTGTCCCGTCTGATTTCATTATATCATCAAGACCCACTCTTGCCAAGTGAGGAGAGCTCGACGCGTCCCCCTGTTTCAGCGCTTTCTATGGCGGCGAACACCATGGCTAGGCTGTGTATGTTGTCGGTGCAAATGGTTTCCGGTGTTGAGCCGACTTTTATGCACTGCACGAAGTCCTTGATAAGGCCCGCATGACCTCCGGATTTTTCGTCGGCCAACACCGGAACATCGATGTATTCCAGCTTTGAGAGAAATCCACCTGTTTCCGCGACGCCTTGCGCTTGAAAACCGTCAGCACCGTCCCAGATGACTGATCCGCGCTCACAAAGGCATCGCCACGAGCTTTCCCACGTGGTGGAAAGACCTTCTGCGCACCAACTTCCGCGGTAGGTATAGACTATTCCGTCGGTCATCTCGAAAATGCAAACCGCGCTGGCGTCGTGGTCATACCAACTACCCTTAGGGTTCCATTCTTTGCAATAGACAGCTTTCGGGTTTGCTCCCGAAATCAGGCGCGCTTGGTCAAACGTGTGAATCGCCATGTCCAGTAGAAGCACATGCTCCATTCTGTCTCGATAGCCGCCGAAATGGGCGCCGATGAAGAAGTCGCTGTGCAGGGTGGTCAGGTCGCCGATTCTGCCAGATGCCAAGAACCGCCGCAAAGAGCGGATTCTGGGGTCGTATCGGCGGTTTTGCATGACGGCGTAGACCTTACCCGCGTCTTGTGCTGCGTTGATCATCTTCCAAGCGTTTTCCATGCTGTCGGCCATAGGCTTCTCGCCCAGGACGTGGCAGCCGTGCTCAAGAGCGGTTATTGTCACTTCTGCGTGGGCGGACGGCGTTGAGCAGTCAAATACAATGTCCGGATTGGTGTGCTTCAGGACGCGCCGCAGGTCGGTGTCTACCACAGCGGACGGTAACGAGTATTCCTGCTGTCTTTGTTTGGCTGCTTCCTCGTTGATGTCCACCAAACCAACAACTTCGACGTCATCCATGTCGCGCACGGCATTCAGCCAAGTTCTACTAATGCTGCCGCACCCTACAAGCACAGTTCGCAGTTTATCCGGCATAGCGTTCCTCCTTAGGTGAGTTCCTAGAACGAATTATAACACCACTAAGCTACTTGCGATCTTGTCGACAGGGGTTGAAATCGTGATTAACTTGCCTTCAACTCTCTTTCAAACTACAATATACGCCGACAATAGATTCTGGTTTGCGCTGTCGTTGAGCCCTTGTTTCCAACGACGCAAGTTATCAACTGCGAGAGAATTCGAGGGAGGCACTTTTATGGAACAGAGGCAGTTTCTACTGAGCCAAAAGGACATACCTACTGCCTGGTACAACATCGTGGCCGATCTTGGCGAAGCTCCTCCTCCGCCGCTTCACCCGGCTACTAGGCAACCGGCAGGTCCCGACGATCTTGCTCCAATCTTTCCTATGGCGCTCATCGAGCAGGAAATGTGCACCGAGAAATGGGTTAAGATACCCGAAGAGGTTCTCGATGTCCTCAGCATTTGGCGGCCGACCCCGCTTTTCAGGGCTACGCGATGGGAGAAGATGCTCGGCACTCCGGCAAAAATATTCTATAAATGGGAGGGCGTGAGTCCGGTCGGTAGCCACAAGCCGAATACCGCGGTTGCGCAGGCCTATTACAACAAGCGTGAAGGTGTGAAGCGGATCGCTACCGAGACCGGCGCAGGTCAGTGGGGAAGTGCTTTGTCGATGGCCTGCTGTTTCTTCGGTCTGGAAGCAACTGTCTACATGGTGCGGATCAGTTACGACCAGAAACCCTACCGCAAGTTCGTCATGCAAACCTACGGAGCCACCATATATCCAAGTCCTAGCGAGCACACTAACTTTGGCCGCAAAGTGTTGGAAAAAGATCCGAATTGTCCGGGCAGCCTCGGCATTGCGATAAGTGAGGCTTTGGAAGATGCCACTTCTTCGCCGGACGTCAAGTATTCCTTGGGCAGCGTTCTAAATCACGTTCTCCTGCACCAGACGGTTATTGGCCAAGAAGCGGTCAAGCAGATGGAGATGGCAGGCTGCTTGCCGGACGTGGTGATCGGGTGTGTAGGTGGCGGCAGCAACTACGCCGGTTTGGCTTTCCCATTTATGCCCTACAAACTGGACGGCAAGAAGGACATACGCTTCATTGCTGTTGAGCCTGTGGCTTGTCCTACACTGACCAAGGGTCGTTACGAATATGATTTCGGCGACACGGCACAAATGACGCCGCTGCTCAAGATGCACACTCTGGGCGCCGATTTCATTCCTCCTCCAATACACGCAGGCGGTTTGCGATATCACGGAATGGCGCCACTCGTCAGCCTCTTGGTCGACAAGGGACTGATGGAGGCTAGAGCATACCAGCAGCTGGATATCTTCGAAGCGGCGATCAGTTTCGCTCGCGCGGAAGGCATTATCTCCGCTCCTGAGTCGGCGCACGCGATCAAAGCAGCGATGGACGAAGCCCTGGCTGCCAAAGAGGAAGGCAAGGAACGCGTAATTCTGTTCAACCACAGCGGTCATGGGCTTTTAGACCTGGCGGCTTACGATGCCTATCTGTCTGGAAGGCTTCAGAAGGTGTAAGTCCGACGCAGAGAGTAGCCGGACTCGTGCTGAACAAAACAAAGGGCCCGTTCCGATTCTTGTGGAGACGGGCCCTTTTTGAGGTAAGGAAGAATCGATGTCTCGCGTGAAATCCTTGCAGCAGGTAGCTGACAGTTACGCTCCGCTTGTTTTCCTGGTCGTTCTGGGTATCGCGCTTGCTGCTTCAACGAAGGGTTTTGCCACCACCAACAACTTTCTCAATCTGGCGCGACAGCATTCCATCATTATAGTTCTTGCAGTCGGTCAGACTATGGTGATGATCTCGGGCGGTATCGATCTTTCGGTTGGGTCGGTCCTCGCGTTGTCAGGTGTAGTTGCAGGGCTTACAGCTGCGAACCAAGTGCCCATTGGTGTCTGCGCCGCGCTCGGTTTGGCGACGGGTTGTCTGTGCGGCTTTATCAACGGTCTGGTTACCGCAAAGGCGAGAGTTCCGGCGTTTATCGCTACGCTTGGAATGATGGGAATGGCGAGGGGTGTAGCGCTTGTTTTATCGGGAGGAGTCAGCATCGACCTACCGCCGCAAGTTTCAAGTTGGACCGCCGCTCACAGTTTCGCGATGGCTGTAGTTTTCGTGTGCGCGATGTTCACTGTTGCACTCACTTGGCACCTGATCCTGACCAGAACGGTCTTAGGTAGGCAGTGCTACGCTATTGGGGGCAGTCGTGAAGCCGCTCGGTTGTCGGGGATCAATATTGACCGGCACACTGTAGTCATATTCACACTTAACGGCCTGATCGCCGGTCTCGCTGGAATGATGATGGTAGCTTACATCACGGTTGCGGATCCAACCGCGGGTGAGGGCTACGAGCTTGACTCTATAGCAGCTGCGGTAATCGGCGGAACAAGTCTCTTCGGGGGCAGAGGCAAAATCGGTGGCACCATTGTGGGGGCTTTTATCCTTGCCGTTCTGAGAAACGGTTGCGACCTGCGCAATATTTCAGAGCACTGGCAGAGGTTTGTGGTGGGGTTGATGACCATCCTTGCTGTTTTCTACGATCGCATGCGCAGGCGAGAATAAGATTTCTTCGCAGACACAGAACCTCGATATATCTATATCTGCACTTACAGTTGTGCCCTGTGCTATAATCTGCGTGAGCACCAAACGCATCGGGGGCGAATACGGTTATGACTACTTCGAAGCGATTTTTGGCTGTTATTCTTGTTGTTTTCTTGTTGTGTTTGGTTGGCTGCGGCAAGGGCCCAGAAAAAGGCAAAACATCTGCGAAAAGAACTTTGGTCATAGCAGTGGTTCCGAAGGGCACTACGCAATCGTTCTGGTTGGCTGTTAAAGCCGGAGCCGAAGACGCTGCCAAGGAGACAGGAGCGAGGATTATTTGGAAGGGCCCCGCCAAGGAAACAGATGTCGCCGGTCAGAAGCGCATTATAGAAAACTTCATTAACCAAAGAGTCGATGCCATAGTTATGGCTGCTTGTAATGAAAAAGCCCTTGTTCCCACTGTCGAGCAGGCGGACAAAGCGGGTATTCCTGTTATAACAATCGATTCCGGTGTGAAATCGAACGTGCCGAAGTCATTCATAGCAACAGACAACATCGAGGGAGCTAGGCAAGCAGCCAGAACTCTTGCAAAGTTGATCGGGGAAAAGGGAGAAGTAGGACTGATACCGTTTGTAAAAGGCGCGGCAACCTCGAACATGCGCGAGCAAGGCTTCAAGGAAGAGATTGCTAAATACAAAAACATCAAGCTGGTCAGCGTACTCTATTCAAACAGCGACATTATGCAAGGCATACGAGCAACGGAAGACATGCTTACTGCTCACCCGAAGCTTGCCGGTATATTTGCAGCCAATGAAGGTGGGGCGGTTGGTGCCGCTCGAGCACTGGACATGCGCGGGCTCAGTGGCAAGGTCAAACTGGTGGCTTTCGATGCTGCTCAGGCTGAAATAGATGCTCTGAAGAAGGGCACAATACAAGCTTTGATTGTGCAAAACCCCTACAAGATGGGCTACGAGGGTGTTAAAGCAGCTGTTGCCGTGATAAGCGGTGAAAAGGTGCCGGCGAGGATAGATACTGGCGTGAGCGTGGTTACATTGAAGAACTTCAACGATCCGAAGATTCAGCAGCTCTTGTATCCGACGAAGCTTTCTAAGGGCTAGGCGTGATTTGGAGCCTGTTATGCGGTTTGCAATTTGCAACGAACTCTTTGGCGAGTGCGAATTCGAGGAAGTTTGTCGTGCTGCGAGTGAAGCGGGTTACACTGGGGTTGAGATAGCGCCTTTCACATTGGGGCGCAGTCCAAGCGAGATTTCAAAACAGGCTAGGGAGCAGTTTCGCAAGACTGCCGATCGATTCGGCTTGCAGATTGTAGGTCTGCATTGGTTGCTCGCCAAGACTGAGGGTTTTCACGTCAATCATCCGGATGAGCAGGTTCGTAGCCGAACGGTGGCATACCTCAACGAGCTGGCGGAGCTATGCGCTGATCTTGGCGGGACGGTGATGGTTTTCGGCTCGCCCCAGCAAAGAAGCATTGTCGAGGGGCTGGATTTTGATACCGCTTGGACCTATGCTCTTGACACGTTTCGCCGAATAGTGCCTACGATTGAGAAACTGGGGTTGGTTTTTTGCCTAGAGCCGCTTGCTCCAGAAGAAACAAACTTCATAAATACGGCTGACGAGGCGGCTGCTATGATAGAGCAAGTGGCGTCTGAGAATTTCCGGCTTCTGCTCGATGTGAAGGCGATGAGCTCTGAGAGTACTCCCATTCCCGAAATTATTCGCAAGCATGGTTCCCTGCTCAGACACTTTCACGCCAACGATGCAAACAAGCGCGGGCCGGGGTTCGGCAGCACGGATTTTCGTCCGATTGCGGCTGCTCTAAAATCTATAGGCTACTCCGGTTGGATATCAGTTGAGGTATTTGATTTCTCTCCGGATCCAATCACCATTGCTAATCAATCAATAGCGTATCTAAAAGGAGTGTTCGAATGAAGATCAAGCTTACAGCAGGACCGCACACTTACTCCAATTGCCCAATGGTGGCTTTTGTCGACGGTGCAAAATTTTCCGACGTAGCTGCGCTTGTTGATGGAAGTGGCACTCGGATTCCCTGCCAGGTGCAACAGCTCGGCGGCAGAACAAAAATTACTTGGATAGAACCCAAGATCGGACCAGGCGAAATCAAAGAATATCGCCTTGATAGAGAACCTGTGTCCGAAACCACTGGGGTTGAAATTACAGATCTCCGAGACGGCCGCCTAGAGGTCAAAATCGCGGGAAAGTTGTTCACACGCTACCACTATGGAACGGATTGGCCGCGGCCCTTTTTGTATCCCTTTATCGGACCGAACGATGTCCCTGTAACACGTCATTTTCCAATGAGAGATGATGTGCCGGGCGAGAAGCACGATCACCCGCATCATAGATCGGTCTATGTTGCCTACGGCGAAGTGAATGGTACGGACAATTGGTCAGAAGCACCTGGGCACGGCTACATCAGGCATATTGAGTTCGAAGAGGTTACAAGCGGTCCGGTTTTTGGAACTATACGTGCCCGCAATGTGTGGACAAGCAGCGACGGCACTCCTCAGATGGAAGATGTGCGCGAGTTCACAATCTGGAATCTCCAGAGCGAGAGGATAGTTGACGCCGTGATAGATTTCGTTGGTGCATACGGCGACGTGCATTTGGGCGACACAAAAGAAGGCGGTATCATTTCTGTTCGAGTCGCAACCTCGATGGACGGCGACCGCGGGGGTATGATAGTCAATTCCTATGGTGCTCGAACAGAAGCTGAGAACTGGGGAAGGCCCGCTCACTGGGTGGATTATTACGGACCAGTGCAGGGCTCAGTTTTCGGCATCACGATTATGGATCATCCGTCCAGTTTCCGTTATCCGACGCGGTGGCACGTCAGAGACTACGGCCTGTTCGCCGCCAATCCTTTCGCCTTGAAGTACTACGAACCTGAGCGCGGGTGGACAGGAGATCACACCATTAGATCAGGTGAGAAGTTGCACTTCCAGTATCGGATATACGTACACGAAGGAGACACCAAGCAGGGCGACTGCACTGAGAAGTATTTCGGCTTCATTGCCCCACCTAAGGTGGAGGTTGTTCAGTAAGCCTGATCGGAACCGCTCAGCCTGCGGATACTAAACGGCGGCCTGCTGACTCAGGCAGCCGGAGGCCTTACGACGGCATCCGTCATACGTGCCACCCGCGCCATCTCCTTGACGTCGTGCACTCGAACGATGTCTGCTCCGTTTGCAACGGCGATGGCGACTGTTGCGGCTGTACCCTCCAATCGTTCTTCTACAGGCAGGTCACCTAAAACCTTGCCTATGGTTGACTTGCGCGACGTTCCGACTACGATGGGTCTGCCGATGGATTTCAGTTCTCTCAGCCGCCGCAGCAGTTCGAGGTTATGATGGACCGTCTTGCCGAAACCAAACCCTGGGTCGATCATCAGCAGTCGTTCGTCGAGTCCCGCATCTGCAAAGGCGCGTATGCGCTGGTACAGGTATGAGCAAATCTCGCCCATCAGGTCTTCATAGCTTGGGTTCTGCTGCATGTCTTTTGGAGTCCCTTTGATGTGCATCAGCACTACAGGGCACTTTCGTTCCGCTGCAAGCGCCGGCATCCTCGGATCAAACAGGCCTGCGCTTATGTCGTTGACAATACAGGCGCCGGCGTCAAGGGCAGCGCGCGCTACATCGCTTTTGTACGTATCGATGGAAATCGCAGCGTTCGTTCGGCGAGCCAAAACTTCGATAACCGGCACCACCCTTTTGATTTCCTCTTCGGTTGGAACCGGGTCTGAGCCCGGGCGCGTAGACTCCCCGCCGATGTCGATTATGTCTGCGCCGTCCTCAACCATTTGCAGGGCATGTTCAACCGCTGCCTTGGGATCGATAAACCGACCGCCGTCCGAAAACGAGTCCGGAGTTACATTGAGAATCCCCATGATTAGCGTCCTTTTGCCTATGGCTTCGAGAACTGCTGTCACGCGCTCGTCTTCGTGCCATGCGGCAGCTACCTGGGGACTGATGTAGTTGCGGATGGCAGTTTCAATCTGTTCAGCCAGCTTGTCGCAGCCGAATCCTTGCTCGCGGAGCGAGGACAAAGCCTGATCATATTGTTTTTGGGTGCCGCATAGTATGACATCTGACTCATCGACCGCTGCTACTATTAGCCCGCGGTTGACTACAGCATCTCCCCCTTTGGATAGAAAGGTTTCCTTGAGGATGTGTGCGACCGGTCGGCGAACTTTTTCCAGCTTTACGAGAAAATGCTGTGCTTTCGGCAGCATATGAGATATGCCTTGTTCTTCTGGTCCGACTCGACGCATCTCGGCTGCAATCTCTTCTTTGTCGCGCGGTACGAGGACTCGAGGGTTATGAAACGAGCTTGCCATCACTGATCGCTGACCTCTCGCTCTTGTTTGTGCAGCAAACGCCTTGCGTAAGCTCGCTGCTGCGCCATTTCGTTGCCAGCAGCTTCCAGGAACTCTTGAAGTTGCCTTTCCGCAAGTTCTCGGTCACCTTTGCGGAGCAGGGCACATGCAAGGTTGAATTTCGCCTCTGCATCCTTTGGGTTGATGCTCAGTGCTTGTTCAAACGCTTCAACAGATCCTTCCGCATTGCCCAGAACAAGGCGAACGCATCCGAGTCCGAACCATCCGTCTGCATCATTCGGTTTCAACTCGACTGCCTTTTCGAATTGTGCCACTGCCGAGTCATATTCGCCTGCTGCGAAGAAAACGCATCCCAAGTTGATGCGCGCATTGACAAGACCCGGTTCAATTTGAAGTGCCTTGTCGAATGCCTCTGCAGCCTTGCGGTATTGTTTCATTTCGAGCAGTGCCAACCCGAGATTGTAATACGCCGAGGCATCTTGAGGGTTTATTTTCACCGCTCTCTCAAGACGCTGGACGGCCAGTTCTGGTCTGCCGAGTTGTCCAAGTCGTATACCCCATTCGACCAAGTCTACCGTCGGCGAGCCTGCTTCGTGCTCAGAGAGTGATTTTTCGATTTCTTCTTTTTTCGGTTTTCGTGTAAACGGCCACAGCGCTGCGACGCCCACAGCGGCGGCAGACGTCGCAAAGAACCAAATCGTATACTTGCTGGCACCTAAGTATAGTTCCGGCGCAGACATCGTTCTAGGCTTTATATCACCAATGCCAAGTTCTCCCCACAAGTGCATTTTCTTTCTGTGGGGATGAGTTGTAGCGCTTCCCTCAGAATTGTCGCCGCAGTTTTGCCGGACGCTGCAACGACCTTGCGTACCTCTTCGTGTGTTAGTCGATTCTTGCCCAGTCCGCACGCAAGGTTCGCGACAATTGCCAGCCCGGCAAAACAAATGCCTGCCTCTTTGGCGAGGACAACCTCAGGCACGTTTGTCATTCCGACAACGTGTCCTCCCCAGGATGCAAAGAGTTTCACTTCGGCTGGGGTTTCGTACCGCGGTCCTTCGACTCCTACGTATACGGCTCGTTCGAGGAAGCAAACACCTTGCTTGCGGCACGCTTCCACAAGCGCCTTGGTGAGCTCAGGACAATACGGCTCAGAAAAGTCCGTGTGTGCTACTGGGCTCCCGGGTTCATCAAAAAAGGTTCCCGGCCTTCGTCTCGTCATATCGATGAAGTCACCAAGGATCGCGAAGGAACCCACTTTTAGTTCCGGAGTCAATGAGCCTACTGCAGACAGGCTGATTATTCGTGTCACGCCAAGCTTCTTCAAACCGGCTATGTTCGCCCGATAGTTGATCAATGACGGCGGCACTGAGTGCGCGAATCCGTGGCGGGGCAGAAAGAAAACCGTCCTGCCGCCCAAGGAAGTTTCAGCAAGTTCCACATGGCCGAATCTCGTGGATACCTCGAGTCGCCTGCCAGAAGTGAACTCGCTCAGTTCATCAATTCCTGTGCCGCCGATAAGTGCAGTGCTCATCTTCACCGACTTCCCGCTACTTAGTATTCTGGTTTTTCGGAAGCGAATTCCTTCGCTCGAGACGGATCTTACCTGCTCACAGGTCAAGCGAAGTACGCCGTTTTGATTGTGCTTGCAGTTGGGAAAAAGTAGGACGGCTATGGGCTACGTGGTGCTGGCTGAGAAGGGTTTGTCTGATTCGTTGCATAAGGCATATACTTGGCATTGCTCAGCCAGTCTTTCGGTAGCTCGCTAGGAAGGGAGCTGTTTTTGCTATGGAAATGGACCTAGGTGTAGATGTTACAATGGATGGTAACCTGGGCATCATCAGGTTGACCGGTGAATTAGATGCCTACACTTCCAGCCGCTTTAAGGAGGTTATGATCAATACTCTTGAAAAGGGTTGTACGAATCTCGTAGTAAGCTTGGCGGACGTCGAGTACATTGATAGTTCGGGCTTGGGAGCTCTCGTAGGCGGATTGAAGCGTGTAAGCGAGCGCAGCGGCAAATTGGTGTTGGTGGGTGCCAGACCGCAGGTTCGCAAAGTGTTCGAGATTACGGGTTTGGAAAAAGTGTTTCCGATTTACCGCAACGAGAGCGAGGCAGTCGAGTCTTTGAAGCGAGACGAGTCGCAGTAGTATATCGGTTCTGCAAAAAGGCATAAGGACGAACTGGTAATGGCTAAAATCGACAAGTCGAAAGAACTAGACATCACTATTCCTGAGGAATTCGCGCTTCGGGACGAAGTGCGATTCTTGAAGAGCGAGGACATAAAGCTTTTCAGACTCCTTAGAGAGTCGATGAATAAGATAGAGCCGGCATATGTCGCTACGTATCCGCCGAGCGAGTGTGGGATTGCCACGTTTACCAAAGACGTTGTCACTTCTGTTGCTAAGTACACTCCCTTCTCGAAGCCCATCGTAGTGGCGGTTCGCCGTGAGCACGAGATCGAGCCGTATGAGCGCATCGTACGTTTCCAAATATACAAGGAGCAGCGCGAGTCGTATCTTGAAGCAGCCCGATTTCTGAACAACTCGCACGCAGACATTGTGAGTGTTCAGCATGAATACGGGATCTACGGTGGGCCCGACGGAGAGTATATCCTCGATTTTCTTGAGGCTCTAGAAAAGCCGGCCGTTGCTACTTTGCATACGGTGCTTCAGAACCCCAGTCCGAATCAGAAGCGAATTGTCCAGGAGATTATTCGGCTCTGCGACGTATCAATAGTTATGGTCAGAGTAGGGCGGCAGATACTGCTGGACGTATATGGCGCAGATCCTCAGAAGGTTACTGTGATACCTCATGGTGTTCCGAATGTTCACCGCGTGCCGGCGGCTCGGGTGAAACGGGCCTTGGGCATGGCGGACAACGCGATCATTTCTACTTTTGGCTTGATAAACCGGGGCAAAGGAATAGAGTACGTAATCCAGGCAATGCCAAAAATAGTCGAAAGACACCCGACTGCCATATACTTGGTCTTGGGTGAAACTCACCCCGGGGTGCGCAAGTACGAGGGCGAGACCTACCGCAATATGCTGATTGAACTCGTGGCTCAACTCGGAATGGAAAAGCACGTGAGGTTCAACAACCGGTTTCTTTCGCTTGATGAGTTGGTAAGATACTTGTGCGCCACCGACGTTTACGTAACGCCCTATCTCAACAAAGACCAGATCACCAGCGGTACGCTGGCGTACGCATTAGGGTGCGGCAAAGCTATCGTGAGTACGCCCTACCTATATGCAGAGGAGGTACTAGCTGATGGCCGCGGGCTGCTGGTCGATTTCGCGTCTCCTGACTCGATAGCGGATGCCATAATTCGGATCCTCGATGACCCGGAACTTAAAGAAAGCTTGGAAGCCGCAGCTTATAGGTATGGTCGGCGAGCGGCCTGGTTCAACGTCGCTGTTGACTATTTGGGCTTGTTCCACAGGGTCTTGAACAGGAGGCGTCTTGCCAAAGAGTTGGCGGAATCAGCGCAATCAACGGGTAAGTCAGCAAGTAAGTAGGAAGCCTTGTTGAAAGGAGAAGCACCGAAAATCTACCCACCTATTGTTTTTGAACATCTGGAAACGCTGACGGACTCTACAGGCGTGATACAGCACGCCATCTTTTCTATTCCCAACCGCAGGACAGGATATACCACCGACGATAATGCACGTGCGCTGATAACTGCAATAATGGAGTTCGAGCGCACACAGTCTCGTTCTATACTGCGGCTTGCGAGCACCTATTTGAGCTTCATTCACTATGCGCAGACGCCGAACGGTCGATTTCACAACTTTATGGCTTACGATCAGGTGTGGCTTGACGATCAAGGCAGCGAGGACTGCTTTGGGAGAGTTCTCTGGGCTTGTGGGTATGCTCTGGCAGCTGATTTGCATCCCAACATAAAGAAGGTGGCGAAAGAACTGTTTGACCGCGCCGTGCCTTGGATCCCCGTAACGCTCAGTCTTCGTGCGAGGGCGTACATGGCTTCGGGATGCTATTATTACTTGAAGTACATGCCCGAGAACGATACGATTAGGCAGATGTTGACCCATCTTGCAGACTCTATGTGCGAGGATTTCGAGCGAAATGCAAGTCCGGATTGGGCGTGGTTTGAGGATTGGCTGACTTACTCCAACGGCATGATGCCGAGAGCTCTTTTCCTCGCTTATCAGGCTCTGCAAAAAGAAGAGTATCTTCGCGTAGCAGAGGAAAGCCTCGATTTTCTCACATCGGTGTGCGTCATAGATGACGTGCTTCACCCGATAGGCTGCAATGGGTGGTACTTCAGAAACCGCGAGCGCGCGTGGTACGATCAGCAACCAGTGGACCCTATGTGCCACACGCTATCGTATCTTGCCGCTTATGACGCGACTGGCAAGAAGGAATACTTGCGTCTTGCCAAAATCAGCTTCGATTGGTTTTTTGGTCGCAATTCTGTCGGCGAAGCGCTTTACGACCCGGTAACCGGAGGTTGTTCTGATGCACTTTCGCCGCAGGGACGCAATCTCAACGAGGGCGCTGAATCCACCATCTGCTGTTTGTTAGCGCAGCTGTCGATGCAGCCATATCTTGACAAACTGTCGGAGTTTAACAGTGAGGGATAGACTTTTTGCTCGGAAACCGCTAGAGCTGCTGCTGCAGGAAATGGAAGGTGAGCACCGTCTGAGACGCGTGCTGGGTCCTGTGCAGCTGATGAGCCTAGGCATAGGTTGCATTATCGGTGCGGGCATTTTCGTTATCACTGGCAAGGTCGCTTTGGAAACCACAGGTCCTGCTCTTATTGTCTCTTTTATAATCGCAGGAGCCGCGTGCATATTTGCCGCTCTTTGCTATGCGGAGTTCGCCGCTATGGTACCGGTAGCCGGGTCGGCGTATACGTACGCATATGCCACGCTTGGTGAGCTCTTCGCGTGGATTATCGGTTGGGACTTGGTGCTGGAGTACACCGTCGCATCAGCCGCGGTTGCTCAAGGCTGGTCGAGCTATTTCCAAGAATTTATAGGCATGTTTGGTTTCAAGGTCCCTGCATTGGTCTCTGCCGCCCCACTCAAGGTTCACCACGGACATCTTGTTGCCAGCGGTTCCGTCATCAACTTGCCTGCAGTTGTGATAGGAATCATCATTACTGCCATATTGGTCAAGGGCATCCGCGAAAGCGCCACATCAAATGCAGCGATGGTTATTCTCAAAGTATCTGTGGTGCTATTTGTTATCGTCGTCGGGGCATTTCACGTGGATCCCAAGAACTGGGTTGCATACGGAGGATTCGCTCCTTACGGCTGGTCAGGGCTCTCATTCCTAGGCAAACCGATTCTGGGCAAGCTGGGACCTAACCATATGCCGGCAGGCGTCCTCGCCGGTGCCGCGATGGTCTTCTTTGCCTATATTGGTTTCGATTCCGTGTCTACACACGCTGAGGAAGCCCGGAATCCCCAGCGAGATGTGCCGATCGGGATAGTTGGCTCTCTGGCTATATGTACATTGCTCTATATTGCAGTTGCTGCGGTCTTGACTGGTATGGTCCCATACAACAAACTGGATCCTCACGCTGCTGTAGCGGTTGCGTTCAGTCAAGTAGGGCTGCCGTGGGCCAAGTACCTGATATCCTTTGGCGCAGTCGTAGGAATTACATCCGTCCTGCTGGTTCTGATGCTCAGCCAGCCGAGGGTCCTTCTCGCGATGGCTCGCGACGGTCTGCTTCCCAAGGGTTTCTTCGGCGCGGTGCATCCCAGGTTCCGAACGCCTTGGAAGTCGACCATACTTACTGGCTGTGTAGTTACCTCACTGGCGGCGCTTTTGCCTCTGGACATACTTGCGGAGCTTGTAAACATAGGCACCCTGCTTGCGTTTGTTATGGTTTGCCTGGCTGTTCTCATTATGAGGCGGACAAACCCTGATGCAAACAGGCCGTTCAGGTGTCCAGGAGTGCCGTTTGTTCCGGCGTTAGGCGTGGGATTCTGCTTGCTGCTGATGTTCTCGCTGCCTTGGCAGAACTGGCTTCGGCTTTTTGGGTGGCTCGCTACTGGACTACTGATCTACTGGTCTTACGGTCGACACCACAGCGTCATGGCCCAGTTAAGAAATACCGATAATGGTACCAGGCAACCCCTGAGCGTCTGAGATAAATGCATACAGCAAGCAAGCTTTGTGTTTGCACGAGAGAAACACGCTGCCTGTCCTTTACTTCACGTGTAGTATCTGGTCGACGTTGCACAGTCTCAGATAGGTCTGTATAATGGCCTATTGAGGTACGTGTCGGCAATGATCCGGTTTGAGAACGTGACCGTTGAGTACCCGAATGGCGTCCGGGCGCTCAACGATGTCAATATCCATATCGGCAAGGGTGATTTCGTTTTTGTAGTGGGGCCGACGGGCAGTGGTAAGTCGACCCTACTCAAGCTTGTCTACCGCGAGGTGGCTCCCACGAGGGGTACGGTCCTACTTGACGGCGAGGACGTGGGAGCGCTCAAGCCTGCTCAAGTTCCGTATCTGCGTCGCAAGCTTGGAATCGTGTTTCAGGACTTCAAGCTTCTGCCTCAAAAGAACGTGTGGGAAAATCTGGCCTTTGCCATGCGAGTCATAGGTAAGCACCCGCGAGAAATACGGCGCCGCATATCCGAAGTTTTGGATCTCGTGGGGCTCTGCCATAGGTGCGATGCTTTTCCGCACCAGATGTCTGGTGGAGAACAACAGAGAGCCGCTATTGCACGTGCACTCGTGAACTATCCAACCGTGCTTCTTGCTGACGAACCGACCGGCAATCTTGATCCAGACACCTCCTGGGAAATAATGCAGTTGTTGGATCAGATAAATACCCACGGCACCACAGTGTTGGTTGCCACTCACGACAACCAGATAGTTGACAGGATGAAGAAGCGCGTAATCCAATTGGAGGCGGGTTACGTGGTCCGGGATCAGCAGAGAGGCGTTTATCAGCATACTGCGTTGGCTGAGGATCTGCGCTGTGGGGCTTAGGAACGTAGAGTACATGATTCAGGAAGCTTTCACCGGCATACGCCGGAATGGTTTAATGGCGTTTGCATCGGTGACCACAATAGCTCTCTCGCTTGGGGTTCTCGGCACTTTTGCCCTGCTTGCGTTGGCAGCCAACAGATTTGTACTTTCGCGGGTGAACCAGTTTGAAATAGCGGTCTTTATTGAAGGCAAGACGTTGGCGGACATAGAGCCGGCTTTGAAACAGATTAGAGGCATCCCAGGTGTTGTGGACTTAAAGGTGCGCGATCGAAAGAAGGAATGGGAAGCGTTCAAGCGCGATAGGCCCGACTTTGAAAGCGCAGGAGTGCCTCTGGATGTTTTGCCCTTCGCTATCGACGTAAAGGTCTCTGATCCCAGCAGGATAGCTCAGATCGCAGCCAAGATACGACTCATAAATGGCGTGGACCGTGTAAATGAGAGCAAAGAGCTTGTTGATCGCATACTTGCCGTGCTGCGAGTTATCAAGGTATTGAGCATTGCTGGAGTGCTCGTATTGCTTGGAACCACGGCGCTGATCATAAGCAATGCCATCAGGCTGACGCTCTACGCGAGAAGGTTGGAAATCAAGATTATGCAGCTTGTCGGTGCCACCAACCAGTTCATAAGACTGCCATTGGTTATCGAAGGCGTTGTCCTAGGAGCTGTTGGCGCAATCCTAGCGTGGTTCTTTCTGACTTTAGGCGGCAAGTATGTGGCTTTAATGGCGGAAAAGATAGTGTTTCTAGGCAGGATAAGTAGCGGTGTAGGTCGTGCGGAGCTTGCCTGTGGGTTGGTTGTTGTCGGCGCGATGATAGGCGCTGCAGGTAGTTTCGTCTCGATACGCCGCTTCCTTCACGACTAGTTCGTTCCGCGCTGAACGACACAATGAGGCTCATTCCCTACAAGAAACATATTGCGTTGATGGTTGCTTTTCTAACGCTGTGCTCCTGCAGCGGGCGGTTGATAGGTGCTTCTGGCAGCCAAAAGACGTCGCTCAAGTCGAAACTCGACAAAGCGAAGAAAATACAAGCCCAGATAAAGGTCGTTAGACACAAGATCAGGGTTAAAGAAAACGAGAAGAGGACCGTAATTGGTCAGTTATCACTGACCGAAGCTCGCTTAGAAGCAGCACAAGAGAGCCTCGCCCGCAACAAACTGCGGCTGCTGGATGCTCAGGCAGACCTCGAAGCGACGATGAAGCGGCTTGCTCGAACACGAAAACAACTCGCTCGCAGGAAAGCTCTATTGGCGCGCCGAGTAGTCGATATCTACGAGGGTGAGGACCTTGGCTATCTAAACGTGCTTCTGGGTGCCACCGATATGTGGACGTTCCTCACTCGAGCTTACTATATCAAGCGAATACTGGATTCTGACGCAAGGCTTATTGCTGAGATCAAGGCCGATGAAGCCGCGATTGAAAGGGATAGGCAGCGCCAAGCACGTCGATTGGCTGAGATCCGCGGGTTGCACGCGCGTTTGGTTGCGCAGCGCAACGAAGTTGCCAACCTTGTTGCAAGCAAACGCCAACAGTTGATGGCGATAGAGCACAGCAAGGAGCTCTACGAGCGAGCGCTTGACGAGCTTCTTGCTCAGTCGCAGCGAATCGAAGAAGAGATTAGGCGCATCCAAAGCACGCCGGCTGGTCGCGCTAGGTACTCTAGAGCGTTTAGAGGAGGGCTCAGGCTGCCTGTGCCCGGGAGGATTACGTCGACGTTCGGATACCGAGTACACCCAATAACGGGGGTTTACAAACTTCACACCGGCGTTGACATTGCCTGTTCATCCGGTACGCCGATTTGCGCTGCCGCCGACGGCGAAGTAATCATAGCCGGTTGGCAGGGTGCTTACGGATATACGGTCGTAATAGACCACGGCGGAGGCGTTTCCACGCTGTATGGTCACTGCTCGCGCATTCTTGTAAGCGTGGGCGAAGAAGTCCGAAAGGGACAAGTTATCGCTAGGGTTGGAAGCACCGGTCTTTCGACCGGTCCCCACTGTCATTTCGAAAAGCGCGTGAACGGAAAACCCGTTAATCCGCTGTAACAGGTGTGTATTCTTCTGTTACTTCGCCGCGCGAACCCATGGAGTTGCATCGAAACGTGTGTTCGATAGGCCCAGTTAGGTTGTTGGTGTTGTGCCTTGTGTTGTTTTCATCCTCGTGTTTGGGGGAGACTGTGCGCGTCACCGGCTATATCGGTTCTCACAAGGTTGTGTACGAGGCTGAGGCGGTTTACAAAGAGGCTGAGTTTAAGCTGGCAGGAACGGGCGACTATGTGGCCGTCACTGAGGTCTATCCCGACACGCCTGAACGGCTCATATACAGGTACCGAATATCAGGTAGCGGGGTCGGAAGCTATGAACGCTGCAGCACTAGTCTTGGATTTGGTCCCGTAACTTACTTTTTGCGAGTGCGTGGCGCGCCCGTCGGAACCATAAAAATAACGAACCACTCTACCAACGGCTCCAAGTCGAAGCCGGTGTTGATTCGGTCGATAAAGCTGGTAAAGCGGTCTGCCCTGGAAGATCTACTTGCTTGGGATAGGTTTACCATAATGGGACTTATTCCCGACGGCAGTCCGGATCAGCGCGAACAGTGGTTGGAGCTGCTCGTGCGGAATGTGGTCGGGAAGCCCGAATACCATATCAACACGGGGTTCAGTTCAGAAATCTACTATGCCAATCGGGATAGTACAGACGTCCGCCGCCAAATCCAACAGTGCGCCGATTGGTCGAAAAAATACCGAGTGCCAGCTCTCTTGGGGTTGGTGTCTTGGTGGGCAGGAACGCCGATATGGGTCGACGACGGGCAGGGCAGCAAATTCGGCGATATAAAATACCAACAGATTTGCTATTCTCCTGACGATGAAGGTGATTACAACAGGCAACTTGCTGTTTTGCTTGGAGACCGCTACAACAGGCATTATGGTCTTTCGGTGCCCAATCAATGGTCGAACTGTCCTTGGCTTACAATGAACAGCGAGGTTCTGAACAACTATCGTTACGCTCGCTTGGACCAGGCGCTCGCTCACCTCAAATCAATCACAGGCGATTCCTGCTCATGGATAAAGGGGATATATCTGGAGAACGAGCCCCGGTATTGGGACTCGGATTGCGAGGCGGGCAATCCCAACTCCAATCGCAAGACACTGTGGGCGGATTTCAATCCCCTGACAGTTGCTGCAGCGGCTAGAGACGGTGTAGACCTGAACCCCGCTGATGGTCTTTCTACTGAAGAGCTTGCTTGGCTTCACCGGAACGTGGGACGCTACGTGCAGAACACTGTTGACGCTGCAAGAAATTCGCTGAAGAAGCACCGGTTTCGGCAGGACGTGCCCATTTACACACACACGCTGCAGCTTCGCAATCTATTTCCCGGGAGATCCATACACCATCCCGCTTCTGAGTGGGGTTATGCCAATGGCGCGCGGACCGGATTGGAGGGCATGTGGTCTCAGCCCTCCGATTTCTATCGCGTCCGCGAGTGGGGACCCTGGTGTAACCTGAACCGCGAAGAGAACGACGGTAGGCATATCGATCTGCATTTGTGGGATCTACGGGTAGCTTATGCGCTGGGTGCTGATTTATACAACAGCTACAATTGGCACCAGATAGGCGCGGAGCGGTTCTTCGGCTACGTAAGGGAGTTCATAGAGAATCTGCCGGTTGTAACACTGCCTCCTGCTGAATGCCGCTGGAGCGATCGTACCACGCTCAGGCTTAAAACCCCTATGAAGCTGCAGGCGTTCAGCCGTTTTGATGTGCAGGTCAAGGTAAACAGAAAAATCGCTGGCTGTGCTTTCCTGAGCATAGCCTTAGGGAGCGGCGAGCGCGTTTGTTCCCAGCAGCAGCCGATCAAGCTTGATCCCGGACTGCGAACTCTGACGATCGACTTCTCAACGCCGGTTGAGATCCCTTACACGGACGAAGCTACTGTGGTGATGTATGTCTTTGACTCCCGCGGCCGCAGCGCTCTAGATGCTGTTGAGTTCGTTCCAGCGTCGGCTGGGTCGGTTAGGCTTTCGCTGGATATGCGTACACAGCGCGCTCTTAGTTTGTATGCCATCAAGCACGCGAGCAGAGGAGTAGAGGAAAAGTAGGATTGCAGATAGAGGTAGTAAACCCTAATCTTCGAATAGGCAAAATTCGCTCGGCACTGTTCGATTTTGACGGCACCATCTCTGTGATACGCGAAGGCTGGCAAGAAGTAATGGTGCCGATGATGGTTGAGGAATTGCTCAAGACTCCGAACCATGAATCCGAAGATGAGCTTCGAGCTTACGTTCGCGACTACGTGGACCTACTCACCGGCAAGGATACGATCTATCAAATGATTCGACTGGCTGAGGAAGTGAAAGCTAGAGGCGGTCAACCTCGCGACCCTCTGGAGTATAAACGTGAGTATCATGCAAGACTATGGAGAAGGATCGAGTCGCGTGTTTTGGGACTCAAGTCTGGGCAAATAAACCCGCGCGACATGGTAATCGAAGGTGCGATCGATTTTCTTGCTGAGCTTGATCGACGGGGCGTCGTAATGTACCTTGCAAGCGGCACAGACCACCCTTACGTAGTGGATGAAGCGCGAGCCCTGGGGATAGACGTTTTCTTCGGCGACCGGATTTACGGAGCTTTAGACAACTATTGGGAACGATCAAAAGCAACCGTGATTAGGCACATCTTGGAGTCGCATAATCTCGGAGGTGACAGCCTTGTTGCCTTCGGCGACGGCTTCGTAGAGATTGAGAATTGCAAGCAGGTTGGCGGTCTGGCGGTTGGAGTTGCTTCAGATGAAATTGCTAGGCGCGGCATCAACGCGTGGAAACGGGAAAGACTGATCCGAGCCGGAGCCGACCTAATCATACCCGACTATACAGATCCGGAACCGCTGCTGGAGATGCTTTTCCCGTGCTCTAGATTCCGATCATCCTGATCGCTGCTACTAAGCCCAAGTTCATACAGATTACCCATTGACTGTTTGGATGGGAGACTAAGATGCCTTACGAGAAGTTTGATAGAAGCAAGATACTCCTCGAACCGCTGGCGGAGCGCAAGCACGATATGACCCTTGACTATGTGCTCCCTCTAGGACAGATCGAACAGGAGTTCGACGATCCCAAGCTGGATGTGCTCGCAGAGAGGATAGTCAACGCGCGAAGGTCAGGGCATCAAGTAATCCTGATGATGGGTGCGCACGTCATCAAGCAGGGTTGTTCGAGGTTTGTTGTCGATCTTATGGAGCGTGGGTTTGTAACTCACGTCGGCACAAACGGCGCGTGTGCCATACATGACTTCGAGCTATCAATGATTGGTGCCACGACTGAGAGTGTTGCCCATTACATCAAGACGGGCCGCTTCGGTATGTGGCGTGAAACGGGGCTTCTGAACGATATTGCTGTCGAGGCAGCTCGTGACGACATAGGGTTCGGAGAGGCTGTAGGCCGCTGGATTGAACGCGGGAAGTACCCCTATAGAGATGTCAGCATCTTTGCTGCCGGATACAGATTGCGAATTCCAGTTACTGTGCACGTCGGCATCGGTCAGGACATCATTCATCAACATCCGAATTGCAATTCTGAGGCTCTGGGCAAAGCCACTTACAATGATTTTTTGGTGTTTGCGGAGTCGGTGTCCAGGCTTGAGAACGGGGTTTACCTGAATTACGGAACGGCTGTAATGGGTCCTGAGGTCTACCTAAAAGCGCTCTCTATGGCGAGAAACGTTGCGAGACAGAGCGGCAAGTCTCTTTCGAAGTTTGCGACGGCGGTCTTCGACATGCTGGACCTGGGCGACGATCTTTCGAGAGAGGCTCCAAAGTCGGATCCGAGGTATTACTATAGGCCTTTCAAGACTATACTCGTCCGAACGGTGGCCGACGGCGGCGAGAGCTTCTATATTAGGGGTGATCACAGAGTAACGCTGCCGAACCTCTGGAAACGGATTGTGGAACGTGCCGACCAAGTGCGAGCGGAGGAGCGCTGAGAAGTGGACAGAGAGACCTTACAGTGCATATTGGCTGAATTGCCCAACCAGACCATTGCGGTTGTGGGTGATTTCTTCCTGGATCGTTACTTCGTTATCGAATCCTCTTTGGCTGAGAAATCGGTCGAGACGGGACTTACAGCGCATCAAGTCGTAGATAGGCGTTTGTCTCCGGGCGCGGCTGGCACAGTCGTTTCAAATCTAAGAGCGTTGGGGGTTGGCCGCGTGATTTGCATCAGCGTAATCGGCGTTGACGGGGAGGGTTTCGAGCTGAAACGGGCTCTTCGTCGGATAGGTGCTGACGACAGCCATATTATTGAGAGCGAGGAGCGGTTTACTCCTTGCTACACAAAGCCAATGTTACGCGAGCATGGCAAAGAACGCGAACTCGAACGCATAGACATTAAGAACCGCAAGATCCTTGAGTCACACCTCGAAGACGAGATTATCAGCCGCCTCAGATCGGTACTGCCGAGTGTAGACGGTGTAGTGATAGCCGACCAGGTCCAGGAACGCAACGTCGGAGTTATAACTGATCGCGTCCGAGAAGAAATAGCTCGATTGGCTCGGGAATATGAGGACAAGCCGTTTATTGCGGATTCTCGGGCGAGAATTGGCGAGTATCGTGACGTAATCATAAAACCCAACAAGTTTGAGGCGGTTGATGCTGTTCGTGGAAGAGCCAGGTTGGACCTTGGGATTGTTGAGCCATCCAGCATTACTGTTGCGGAGGCAAAAGAGTGCGCTGTCGACCTGAGCAAACGCACTGGCAAACCCGTGTTCTTGACGGCCCAGGAAGACGGCATTTTCGTCGTAGACGGTGATGTGGTCCACGTTCCCGCGGTGCTCGTCACGGGAGAGATCGATCCTGTAGGTGCCGGTGACAGTTGCACTGCCGCTATAATTTCCGCGTTGTGTGCGGGGTCCGGTCTGGTCGATGCTGCGCTGCTCGGCAACATTGTGGCTTCCATAACAATACAAAAGATTGGGCAAACCGGTACCGCTTCGCCTGAAGAAGTGATTGATCGTTTTGACTGGTGGACGAGTCAGAAATAATCTATTACCCCTCGTGCTTGCTTTTGGGGTATAATGCACAATGTAGAATAACGCCCGGGCAGGACGCCGAAGCCCGAAAGGGGGCGATCGAAGTGTCCATTGTTGATGCTTCGATGAGTCGCGAACTTAGGCGCGAGTTGGCAAAGCACCCGGTAGACACGAGTCAGCTTGAGGTGCACGTTATTCACGGCGTCGCCTATTTGAGGGGCAGGCTCGATAAGCTGAGGGGCTACTACGAGGATCTCGATCTGGAACAGGAGCTGACAAGGATCATCAAAGCGTTGCGCAACAAGCCTGGTATACGCGACGTAGTCTGCGAGGTAGAATTGGGCGGTCCGACACTAAGAGAACGTTTGGCTGCGGAGTCCGGCCTGCGCAGACGCCGTGCCTGAGCTGTCTATTGCTGCGCTTCCCTGGGGCTGACGTCCACAGTTTTTTCATTTCTGTAGACCACGAACCCGGGCGGTGAACCCCGGGGCTTGCGAACGTACTTCCTAAACGTGTAGTCCACTGGTACGAGATTTGAATGCCTAGCTTCGGAGTTCAGCGCTGCTATCAAGGCGGCTCGCTCAATTACACTTTTCGGAACACCGCTCGACTTGCCAGCCGTTCGAACCACGACGTGGGCTCCCTTAATTGATCGTGCGTGCATCCAGATGTCGTTCGGTTTAGCAATTTTCTGTGTCAAGTAGTCGTTTGCCTCGGCTGTTTCGCCGTATAGTATCTCCCATCCGTCATCTGTTGTGATGCGCCTTACTTGATGCCCTTCGAATTCGGCTTCAGGTTGGATCATTTGCTTTTGGGTTTTCAGAAGTCCCTGTTCTCTTAGCGAGTCAAGTATGCTCTCAAGCTCTTGGGTAGTAGAGGCAGAGTTTACCTGGTCGAGGGCTTCTTTCAACTCTGCTAGTTCATGCGCTAGCCTGGGCCGTCGTTCCTGGGCACTTGCTGCGGCGTCGCGCAGCTTTTTATAGCGTCTGAAGTAACGTTCTGCGTTTTGCTGAGGCGTAAGTTTTTCGTCAAGCTCTACTTCGATCTCTGGCATAGAGGGATCGAAGTAATCAATCAGCTTTGCTGCTGTGCTGCCCTTCTCGATCGTGTGGATGTTTGCAAGTATTAGTTCACCTATTTGTCGGTAACGCTCAGCTCTTGCAGATTCCGAGACAGTCCTCTCAACAGATTCCATAGACCGCTGTCGGAAATCAATTTCCTGATGCAAGAGAGTTGTGGCGGTCTTCCTGAGGTCTTCCAGTTCAGCCCTGGGGATTACTGACAGGTATACCGTGTCCAGAGCCCAATTAATTGAAGATCTACTGTGCTGCTGCTCTGGAGGAAATTGTGTCGTCGGAATTGGGTAAGCCATTATGGCTGAACCGGTCTCGCTTGTGATAAGCACCGGGTCAAAGCGTCCTTCGAGCACGATATTGCGCAGCTCCAACAGTTCTTCGAGCAGCCGGTCGGTATCGATTGCGTCTGCTTTTGAGCAGCGGACAGTAACCTCGCTTGCGAGGAACGGGCCGAAACCACTGAATGTGTCGACGAGCCACTTTTGAACCCTTTCCGCATCGACTCGCCCGCTGGCGAGGTGCTTTAAAGCAGTTTCAATGCGGTCCTGCGCGTCTTCGGATATCAGAGCGATCTTTGTCATATGGGGCGGCGGAGCATAGTTTTTCCCTGGTAAGATCTGGCGGTACCGGCTTATGGACGCGCCGACGTATTTCGCCGCGCCTATTACTTTCCCGTCCTCTCCTGTAAGGATCAGATTGCTGTGCTTGCCCATTATTTCGGCTGTGAGTAGCCTATCAGGCTGACCGATTCGTGCGAAGCGCAGCTGCGCTATTCGGTCGAATCCTACTTGGCAGATCTCTCGAAGAATTGTCCCTTCCAGGTGCTTCCTCAGTATCATACAGAAATGCGGTGGCTGTTGAGGTACGGGCTTGGAGGATGAGACCAGGTGAATTCGCGGGAACCTCGCGTCTGCCGAGAGATACAGCAGATGGGTGTGTCCGGGCACGCGTAGTTCGAGAGTTATGTCGGTGGCGTTGTGTTGGCGAATCTGCTGCACACGGCCGCCGACAATTAGCGTGTTCAGCTCGTGAATTACCGCAGCGAGAATAAGCCCGTCGAATGTCATAGCATTTGACAGTATACCAAAGACAGGATTTCCGCGTCCTTGGTGCTAACAAGTTAAATGCCGGTTCTCAAAGGACGGGCTATTACGGACTGCCGCTGGATTTTGGCGGTTGCACTGGAGGTTTCGCGATGCCGAAGCTGTTTGGGAGGGATTATACGAAGTCCGAACTACTCGAGCGTGTGGGCAATATACTGCAGCTGGGCGGCGTAAGGAAGTTCGTCTTGACGGATGGTCCACACGCGGGCGTTGAGGCTGTTGAGTTCAACACGGGCTCGGGCTTCAGATTCCTTGCTGTGCCTGGCCGGGGACTCGACATAACCGCTGCGGAGCACAATGGGAGGTCGTTAGCTTGGCTGTCGGCGGCGGGCGAAATGAGCCCGATGTTCTACGAGGAACCTGGATTAGGCTGGTTAAGGAACTTTCCAGGCGGGCTCGTGACGACATGTGGACTGACCTACGCAGGTGCACCCTGCGAGGACAATGGAGAAAAGCTTGGCCTTCACGGCAGATTTTCCAATACGCCTGCTTCCAACGTATGGGTGGACGGAGAGTGGGAAGGCGAAGAATATCGCATGTGGGCACAGGGCAAGATCAGGGAGTCAAGGCTCTTCGGTGAGAACATCTTGCTCAAGCGCAGGATAACCGCGGTGCTCGGCGAGAGTAAGCTCTGGATCGACGACACCGTAACAAATGAAGGTCCTCGGCGAACCCCGCATATGATACTGTATCACATCAACGGTGGTTTCCCGGTTGTAGACAGCAGCTGTCGGCTTATCTCTCCGACCATTAGCGCAACGCCTCGTGACGCCGACGCTGAGGTAGACAAGGAGCATTATTACCTCAATGATCCGCCAACCGTGGGCTTTCGCGAGCGCTGCTATTATCACGATATGGCGACAGATGCGGAAGGCTACGTCTATGCGGGGCTGGTAAACTACGATTTGAAGTTTGGTTTCTATGTGAAGTATAAGAAGTCGGAGCTTCCGGAATTCACACAGTGGAAGATGAACGGGGCGCGCGAATACGTGGTCGGTCTGGAGCCGGCCAACTGTAGAGTGGAAGGTCGCGACAAGGACCGCGCTGCGGGCAGGCTTCAATTCCTCAAACCGGGCGAAACGCGCGAATATCACTTGGAAATAGGCGTTCTGACATCTGAAGAAGAGATACGCTGGCTTGAAACCACTGTGGAGTCAATCAAGCAGAATCGGTGGGCGTAGAGGATAACGGGCGGCAAGCAGTTGCAAGTGTCAGCACAGCTTAGAGAGTGTGGCTGCAGGACCCTTGTGCTTGTACAGGAGGTAGCAAGCTTCGAATTCGAGGTGCTATAATGGTAACAAATACTGCAGCAGAGCTACCACCTGAACCGACAACTCAGCTTTTGCTGGAAAGGGTGATTATTGATGACTGAGGAGCAGAAATCTACCTGGCGCACAAAAGTAGGGCTTGCCGAAATGTTGAAAGGCGGCGTCATAATGGACGTCACCGATGCCGAGCAGGCCAAAATAGCTGAGGATGCCGGCGCCGTCGCCGTTATGGCTCTGGAAAGGGTTCCCGCGGACATAAGACGCGAAGGCGGCGTGGCGCGCATGGCCGATCCGTTGAAGATACTCGAAATCATGAGTGCGGTATCAATCCCTGTTATGGCCAAGGTGCGGATCGGTCACTTTGTGGAGGCGCAGGTTTTGGAAGCCTTGGGGGTCGATTACATAGATGAGAGCGAGGTCCTGACTCCGGCAGACGAGGAGCATCATATAGACAAACACAAGTTTAACGTTCCGTTTGTGTGCGGATGTCGTGATTTGGGCGAAGCGCTGCGCCGAATCGGCGAAGGTGCCGCGATGATCCGCACTAAAGGTGAAGCTGGAACCGGCAACATTGTGGAAGCGGTGCGCCATATGCGCACTGTTATGAGCGAGATACGCAAGATCCAGAGCATGCGAGAAGACGAGCTGATGGCCGAAGCCAAGAGGCTGGGGGCTCCCTACGAACTCGTCCTCGAGGTTCACAGGACAGGCAAGCTGCCCGTGCCTAATTTCTCTGCCGGGGGAATCGCAACTCCTGCTGATGCTGCACTTATGATGCAGTTGGGTGCTGAGGCGGTTTTCGTAGGGTCCGGCATTTTCAAGTCGGAAAACCCTGCGAAGCGCGCAAAGGCTATCGTCGATGCCGTAACTCACTACGACAAGCCGGAGATCATCGCTGAGCTTTCCAAAGGCCTTGGACGGGCTATGGATGGTATCGATGTTCGGCAGCTTGAGGAAAAAGAACTGCTTTCGGTGCGCGGTTGGTAGTTTGGTAGCTCTTGGTTCGTGAGTTTAACCGATATGCCCGGCATTGTATGCAGTATTCAGGATGCCGGGCATGTGTTCATTTTTCGTTTTTTCGGTAGTAGGAGAGCAATGCGCCGCACGATTATTGGGGTATTGGGACTGCAAGGAGATTTTGAAAAACACGCTGAAATGCTGCACCGATTGGACGGTGTGGTGCCGCTAGTTGTGCGTACGCCTGAGGAGGTGCGAAGCTGCGAGGGCTTGATTATCCCGGGAGGAGAGAGCACCACTGTCGGCAAACTCATGGTTCGCTACGGCGTTGATGAGGCCATCAAGGATCGCGCCCGAGAGGGTATGCCAATCTTCGGCACGTGTACCGGTATGATTCTGCTTGCTCGTGAGATCGAGGGCAGCGACCAATATCGCCTTGGACTGATGGATATAACGGTTCGACGCAATGCCTTCGGCAGACAAATAGATAGCTTCGAAACTGACTTGCAGATTCCGGCGATATGCAATAGTCGGCCGGTTCGTGCGGTTTTCATAAGAGCCCCGATCGTATCAGAAGTGCGCGGAAACGCTGAGGTGTTGTCGCGTCTGCCAGACGGAAGAATCGTGATGGTCCGTCAGGGGCCTCACCTCGCGGCCGCATTTCATCCCGAACTGACGGACGATACCCGCATACACCAATACTTCGTGGACATCGTCAGAGGTTGCGCATCGGCTTGATTCCGAGTAGAGCCGAAGGTAGCACTAAGCAGCTTTAGATTGCTGCGGTGTGTAGGTTACTGCGGTGTGCCGCCCAAATCAAAGCGGCCGCAGGGGTGTGGAAGTTACTTTCGTTCGACAGCCGTGACGTCCTGGGACAGCTTTATGATCGTGTTCGGCGGATAGTATCCTTTTCGCAGCGATACACAAGGATAGACCAGGGTGTTTTTGCCAATCAAGCAACCTGGATTCGTCACTACGTTGCAGCCGAGTTGACATCCATCGCCGATTATTGCTCCGAATTTTTGTAGTCCCGTATCGTACTCTACATTGTCGATAGTGAGCTTGATCGAAGGTCGCTTTCCAGTCACTGGATCCTTCACGCTTAAGACAGGAACATTTGACAACTTTGTGCCCGCACCGAGATTAACGTTTCTTCCGAGAATGCTGTCACCCACGTAAGCGAAATGAGGGCACTGTGCGGTATCGAGCATTATGCAGTTCTTAAGCTCTGACGCGTGTCCCACTATACAGTTGTTGCCTACAATTACGTCGCCGCGAATGTAAGCGCCGTGTCTTATCTGGCAGTTCTTGCCTATGATCGCAGGTCCCATTATGAACACACCAGGCTCGACAACTGTGCCCTCGCCTATAACTACCGCGTCTCGATCATCAATATGTGCCCCGGGCATAACTTTGCCGCGAATCATATCGTCCGGGTCAATACTAGTTATATACTGCAGTACAAACCTGCCGACATTCAGAAGAGCTTCCCAGACTTTGTCGCAGCCGTCAAACACGGCTCGAAACTCCAACCCTTGAAGATCGAAAAAGTCTTCCGGTCTCAGCATAGCAAGTATCCTCTTATGTGCTCTGTGCCGCCGCGTTTGATTATAGGCACAGAGCGATTTGGTGTCAAACAAGCGGGGTACTGCGCTCGACGGCTGCAAGGCGATTGTGTAAACTGTAAGCGTTATGGGTAGGTGGGTAGTTATTTTTGTTGTCGTCGCGTGGATCGTATGCATGTGGTGTATAGTGATCTACGCGCTAGTAAAAGGGTGGGGACCCTACATACGCAGCAGACGCCAAAAGCCGCGCAGTATACGCGCTCAGATTGTCGACAAATTGGGCACCCAAGACATTGATCCACTGGAAATGCGAATGGAGTACACCCGAAAAGCCTTGGTCTTCGCGTGCGAGGACGGTGAGCACCGAGAATTCGAAGTTCATGATGATGTTTGGGATTGGGTGGAAATCGGCGATACCGGCGAGCTGGTCTACCAGGGCCACATCTTCATCGCGTGGCACGCAGATAGACCTAGATGGGACCCCGACAAGATGCTGAGACGCCTTATGAGGGGCTGATTAGTTGCAGAGCCGAAGGATAGGGTTATCGGAAGCATGGCCGACGACACTGTAAAAGTCCGCGTTATCCCACGGGGTTCAAAGAACGAGATTGTGGGGTGGCGGGGAGACGCTCTTTGTGTTAAGGTAACATCCCCGCCGCTAGAAGGCGCCGCTAATGAGGCGTTGGTGAAGTTCCTCGCAAACGTCCTTCAAGTTCGCAAAAGCGACGTTAGAATCGTCAACGGCGAGAGAAGCCGAGAGAAACTGGTTGCGGTAAGCGGCTTGACGGCAGAAGAGATCAGGGCGAGACTCGGCGTCCACTAGGCGATTCCAGCTTTAGCGACCGGATTTCTCCAGGTGGGTTCGTTCTTCCCGCTCACGGTGTAAGTCCCTTTGCTCCTAGAGTGGCCCAGTCCTGTTATAGGTACTTGCCGAAGTGGGTATGGTACGTATAAAATAACTTCCGGATTAGCACTCTAACATAGAGAGTGCCAATCCGTGCATCTTGCACATCCTGATGGGAGGAGGAACAAATATGCTCAAGCCGTTAGGAGACAGAATTATTGTTAAACCGGTTTCTGCTGAAGAGATGACGGCAGGTGGTATTGTGTTGCCCGATAGTGCCAAGGAAAAGCCCCAAGAGGGCGATGTCATAGCTGTTGGACCGGGCACTCAGCTGTCGTCGGGAAAGAAGGTGCCGATGGACGTTAAAGTCGGCGATCGCGTCATCTATGGCAAGTATGCTGGTACAGAGGTCAAGGTGGGCACGGAAGAGTATGTGATTCTTCGGCAAGATGACGTCTTGGCAATTCTCGAGACTGAGAAGAAGCAGAGCTGCTGCTGCAAGGAGGACAAGTAAACACGGGAGGTGACAGAGGATGCCGGCAAAGGAACTGAAGTTTGACGAAGAAGCTCGTCGAGCTCTCGAAAAGGGTGTAGACACCCTTGCAAACGCGGTTGCGGTCACTCTCGGTCCTAGGGGCCGCTACGCGATGATCGAGAAGAAGTACGGAAGTCCTACTGTCATCAACGATGGTGTAACTATCGCCAAGGAGATAGAACTCGAGGACAAATTCGAAAACGTCGGTGCGCAACTCCTCCGCGAGGTTGCTTCTAAAACTAACGATGTCGCAGGTGACGGCACGACTACCGCGACGGTACTTGCGCAAGCTATGGTTCACGAAGGCATGTTGGCTGTCGCTGCTGGAGCTAATCCGATGGCTCTCAAGCGTGGTATCGAAAAAGCCGTCGCGGTTGCCGTAGAAGAGATCAAGAAGGTTGCCAAGCCTGTCAAGAAGCGCGAAGAGATTGCACAGGTCGCGAGCATTTCAGCTAACGACAAAGAGATCGGCGAACTTGTGGCCGACGCAATGGAAAAAGTTGGCAAGGACGGCGTAATTACCACCGAGGAATCCAAGGGTACCACCACTTCGCTGGAGTGGGTCGAAGGACTGCAGTTTGACAAGGGCTACATTTCTCCGTATATGATCACCGATCCTGAACGCATGGAAGCTATCCTGGAAGACCCGCTCATACTGCTGTATGAGAAGAAGATTTCGGCTGCTCAGGATATTGTGCCTCTTCTCGAAAAGGTGCTTCAGGTTGGCCGCCCGCTGGTCGTAATCTGCGAGGATATGGAAGGCGAAGCGCTGGCAACTCTGGTCGTCAACAAGCTACGCGGAACCCTGAACGCGGCCGCAGTCAAAGCGCCTGGTTTCGGCGACAGACGCAAGGCGATGATGCAGGACATCGCAATTCTTACAGGTGGCACGTTTATCACTGAGGATCTCGGTGTGAAGCTGGAATCCGTCGACATCAATATGCTCGGCCAGGCGAAGAGAGTCATTATTGAGAAAGAGAAAACCACGATAGTCGAGGGTAAGGGTAGCCCTGAGGCTATAAAGGGAAGAATTGCGCAGATCAAGGCTGAGCTGGAAAAAACGGAGTCCAACTACGACCGCGAGAAGCTCCAGGAACGACTGGCTAAGCTCTCAGGTGGTGTGGCTGTCATACAAGTAGGTGCTGCCACTGAGACTGAGCTCAAGGAGAAGAAGGCGCGCATCGAAGACGCCGTTTCGTCCACGCGGGCAGCGGTCGAGGAAGGTATCGTGCCGGGCGGCGGTGTTACACTGCTTAGCGTGATACCAGCTCTGGACAAGATCGAGGTAAACGGAGACGAGCAGATCGGCGTGCGTATAGTGAAGAAGGCGCTCGAGGAGCCTGCTCGGCGTATTGCGGAGAACGCGGGCGTTGAAGGATCTGTGATTGTCGAGCAGATCAAGAGCGCGGGTAAGCCAGGCTGGGGTTACAACGCTATGACAGGCAAGTTCGAGGATCTTTTGGAAGCAGGTATTGTCGATCCCGCTAAGGTGACGCGAATCGCTCTTGAAAACGCTGCAAGTATCGCATCGATGCTACTTACTACCGAAGCGGTCGTGGTGGAGAAGCCTGAGAAGAAGGAGCCGGCAAGCACACCGCCAAGTGGTGCGATGTAACGGCTTCCATTTATGAGAACTCACAAATAATGCGAGTTTAGGTTCTACTGCGGGCTCCGGATTAGGGAAAATGTGTCCGGAGCCCGTTTTGTTGGGCCGACCGGTTCAAACGCTCAGTACGCACCTAGAGAGTGCTTCTTTCAGATACTTGCGAACGACTGCAACAAGTGTTAGTATCATTCATACGACCATACTATCAATCTCAAAATTAGGAGGAGCACGGCTGTGTTTCGCAACTTGTTGTCCGCAGTATTGAGCGCATTGGTAATGCTGTGTGCAGTGGCTGGCCAGGTGTCGGCATCGACGCTCACTACGGACGAAGCGACAAACTGGATACGGTACACGGTGCCACTTCCGAAATCCATCAAGCTCTACGCTAAGGTAATCGTGCCTGTCCACAAGGTGAGAATCGTCTGTGAGGCGCCGAAGGACATAGTTGTCGACCAAGCTGTTAAAGAGCTTGCTGAACTTTTCGGTGGAGAGGGAGATGCCGACGCAGCATTTACTGTGACTCTAACAGTTGGCGGACCAGGCTCAGAATCCTTGAAAGACCTCAAGAATGCCGACCAAGCATACAGAATTACAACACCCGACGAGAAGAATATAAAACTCATTGCTCTTAGTTCCCGAGGGCTCTACTATGCAGCGAAAACTCTGCAACAGTTGGTCAGTGCCAAGAAGACAGCTGACAGCCTTACGATGCCAGTTCTCGAAGTGTTGGATTGGCCTGATATGCAGAAAAGGGGCCTATGGGGAACGGACAATTTCGCTCACCTAGAGTGGTTAGGCGATAGGAAGATGAACCTGATGGAGCAAATATCAGCTCTTGGGGTGGATCAGAATGGCAAGCTCTTCGCGAAACTGAAGGAGGGTCGAGAGCCGCTCGTGACAGAAGGACCGCGCTATGGAATCGAATTCAGCCCAGTAATCCTGCATCTTGAGCAGTCGTCCGGTCACATAATGCAGGTTTACCCACAGGTCAAGGGCAAAGGATCAACTCACCACGGTGTAATGTGCTATTCGCAGCCGGAAGTCGTGGAAGCACTGGCTGAATGGATGGTTCAGCTTGCCAGCCTGCCCAATGTGACAAGTGTAGATACCTGGATGACTGAGAATTTGGGAGGAGCGGTGGGCTGCCAATGTGAAAAGTGCAAGGCAACCGGCAAACCGTGGCCGGTTTTGGAAGCTCGTGCGATAGTGAATGCTTGGCGGAAAGCTCAGGAAAGGTTGGGTAGACCCTTCAAGCTGCGCATCATGACGGCTGAGTCGACTGAGTTCTGCAATTTCGAGGTTTTCCGCGAAATCCCGCCTGAGGTTGAAATTGCGTATTACCACAGCCTGCTGACATACAATACCTTTCGACGTCCGATGCTCAGGAAGTACATTGCTGACGAGGCGGAGCGCGGTAGGTGGGTCGGTGTTGTTCCGAACCTAAGCCCGACTGTCGGTTTCTGCGAACCATTTACAGGAGCACATTTTATCCATTATCGGATGAACGAGTTCGTGACAAAGGGACTCTCGGGCATGATCGGCTACGCGACACCTCGTGTGCATTACTACAGGTTCAATGTCGAGGCCGCTGCCGAATGGACCTGGAATCTCAGAGGACGCACGCCGAAGGAGTTCGCGTATTCCTATGCAGTTCGCCAGGGCTGGAAGGATCCGGAAAAGTTTGCGGAATGGTCTGAGACAATGGGGCCAGTCGGATGGGACGTTTTCGGTTCGGGATTTCCGAATGAGGAGCTGAGGCGATCGATGGGTACGGTGGCTCAGCGGTTGGAAAAAGGCGAGCTTCCGCCTCTCGGATTCATACTGTGGGATGCGTACCCGTCTCCGTGGGGTAACATCGCCGACGAAGCACAGTTAAACAACGATGTAAAGGCTGCCGCACGGGGGGTGAAGCTGGCGAAAGAATTGGGAATACCCAGCATCTGGTATGAGAGCCTAGTTATCGACGGCTATATACGGGCGATAAAAGCCCTATACGAACTGAAACAAATTGTTCGGCCGGGCGGTGTCCCGCCGATTCGCAGAGACGTTGCGAACTACTGGTTCAGGCAGTACATTGCTGGGTTGAAACAAGCCCGCGCAGCCTTGCCTAAATGGGAAGACACCGTGGTGTTGAACAAATTCGACCCGCGCTTTACAGATAAGCCCGTGGAGGTCATCAGCAATATGATCAAGGAGATGACAGGCGTGGCACAGCGTCTCGGTTTCTACACCCCGTAGCGGATCATACGGCTTCTATAGTGGATGGCGGCTTCGGAGCTATGTTGTAGGTGACGCTTACGATACCGGGGACCTCGCTGATTATGGCATTGGCGAGGTCCTCAAGTTTTTCAAACGGTAGCTTCGTCGGAGTTGCCGTGCGGCCGTCTACGCTG
Source organism: Armatimonadota bacterium (assembly GCA_029907315.1). Classification (GTDB taxonomy): domain Bacteria; phylum Armatimonadota; class UBA5829; order UBA5829; family UBA5829; genus CALJES01. The sequence goes on along the minus strand of JARYME010000003.1, from coordinate 15,233 downwards.
TCCCAGCACCTGACCTCTATCTGCTGGCCAAAGTCGCGTTTGCCGTTTCTCATGCCGGTCATTTTGTCCGCGTGTAGGATGGCCATGTACTGAAACGCCCCAGTGTCTTTCAAGAGGCGTTCCACAACAGATGTAGCCTTGCGTACGGTTTCTATTCTTTCCGGCGTTACTTCGCCCACAACTCTTGCTGCCAGTGCTGGGCCTGGGAATGGGATGCGTTCGAACACTTCTCTGGGCAAGCCCAATGCCTCGCCCACTTTGCGCACGCCGTCCTTGCGCAGCTGGATGAGCGGTTCGATTATCTGATATCCGAATGCTTCCTGAGGATTGATTCCCAACTGCTCGAACACGTTGTGCTGCCGCTTTATACCCGCGACCGTCTCATCTACGTCCGTTAAGATCGTCCCCTGCAGGAGAAACTTCGCACCGCTTTCACGGACAATGCGTCCAAAAACGTGTTTATAGAACGTCTGAGTTATTGCTTCTCGCTTTTCTTCCGGATCGGTGATCCCCTTCAGGGCCGCGAAGAATTCTTCGCGGGCATCGACCATTTCCACTGGGATTCCCAAGTTGCGAAACCGATTGACGACCTCTTCCGGTTCGCCTTCGCGCATAAGTCCATTGTCTACAAACACACTCTTCAGGCGATCGCCCAAAGCTCTGTGGCCTAGAACGGTTACGACTGAGGAGTCGACACCACCCGAAAGTGCGTTGATCGCTGTTCCGTCACCTACAATTTCTCTTATCTCGTGAATCTTCTCTTGAATGAACTTTTCAGGGTCAAGCGCCTCTGTGCGTATCTCTTCAATCATTCGCAGAAAACCTCCTGTGAACGTTATCTACATACCACACCCGTCGAAGTTTTTCCTTCTGCTCGTCAACACGGAGCTATCCGACGCCAGCTGGATGTGCCTTAGGATGTTGTTACTCTCCCAAAACCGGCCTTCAGACAGATGTAAAAAGAACTGACAGATTTTGACAGAGGGTGTTGGTGAAAGCAGAAGTAAGATTATTTGTGAGGACGAAGTATGTGCCGTTAGTCTTCATTTAGAAGCGAGGCACGACCAATGGGGGTCAACAATGGGAAGCAATGAACAATACGCTCATACACCCAATCTTTCGCGTAAGTGGCAGCCTCTCAGAGAACATCTGCACAACGTAGCAAGGCTTGCTGAGTCGTTTGCTTCGGCGTTCGAGGCTCAAGATCTGGGTTATGCAGCTGGTGCTTGCCATGACCTGGGAAAGGCCTCGCCGGAGTTTCAGCGTTACCTTATCAGATGCTGGGAAGCGAAGCTATCCGGCAAAACTGCACCGCCGCCTGCTGTTGACCACAAGGTCGTCGGTGCTGCACTTGCCTGTCGTTTGAGTCAAGTCCTGGCACTTCCCATTTTGGGACATCACGGAGGGCTGCCTTCTCTAAGCGCGGCCAAGAGCAAACTTGCGGATGTCTCCAATTCGGATACGCTCGACAACTATGCAAAGTTAGCAGACGAGGTTTTCAAAGGTCGTGCAACAAGTAAGCTGGAACTGCCGAGGTGGACATCGGAGAAAAAATCCCTGGACTTTTTCGTCCGAATGCTTTTTTCAGCTTTGGTGGATGCGGACTATTTGGATACTGAGATGCATTTTGAACCGGACCGCACGGTTCAGCGCTTCAACAGCTCAACCGTTCCCGAACTGTGGCAGCGCTTTCAGCGGGACCAAGAAGACCTGCTCAGCCAAGCGGCGGACACTTTGGTCAACAAATGCAGGCACGAGATATACCTTTCCTGCATAGCAGCAGCGGAGGCACCGCAGGGCGTATTTTTGCTCACCGTGCCTACCGGTGGCGGCAAGACTCGGTCAGCGATGGGTTTTGCCCTGCGTCACGCGCTTGTCCACAGTCTCCGGCGTGTAATAGTTGCCATTCCATACACAAGCATCATTGATCAGAATGCTCAGGTATACAGGAGTATTCTTGGCAACCATAACGTGCTTGAGCACCACAGCGCTGTCGATTTGAATGAATCGGAGGAGTACTCTGAGCAAGTTCAACGTCAGCTGCTTGCCGCTGAAAACTGGGACGTTCCAATCGTCGTCACAACGACGGTGCAACTCTTCGAAAGTCTATTCTCAAACAAGACCTCCAAGTGCAGAAAGCTCCACAATTTGGCTCGCAGTGTCATCATTCTAGACGAGGTTCAGACACTACCGACGCAGCTACTGCAACCTATTCTGGATGTACTTCGCGACCTTGTAGATCACTACGGTGTCAGCTTGGTGCTATCCACAGCTACCCAACCCGCGCTCGCGCAAAACAGCTGCTACATCCGCGGTTTTGACAAGACTGTCCAGATAGTCGAGGACTTCCCTCGCTACTTCCAGCTGCTCAAGAGAGTTCAATATCGAGTCGAGCGTGGTCACTGGCCGTGGGAGCGAGTCGCAGAGGAGATCAGTCGGCGCGAGCAGGTGCTCTGTGTGGTGAATTCTAGGAAAGACGCTCTGGATCTTTGCCGACTACTTGATGGCGAGGACGTCTTTCATCTTTCTACTTTGATGTGTCCGATTCATAGGCGTGCAGTCATTGAAGAGATCAGAAGGCGGCTAGAGAGCGGTAAACCGTGCCGCGTTGTGTCCACTCAAGTCGTCGAAGCTGGCGTAGACTTGGATTTCCAGTGTGTTATGCGGGCGTTCGGTCCCCTGGATCGCGTCGTGCAGGCGGCCGGCAGATGCAATAGAGAGGGCCTGCGCGGAACCGATGGAGAAGTTATTCTCTTCAGTCCTGATACACAGCGAATGCCCAAGGGGCCGTACGCTACTGCGTCGAAGGAAGCCGAATACGTGCTGAACGATCCAAACACTAACCTACACGACCCGAACGTATTCGAAAAGTATTTCTCTCGACTGTGGCAGAACCTAAACCTAGATGCTTACAGGATTACGGTACTCAGGGAAGCATTCGACTACCCGGCTGTTGCTGAGCGCTTCAAAATGATCGAGGAAGACACGGTTCCAGTTGTGGTGGGCTACGGCAGACCGGACGTGGACGAAATTGTTGTCCGAGTTGAGAGAACGGGGGTCATCGAACGCCATGAGTGGCGTGCGCTTCAGCAGTATTGCGTCGGTGTCTACCGGCGAGATTTCGATCGCTACGCCAAGGCGGGGCTTGTTAGGAAAGTTGCTGAAGGCTTGTACCTTTGGGAGGGTGTATACAGTAACTTATACGGATTATCCGAGGACCTGAAGGATCCCGCAGATCTCATTGCGTGAAGCGCTAGCAGTCTCAAAGCATAAGAAGGAGGTAAGAGCATATGCAAAGTTCACCACTATTGCAAGTCAAAGTATGGGGTGAGTGGGCATGCTTTACTCGTCCCGAAATGAAGGCTGAGCGCGTCAGTTATCCCATGATTACGCCATCAGCCGCGCGGGGGGTACTCGAGGCTATCTTTTGGAAGCCAGAGTTTGACTGGCGAGTACGCGAAATATGGGTGTTGAATCCTATACGCTACTTCTCAATTTTGCGCAACGAGATCAACACCAAACAAAGCCACCGCTCCGCTTTCAAGTGGGTTTCGGATGGGGGCGGCTATTTTGCAGACGAAGACCGTGCTCAGCGTCATACACTGGCTCTCCGAGATGTGGCTTACATCATCCGCGCAGACATCGAGCTTCGCCCGCACGCAGACGCCGACGTTGCCAAATATCGTGACCAATTTCGGCGCAGGGTACAACGCGGGCAGTGTATGCACAGACCTTACTTAGGCTGTCGAGAGTTCGGTGCCGACTTTGCTGAGCCCGACGGATCTGAGTCTCCTGTGGAAGTCACCGAGGATCTCGGGCGTATGCTGGGCGAATTGAGGTATGAAGCGGGCGGACGAGTGTCGCCCATATTCTTTGAAGCTAAACTCGAGAAAGGTATTCTGCGGGTGCCCCAATCTATATACGAGGAGGTGACCGTCCGGTGATACTTCAGAAGCTTTGTGAGTTTGCCAAGCGGATCCCAGAGATTCCTCCGCCGATGTACGGTCCTCGCGAGGTTAAATGGCAGATTGAGCTTGATGAAGATGGGAACTACCGTGGTACAACGCCGCTTTCGAGCGGTGCTGACAGTCGCCGGGGGCTCACGTTGATAGTTCCCGAATGCAAGAGAACAAGCGCGATACGTCCGCTGTTGATAGCTGATAAAGCGGAGTACGTCCTGGGTCTAGGCTCCGAATCACCTGCCCAATCAAAACATTTTGCGTCATTTAGGGAGCTGGTCAAGCAGTGTGCCGATAAAACCGGACATCCGGCGGTTCAGGCAGTGGCAAAATTTCTCGCAGCCTATGCCGCTAATCCGTCAACGGTGCCTCGCGGAGACATTGAGAAAATAAACAAGGAGGACAACGTGACATTCAGAGTAGGTGACGTGAGGCCCATTGACCTGCCTGAGGTGCGGCTCTTCTGGACGGAGCAGTGCTGCGAGGAAAATGCACCAGTGATGCAATGTATAGTGTGCGGGAAAGTCGGTCCTGTGGATCGCGTCTCACCTGTAGCGATAAAAGGCATTCCAGGGGGGCAAACCTCCGGCACTCAAATTGTGAGCGCCAACAAAGAGGCCTTTGAGTCGTACGGTTTGAGCCAAGCGCTCATAGCGCCTACTTGTAGAACCTGCGGGATCTACTACGCCCAGGGAGTAAACTATATGCTAAAGAACGAGCGCCACCATGTCTACGTTGGCCCTGTCGTGTTCGTGTTCTGGACCAGTGAGGATTCCGGTTTCAGTCCAGCCTTTCTATTGGACAATCCTGAACCAGACGATGTGCGCAATCTCATCGAGTCGTACGAGTCCGGCCGCGAACAGCAGGGCCTCAATCCAGAACAATTCTACTCGCTCTCACTTTCAGGTTCTGGCGGTCGCACCGTTATACGCGACTGGCTGGATTCCACCGTTCCGAGTGTCCAAGCTAGCTTAAGCAAATGGTTTGCGCTTCAACGGATTGTTGAGACCGACGGCAGCGAACCGCACTCGTATCTGGGGATTTGGCGCTTGGCAAAGGCACTGCAGCCCAGTCAGGCTCGCGGCGACCAGATGGCTGCGAATGTGCCTCGCACGTTGGTCAGGTGTGCACTCAGCGGCCAACCTTTGCCTACTTGGGTCCTTGCGCAGGCACTACAAAGGAGTCGCTCAGATCAGCAGATTACGCGTCCAAGAGCAGCTCTAATCAAAGCTGCTTTGCTATCACAAATCCAAACGTTTGAGGAGGGGTTTATGGAAAGGCTCGAACCAAACTACAAATCACCAGGGTACTTGTGCGGCAGGCTCCTGGCTGAGCTCGAAGCAGCGCAGAAGCTTGCCACCAACCCGAAGGCTACGCTGGTCGACCGCTACTATGGAGCGGCGTCGTCAGCGCCCGCAACAGTCTTCGGTTACTTGCTGCGCGACTTCCAAGTCGCCCATATGTCCAAACTTCGTAAGACCAAGCCCGGCGCCTACGTGGCTATCGACAACCGCGTCCAAGAGATTCTCAAGGACCTCGGCGACTTTCCCAAGACGCTCAACCTAAAAGAACAGGCTCTGTTTTCACTCGGTTACTATCACCAGAAAGCACAAGACAGAGCCGATGCCAGAGCAATCAAAGAACTCAAAGAACTCGAGGAATCAAATGCTGAGGAGGTAGAGCAATGAAACTCAACGATCTCATCACCAACCCATCACTTCGCCACGACTTTTTGCTGTTGTTTGATGTTCAGGACGGAAATCCCAATGGAGATCCGGACGCAGGCAACATGCCCCGCGTCGATCCGGAGACCATGCACGGTCTGGTTACCGACGTCTGTATCAAGCGCAAGATCAGAGATTACGTCGACCTGACCCGAGGTACCGACGAGAGGTTCAAAATTTATGTGCAGAACAAGGGTATCGCTCTCAACGACATGCACAAACGCGCTTACGAAGCGCTGGGGCTGCAGACAACAGGGTCGAAGCAGAAACGCGACGACGTCACAAAGGCAAGACAGTGGATGTGCAACAACTTCTACGATATTCGCATGTTCGGTGCTGTGATGACTACCGAAGTAAACTGCGGTCAGGTGAGGGGTCCAGTCCAGTTCACATTCGCGAGATCTGTCACTCCGATCACACCGCTTGACGTATCGATCACCAGGGTTGCCATAACCAGGCCTGAAGATGCCGCCGTAGTTGTTGGTGAGAATGAGGAAGCAGGTAGGGGAAAAGTCACCGAGATGGGACGCAAGGCGCTGCTGCCTTATGGGCTCTATCTCGGAAAGGGCTTCTTCTCGCCTAAGTTTGCGCAGGATACCGGGGTCACACCTGAGGATCTCTCCGTCTTTTGGGAGGCATTGCTCAATATGTGGGACCTCGACCGCTCTGCATCGCGTGGGTTCATGAGTCTTAGGGGCCTATACGTGTTTACCCACGATAATGCCGTAGGCCGTGCTCCCGCGCACAAGTTGTTCGACCTTGTGCGGGTCAGACCTATACCGGGCGTTGAGGTTCCGAGATCCTTCGCCGACTATTCGGTCGAGACGCCGCCGGAGGGTCCTTTGTCTGAGTTTGAAGGAGTAACTTTAACAAAGCTGGCGGGATAGACATTGAAAGAGTGGCTCGACGAAGAACTCGTAGCAGTTTCAGCTGTTGAGCACTATAGCTACTGCCCGCGGCAGTGCGCGCTCATCTACGTCGAGTGTGTTTACGAGGACAACGAGTTCACACTACGAGGTTCGTTCGCCCATGCTCGCGCGGACGAATCTGACGAAACCGTGGACGGGCAGGTACTGATAGAGCGCGCACTGCCTATCTGGTCGGACGAGTATGGCTTGGTCGGCAGGGCAGACGTAGTCGAAATCCACCCAGATGGCACAATTCTGCCGGTGGAGTACAAAGTTACTCCAAAGAACAAAATGAGACACGCCGAATTCCAACTTTGCGCACAGGCGATTTGTCTCGAGGAGATGTTCGGTCGCGCCGTCTTGCGCGGCGCGACCTACTCCAGTTCTTCACATCAGCGCAGAGAAGTGGTGTTCACGCAAGAGCTTCGAAACAAGACTTTGGAGATCGTAGAGCTGGTGAGGTCACTGATTATAAATAAGGATGTGCCGCCGCCTGTCGACGATGCTCGATGCCACAACTGTTCTTTGGTGCATGTTTGCTTCCCGTCAGAAGTTAACAGGCTGCGCGGTATAAGCGTCGAGGATCTCATTTTCAAGGCGTCCGACAAAGAAGTTGTTGAGTAATATGGCTCGCGAACTGCTCAACACGTTGTTCGTTCAGACTCAAGGGGCGTACTTGCGTCTTGAAGGCGAAACTGTGAAAGTGGAGTGCGACGGCACCATCATCTTGCAAACACCGCTGCACCATCTCGGAGCCATAATCGTTTTTGGCAGCGTGATGCTCAGTCCCCAGTTGATGGCGAGGTGTGCGTCGGAGGGTAGAACTGTGGCCTTTATGAGTCTCAGCGGCCGCTTTTTGGCGAGAGTTGTTGGTCCGGTTTCAGGAAATGTGCTCCTAAGGGCTCAGCAGTACGAGGCCTATGCGAGTCCAGAAAGATGTGGTCGAATAGCTCGCTGTATCGTTGCTGGCAAGATGCACAATATGCGTTCGGTGCTTCTGCGGGCTGCCCGAGAGACTTCCGATGCAGATAAAAAAGCGGAACTCACGCGGTCCGCCGATTCTATCGCCGGATATCTAATGGAGCTTTCGAGAACAGTGGACGTCGACGAAGTGCGCGGATACGAGGGTCAAGCGACTGCGGATTATTTCGCGGCGTTTGACCTCATGATCCTTGCGCAAAGAACGCATTTCAAATTTGCTTCGCGGAATCGTAGACCTCCGCGCGACCGAGTAAACGCTCTGTTGTCTTTTATCTATGCACTTCTGCTAAGCGACTGCGTTGCAGCGGCGGAAGGTGTGGGTTTAGATCCGCAGCTGGGATATCTTCACTCGATTCGTTCCGGCAGGCCGGCTCTCGGTTTGGATCTGATGGAGGAGTTCAGACCTGTGCTTGCCGACCGCTTGGTTCTTAATCTCATAAACAGGCAGCAGATCAAACCCGAACATTTTGACGTTCGGCCGGGCAATGCGGTGCTGCTCAACGAGGAGGGCCGAAAGATAGTGTTGGCGGCGTATCAAAGGCGCAAACAGACAGAGGTAGAGCATCCGCTGCTGAAATCGAAGACGCCTCTCGGTCTTGTGCCACACCTGCAGGCACGAATACTTGCCAGGCACTTGAGAGGCGATCTGAGAGATTATGTTCCGTATTACCCGAGGTGAGCGTCGCGGGCGGTGAAGAGGTGTGGCAGACGTTGGCTTAATATGGAGGAGGGTGTCGAGCTGATATGCGCATGGATATATTGGTCAGTTACGATGTCAATACGGAAGACAGGGAAGGTCAGAAGCGGTTGGCGCGCGTGGCGAAGGCTTGCAAGAATTATGGACAGAGAGTGCAGTACTCCGTGTTTGAATGCAGCGTCACGGAAGTCGTGATGGAACGGCTGCGCGCCAAGTTGAAGAGCATCATCAACCCGAAAACGGACAGCTTGCGCATCTATCACCTGAAGGGTCGGCGAGAAGATTACTTGGAGACCTACGGTGTGGACAAGTACATCGATTTTCAGGATGTGCTGATAGTGTAGCACGCTGGCGCGGAAGGGTGGCGATCGCGGTCCACGAAGGGGATCCGCGCAGAGTTCGCGGGTTTCCTGAGCGTGAATATCAGTGAACATTGACAATCGATAGCGTCGAGGAATAGCGGTTTTACTGAGTAACCACCTACAATTTGAGCTCAAATTCGGTCTTTGGGGGTGCAAATGTTGACCGTTGCACCGGTCCTTCGGGACCGGTGAGGATTGAAACTGTTCGATGCGCCTGAGCTTGGGCAGGATGGTTATCGTTGCACCGGTCCTTCGGGACCGGTGAGGATTGAAACGTAAGTAGGCTCATACCATCCGACCGCTAATCCGGTTGCACCGGTCCTTCGGGACCGGTGAGGATTGAAACCGGTTAGTGTCATCGTAGTGCACCTCCTGTATTAATGTTGCACCGGTCCTTCGGGACCGGTGAGGATTGAAACCGACCCCCTTATCGACAACACGGTTACCATAGTTGGGTTGCACCGGTCCTTCGGGACCGGTGAGGATTGAAACTTTTTCCTCGGGACTGAGTATCGCGGCTTTAAGCTCGTTGCACCGGTCCTTCGGGACCGGTGAGGATTGAAACCTTTTGCCATCGATATCCCCTCCGGAACTAAGCACTTGTTGCACCGGTCCTTCGGGACCGGTGAGGATTGAAACAGACGCTCTTCGCGCGGGCGCTCGAAGAAAAGAAAGAGGTTGCACCGGTCCTTCGGGACCGGTGAGGATTGAAACCTCTATCTACCCTGTAAGGGATAAGCCCCGGTATCTCTCGTTGCACCGGTCCTTCGGGACCGGTGAGGATTGAAACCGGTTGCGCAGCAACAGCAAGCCACTCCGCCAACTGCGTTGCACCGGTCCTTCGGGACCGGTGAGGATTGAAACCGCCCACGCCTACCGCCACCAATCCGCCCCCGTAGGTTGCACCGGTCCTTCGGGACCGGTGAGGATTGAAACGCCGATGTCCCATTCTTCCTCCGGTTGCGTCTGAAGCGTTGCACCGGTCCTTCGGGACCGGTGAGGATTGAAACTTCACACGTCCTAAGCAAGCCAAAATACCCTGACTGTTGCACCGGTCCTTCGGGACCGGTGAGGATTGAAACCTATTAGTTCGTCCAGGTTAGACGGCTGCTCAAACCGTTGCACCGGTCCTTCGGGACCGGTGAGGATTGAAACCACCACTCGTGGAGCCTATCCGCTCCGTCCTCCGTGTTGCACCGGTCCTTCGGGACCGGTGAGGATTGAAACACAACGGTGTCGACTAGCTCATCCAGTGTTGGATATCGTTGCACCGGTCCTTCGGGACCGGTGAGGATTGAAACCCCTTGTATTACCCAGCGCTCGTCGTCTACCGCGTGTTGCACCGGTCCTTCGGGACCGGTGAGGATTGAAACCTCGAGGATCTGCTGTATTACCGGCTGCAAAATCGAGCGTTGCACCGGTCCTTCGGGACCGGTGAGGATTGAAACGTACTCATAGTGCCAACTGGTCTAAGGTGGACTGCCTAGTTGCACCGGTCCTTCGGGACCGGTGAGGATTGAAACCACCACTCGTGGAGCCTATCCGCTCCGTCCTCCGTCGTTGCACCGGTCCTTCGGGACCGGTGAGGATTGAAACTATACGTAAGCAGTAGTGCTGAGAGCAGCTATGGTGTTGCACCGGTCCTTCGGGACCGGTGAGGATTGAAACTATTGTCATATACAGGATTGATGACCCATTAAAGACGTTGCACCGGTCCTTCGGGACCGGTGAGGATTGAAACTTATTATGTAAGGCTGAAGCATGGCCTTGAACTGGTTGCACCGGTCCTTCGGGACCGGTGAGGATTGAAACCTATACTGGTGACTTGGATGTTACCGGTAGGGTAAAGGTTGCACCGGTCCTTCGGGACCGGTGAGGATTGAAACTCTTAGAGCGAAGTAATTTCTTATGTTCGGGAATAGTTGCACCGGTCCTTCGGGACCGGTGAGGATTGAAACGTTCTGGTCTCCGAACAACTTGCATCCATATACACGTTGCACCGGTCCTTCGGGACCGGTGAGGATTGAAACGTGGTGTAACTGAGGAAGCGAAGAATAGAGTTTCTAGGTTGCACCGGTCCTTCGGGACCGGTGAGGATTGAAACGCTTTGAAAAGGGATATCTGATTCGTCTTGCTCCTGGTTGCACCGGTCCTTCGGGACCGGTGAGGATTGAAACTCGGGCATGTCTTCCCATACTTCTTCTTTGACTCTTCGTTGCACCGGTCCTTCGGGACCGGTGAGGATTGAAACAGCTCTTATTACCTGTCGCTCTACCTGGGCACGCAAAAGTTGCACCGGTCCTTCGGGACCGGTGAGGATTGAAACTCGTACAGCAGCACGCCATCGACCCGCTTTTGGCGAGTTGCACCGGTCCTTCGGGACCGGTGAGGATTGAAACTTCTCCTAGTTCAAACTTACACCAAGCTCTGCCTGTTGCACCGGTCCTTCGGGACCGGTGAGGATTGAAACCGTCAGTCCGCTCACAAACTCCTTGACGCCACCCGAGGTTGCACCGGTCCTTCGGGACCGGTGAGGATTGAAACATTACTACCTAATCCCTGCTCTAATGTCTAACTTAGTTGCACCGGTCCTTCGGGACCGGTGAGGATTGAAACGCTCGGCGTCGGTGATGCCAGAGGATGTGACCCCGTCGTTGCACCGGTCCTTCGGGACCGGTGAGGATTGAAACAACTATCAGTGTACTGCGGGGGTCATCGATTTCTAGGTTGCACCGGTCCTTCGGGACCGGTGAGGATTGAAACGGCTGTATTGCTAGCCGTATTAGGCAGTATAACTGACGTTGCACCGGTCCTTCGGGACCGGTGAGGATTGAAACTATCCGCATCGGTGATGCCGGATGATGTGACCCCGTGTTGCACCGGTCCTTCGGGACCGGTGAGGATTGAAACACAGGCGCTGAGTTGTACTTCTATCATTGATCCCTCCGTTGCACCGGTCCTTCGGGACCGGTGAGGATTGAAACACTGCGTCCAAGGGATGATACTCGTAATAGTCTACGTTGCACCGGTCCTTCGGGACCGGTGAGGATTGAAACAGGACATATTAGCCGAGCAGGAGGACAAGCTAAAGTTGCACCGGTCCTTCGGGACCGGTGAGGATTGAAACTCTATATGATTGACGAAAGTGTAGGACGTCCTATAGGGTTGCACCGGTCCTTCGGGACCGGTGAGGATTGAAACGATATTAGCTATTCTGCCGTAGGGCGCGATATGGACGTTGCACCGGTCCTTCGGGACCGGTGAGGATTGAAACAAAAGTTAATAATGCTACGATAACATTTAGCAACGAGTTGCACCGGTCCTTCGGGACCGGTGAGGATTGAAACGTATGGTATAATATAATCAGAATACCCCCATAACGTGTTGCACCGGTCCTTCGGGACCGGTGAGGATTGAAACCCGGAGAATCCTCTGCGCCCGTCGTTATGAGGCGTAGGTTGCACCGGTCCTTCGGGACCGGTGAGGATTGAAACCTCACATGCTCCGTCTAGTCCATTGGCATAGCTAAAGTTGCACCGGTCCTTCGGGACCGGTGAGGATTGAAACGTCCATAATGAGAATGAAATTTGGGAAGCTAAATCGGTTGCACCGGTCCTTCGGGACCGGTGAGGATTGAAACAGTAGTAAATGTTGCGGTCTCTGACAAGGTAAGGTCGTTGCACCGGTCCTTCGGGACCGGTGAGGATTGAAACTCCAGAATGGAACCCGCGCACATGGGACTACTACGAGTTGCACCGGTCCTTCGGGACCGGTGAGGATTGAAACCTGCCCATTTGAGGGTGATGAGATTAGAAATACCTAGTTGCACCGGTCCTTCGGGACCGGTGAGGATTGAAACAGATCGAATAGTTAGCGTTGCAGCTGATTGGCATCGTTGCACCGGTCCTTCGGGACCGGTGAGGATTGAAACAAGATTTGGTCGACGATGTTGTCAACCAACTCGTCGTTGCACCGGTCCTTCGGGACCGGTGAGGATTGAAACAGTATCGTCGCCGGGCACAAACGGATTCAATGTGTCGTTGCACCGGTCCTTCGGGACCGGTGAGGATTGAAACTTCTACAATACCGGTAGTGAAGGTGGAACTAAGAACGTTGCACCGGTCCTTCGGGACCGGTGAGGATTGAAACGTCGTGCTCGAGACTAGGAGCTAACAAGGAGGTGCGTTGCACCGGTCCTTCGGGACCGGTGAGGATTGAAACAAGTCGAGCTCGGCAGCAGGTGCGCCGAAGCTGACGTTGCACCGGTCCTTCGGGACCGGTGAGGATTGAAACTTCTGGTGGTGGAGGAGGAGGAGGAGTGACACTAAGGTTGCACCGGTCCTTCGGGACCGGTGAGGATTGAAACACCGCCGGTGAACGCTCCGAGCAGGGGGGTGGTAGGATGTTGCACCGGTCCTTCGGGACCGGTGAGGATTGAAACAAACGCTGAGCCGGTACTGCAGGAGGAGGGTTACTATGTTGCACCGGTCCTTCGGGACCGGTGAGGATTGAAACGACTGCACGGATGCCGATGCAGCCAACATGGACTTGTTGCACCGGTCCTTCGGGACCGGTGAGGATTGAAACCACCTTGCCCAACCTCCGTTTTCAAGTTTCAATCCGTTGCACCGGTCCTTCGGGACCGGTGAGGATTGAAACGGAAAGAGGCAATGGTTGTAGGGGCCCAATTTCGGTTTACGTTGCACCGGTCCTTCGGGACCGGTGAGGATTGAAACAGCTTAGGAGTCCACAAGAGGTCCATGAAAATTACGTTGCACCGGTCCTTCGGGACCGGTGAGGATTGAAACATTATTTGCTTAAGCTCAGTTATCTCGTCGTCTATTGAGTTGCACCGGTCCTTCGGGACCGGTGAGGATTGAAACTACAGTAGTCAATGCGGCTCCTAGAGTAGATGTAAAGGTTGCACCGGTCCTTCGGGACCGGTGAGGATTGAAACCGCTAACTGGGTGGATAGGCATGTACTATGCCTAGTTGCACCGGTCCTTCGGGACCGGTGAGGATTGAAACTTCTATTCTTTCGATTATTTCGGCTCTTCCAGACTCGTTGCACCGGTCCTTCGGGACCGGTGAGGATTGAAACCAGATTTGTCTATCTGTTATGTGTATGTGCATTCAGGTTGCACCGGTCCTTCGGGACCGGTGAGGATTGAAACTCCCCTCCCCACAACAAAATAAAAATACATCACAACGTTGCACCGGTCCTTCGGGACCGGTGAGGATTGAAACCAGTGTATACACGCCAGTGGCGGTGTTTCAATCCTCAGTTGCACCGGTCCTTCGGGACCGGTGAGGATTGAAACTACTAGCGATCCCCAACGGTCTCCTATTGCTACACTTAGGTTGCACCGGTCCTTCGGGACCGGTGAGGATTGAAACAGATTTGTTTTCCGGTAGGATTAATGGGAATCTTCTCTTGTTGCACCGGTCCTTCGGGACCGGTGAGGATTGAAACATTAGCGTGCCTTCCTCAGACACACCAGCAACCATTGTTGCACCGGTCCTTCGGGACCGGTGAGGATTGAAACCTAGAAAAGAGGTCGATGAGGATTGAAGATGCTATTGGTTGCACCGGTCCTTCGGGACCGGTGAGGATTGAAACACAAATAATTGCTGGAGCAGCTACCAGTCTGAAGACGTTGCACCGGTCCTTCGGGACCGGTGAGGATTGAAACGATGTTGTGCTGTGCTAATGCAGTATTCAACTCCCGGGTTGCACCGGTCCTTCGGGACCGGTGAGGATTGAAACCTGGAGATGTTCCACCTACATCAACGGTGGTAAGATGTTGCACCGGTCCTTCGGGACCGGTGAGGATTGAAACTTTGCCCACCGCATTGGGTAGTAGTGGCTATTATGGTTGCACCGGTCCTTCGGGACCGGTGAGGATTGAAACACTGAGGTTAGTAACGGTGAATCAGAACCTGAATTGGCGTTGCACCGGTCCTTCGGGACCGGTGAGGATTGAAACATGGGCTGCTATGGGGAATAATAGCAATGCTTAGTAGGTTGCACCGGTCCTTCGGGACCGGTGAGGATTGAAACATACGATAAGATATTAGTAAGAAGTGTTACTAGCACACGTTGCACCGGTCCTTCGGGACCGGTGAGGATTGAAACGTCAACGGGTACTATTTCTAGGCTCTTGCCTCTACGTTGCACCGGTCCTTCGGGACCGGTGAGGATTGAAACACCTATGCGCCAGTTGCCTCTGCCTTCTAGCATGCGTTGCACCGGTCCTTCGGGACCGGTGAGGATTGAAACGTGCTGGACCAAGCAGTGCTGCACGGAATGCTGTCCGTTGCACCGGTCCTTCGGGACCGGTGAGGATTGAAACCTCCACTTTGTGGCCTGTCTTGTAAAGCCAATAGGTTGCACCGGTCCTTCGGGACCGGTGAGGATTGAAACGGCTGGGAGCGTAAGGCTTGTATCAGCTCCAAGTACGTTGCACCGGTCCTTCGGGACCGGTGAGGATTGAAACCTGGCATTTGACAACCCGGTCGCTGAGGACCGGGAGCGTTGCACCGGTCCTTCGGGACCGGTGAGGATTGAAACGGCAGCTCATCCGTGGCGGATTTTTGAGGAC